>JAFPWV010000190.1 GCA_017412675.1 Clostridia bacterium
AACCTGTTCGACAACGATACCATTATCTGGATCATCGTCATCATTCTCCTGCTCGTCCTCCTCGGGAACTGAGCGGGAAAAGCAATCAGGCGGGCCTTTCAAAGGGTCCGCCCGTTTTTGTTTTTCAGTTTTATCCCCGATCCCGCCCTCGCGATGAACGTCAATGTCCGGTAGTAAGAATAACGGTGAGGCGTGCACATGTAAGATTGCTGAGCATATTCGTGCATACGGGACTCGAACCCGAGCGGCTCCGCGCTCTTGCCACCTATAATGACTCCGAAGAGTCGCGCGTCTCATTCTCAAACGCTGAGGCGACACTCGCCCGCTCACGCTACACACGGTGAGATCAGAGGAGATCGGTCGACCAGTTCGCCGCCTGGATCGCGGTATCCGTTTCACGCAGAGCTTTCGACAGGTCGTCGACGTTTTTCTGCATTTCGCGCACGGGCACGGTGCTCTTCACGATGATCTCCGTACCCCGGCTCCGCATGGCCGTGGAGCTGGCGGCGGAGAGGAAGTGGCGGAGAACGCGGATGCGCTTGGTGAGACAATCCCGTTTGGCGATGAGCGCGGTGAGAGTTTTTCCGTCGATCGTCGTCTGGGCGTTCGTGAGATTGATCCGCGTGATGAGGTCCTCGAGGGAGGTCGAGAGCGTCGTGAGCTCGGCGAGCAGGACAACGGGATCCTCCGCGGGTTCCTCGCCGTCCTGAACCAGCGCGTTGCTCTGGAGACGGTCCTCGAGCTGATCGATGCGTTTCTGTAAATCGGCTCTCTCGATGAGAGCTTCAGCCAGTTTCATGAGATTCAGTCCTTTTCGGATAATTGGATGCGCCGCACTTCGCCGTCTTCATAGAGGATCGCGCCGTGTGGCGTATTGTTTTTCGGGATCGAAACGGAGCCCGGATTGAGAAAGCGGACGCCGCCTTCGACGTAATCGTGCGGGATGTGCGTGTGCCCGGTGAAATAATAGGATCCGCCGGGCATCTTCGGGATCTCGCGGTGACCGTGGGAGAGGTAGAGCGCGCGTTCTCCGTCAAAAATCACGCCGTAATCGGCCGAGATCGGAAAATCGAGCACCATGTCGTCGACCTCCGCTTCACAGTTTCCGCGCACGGCGTGGATCTCTGCGGCGAAGGGGGCCAGCATGGCAATGACGGCCTTCGGATCATAGCCGTCGGGCAGATCGTTGCGAGGTCCGTGATACAGGATGTCGCCGAGCAGCACGAGCCGGGAAGCGCCGGAGGCCCGGTATGCATCGAGCATCCGGGCACACCAGAGCGCCGACCCGTGCAGATCGGACGCGATAAAGAGCTTCATTTATTTGAGGTTGTACTTCTCGAGCTTCTCTCTCAGGAAGTTCACGGCAAGCGCGATGTCCTTTTCGGGCTGACCGCCGACTTCGCGTTCGATGGTGAGGAAGCCGTTGAAGCCGGTCGCCGCGAGGGCGGGGAGGTACACGTCAAAGTTGACGTCGCCTTCGCCGAGGGGCAGCTCGAGATACTTGTGGCCCATTTCGAGGAGCGCCTGATGTTCCTTCGCTTCTTCGCCGATCTCGAGGGCTTCGTCGACCTTCTTCTTCAGCATGATGCCGTCCTTCGCATGGGTGTGAACGACGTACTTGCCGAGATACTTTAGGGCGTTTTCCGGTCTGTCATCCACGCACATGACGAGGTTGGCAGGGTCAAAGTTGACGCGAACGCCGCCAGCGCCGAGAGAATCGAGGAATTCGCCGAGGAGCTTGCCCGGTTCCGGACCGGTCTCGACCGCGAAGGCCGCTTCGACGGAGTCCGCGTATTCCGCAAGCTCGCGGCAGGCGATCCGCATGGTCTCGCGTGTTTCGTTTTCTTCGTCCGGAACGGTGCCGATGTGGGTCGTGACGACGTTGCATTCGAGCTTCTTCGCAAGATCGAGGACTCTCTTCGACTTTTCGACGTAGATCTTATTGTCCTCTGCGTTCATGAAGCCGTGGCCGAAGTCGCCGCAAAGCGCGGAGAACACCAGACCGTTCGACTTGACGATGTCGAGCGTTTCGCGGATCTTGTCGGGGGTCATGTTTTCAGGCGCGAGCTCGCCGTAGGTCGCGTATGCCTGAATGCCTTCGATCCCGAGCTCAGCGGCCTTTTCCACGCCTGCGCGGAAGCCGAGACGGAACGATTCTACCATTGCGCCGATTTTCATGTTGATTCCTCCTGAAAGGTAAAATTATGATTGACTTGTTTTCTTGACCTTCTGCATCCGAACGTCGTCTCCCGAGAATTGAAGAGGTTGGAATTCGCCGAAGACGCGGGACATGATGCGGTCCTCGTAGCGGGAACGGAGTTCGGTCCCGCGGAGGTTGGTGCTGATGATGGTCGGACGGTGCCGGATGAGACGCTGATTGAGAAGGTAATAGAGACAGGAGATGCTGAACCGGTTCGTGATCTCCGTGCCGAGGTCGTCGATGATCAAGAGATCGCAGTCGATGAAGCGGTCGATGTCGTCGCCTTCGTCCGAGGCGGAATAGCTGTTCGTGCGGAACCGGCGCGCCTCGTATTCCGCCAAAAGCCCCTGCGCGCATTCATATACGACGTAGAAGCCGCGCTCGATCACGCGTCTTGCCACAGCGGACGAGAGATGGGTCTTCCCGAGTCCCGTCGCGCCGACCAGGATGACATTGGGTGAGGAAGCGGGATCGAAGCCTTCCGCGAAGTCTTTGAGGATTTTGACATTATTCTCCATCCCTATTCTATCATTTTTTTCGTAATAGTCAAGACAAAACGTGTCAAAAGTCTGATTTTTCGTCAGGGAATAGAGCCCGGAGCTTTCGAGATAATTCTGCACGATCTCCTGTTTCAGGCAGTCGCAGATATCGATCCCGACGTAGCCCGTATCGGAGCATTTCTCACATGAATAACGGATATTGCAGTAGTCCGGCGCGTAGCCGTGCTCGATGAGGACCTGGCGGCGGCGTTCGGCGATTTTTTCGTATTCCTGCCGGATCGCCTCGATCTCCGCTTTCGCGTCCCCTCCGCCGAAGGATGCCGCGACGATCTTCGGTCCGGTCTTCTGCAGCTCCCGGTCGATTTCGGCGAATTCCGGTACGGCCTCAGCCACCTCCGCGATGCGTCTTTCATAAGCGGCGATGCTTTCGGCACGGCGGGATTCGATGGTTTCCTTTGCGCGGCGGATGCTTTCGCTCTTCGTCATTTCGGCTCCTCTCCGGACGCGCCGTTTTTGGCGTTCTTGTCCATCATGCTGTAGGAACGGCGGAGCGCGGCCTCGAAGAATTCATCGGTATCGAAGCTCGATCCGTCGGGGCGCTTTTCGGCGTTCTTTTTCCGTGTGTCTTCCGCGGCGTCGATTTCCTCGGGCGTTTTGAAGCCAGCGGCAAACCAGTTTTCGAGGACGGCGTTGGCGTAGTCCATGCTCGCTTTTCCCGTGCGCGTGACGGTGACCTCGTAGGCTTTCGCGATCATGTCGCGGGAAAACTGGAAGTGATTGGCCCAGCGGTCGATCATTTCGCGCTCCTTTTTGATGAACGAGCGGGATCCCGTCCCGAAGGTCTCGCGCACGAAGGTTTCGAGGTTCATCCTCGCTTCCCGCTGCGCGAGCTCTGCTTCCAGCGCGCCGTAGGTCGAGATGTCCCGATCGAAGAACTCGACGGCCATCTTTTCGATGTAGCGGATCGAGGTCTTGTGGATCGACGCGGCATGAGAGCAGAGGAGCAGGATGTAATCCGGCGTCAGGCGGAGATGATCGAGCAGGCCGACGATGATCGACGTTTCCGCGGTGTTGAAGATATGGCCGAGGATCTGCTGGCAGGAGTCGATGAGCTCTTTGCAGCCTTCGGTCTTCCCGACGGTTTCGGATAGCTCGTCCGCCGTGTATGTCGGGAGCGTCTGGCGGAGCAGGATCTTTTTCTTCGTCGCGGGCTTCTGAGCGACTTCGCCGGTCAAGGTCAGCTGCTCGCCTTTCGGAGGCGTGTCAACGGGCTGTTCCGTGTCGGTGAGGAGGACGCCCGCTTTCTTCCACGCTTCGATCGCGCGCAGGAAGGCTTTCTCGGTGAGATCGAGGGCGGCGGCCCGTTCTGCGAGGTCGAATTCGGGCTCTGCGAACACGGACAGGAGGACCTTCCACTCATCCTTCGACGCGGACGAGAGTCTCTCTTTGACCGCTTCCGCCGGAAGAGAAAGGATCTGATTTCGGTAAACAGGGGTGATTTTCATAGTCATTCCCAATCGATCATGAATGATGACGCGCTTTGACGGAGGCGAGATACTCCTCGGCGGCCTCGTCCGAAGCAAATGCGTTGAGCGCGCTGTCCGCCGTGATCCCGGCTTCGAGAAGATGGTACCCCGCAGCGGCGATCATCGCGGCATTGTCCCCGCACAGTCCGAGAGACGGGACGCAGAAGGAGACGTTCCTCCGGCGGCAGGTCTCCGAAACGGCGCGGCGCAGGTGAGAATTCGCAGCGACCCCGCCCGCCAGCACGAGCGTCTTGATCCCGGTGTCGCGGAGGGCCAGGGAGAGCTTTTTCGAGATCCCGTCGCAAACGGTCTTCGTGAAGGATCCGGCGATCGCGCGGCGGACCTCCTCCCCGAGATCGTCGGTTTTCCGTTTCTGCTTTTCGTTGTGGATCGTGTTGATCACGGCGGTTTTCAATCCGCTGAAGGAAAAATCAAAGGAATCGTCGCCGACGGCCGGAGAGGGGAAGGGAAACGAGAGCTTGTCGGAATCCGGATCGGCAAAGTACGCTGCGGCCAGTTTGTCCATCGCCGCTCCGCCGGGATAGGGAAGCCCCATCACGCGCCCGACCTTGTCGAATGCTTCGCCGCAGGCATCGTCACGGGACGCGCCGATCTCCTCAAATGTCGTGTAATCCGGAACCCGGTAAAGGGAAGTATGTCCGCCGGAAACGACCAATGCGAGGTACGGAGGCGCGAGCTCCTCGTGTTCGATGTACGCCGCCGCGACGTGTCCCTCGATGTGATTGACCGGAATGAGCGGAACTCCCAGCGACACGGCGAGGGATTTGGCGAAGCTGACGCCGACGAGGAGGGAACCGATCAGCCCCGGCGCGAAGGTCACGGCGACTGCGTCGATCTCGCAAAGCTCGATGCATGCTTCCCTGACCGCCTCGCGCGCGACGTTCGTGACTGCTTCGCAGTGAGCGCGGCTTGCGATTTCGGGGACAACGCCGCCGTAAAGCGCATGGATGGCGATCTGCGAAGAGATGATGTTGGAAATGACCGTGAACCGTCCGTCCTCCGCTTTCACGACGGCGGCAGAGGTTTCGTCACAGGAGCTTTCGATGGCAAAAAGAATCATAGATGTCCTTGTTCTGCCGGGATGAGCGTCTTTTTCATGAGGATCGCATCCTCCCGGGGCTTGATGTAGTAACTGCGGCGGATCCCGATTTCGGAAAATCCGTTTTTGCGGTACAAGGCACGTGCCGGCGTGTTGGAAGCGCGGACTTCGAGATAGACGTCGGATACGCCGCGGCCGGATGCGTCGGTGAGCATTTCGGAAAGAAGGCGCTGCCCGACGCCGATGTGCCTCGATGCAGGGGCAGCGGCGATATTGAGGATCTCCGCTTCCTCGCCGATCGCAAGCAGACAAGCGAACCCGACGAGCGCACCGTCACGCTGTGCCGAATAGATCGTGATGTTCCCGGAAGCAAACGCCTCGCGGAAGCTCTCTTCGGACCACGGACAGGTGAAGGAGGCGTTCTCGATCGCAAGGATCGCGTCGAGCTGATCTTCCCGCGCGCGGGTGATTTCAATCTCACCAGACATAATCGTCGAGGAGATCGCCGATCATCACGGAGCGCTTGGTCGTGCGGTCATAGAGGAATTTTCCTTCGGGGAATTCACCGTAGGTGAGATTGTAGTAAATATAGGGGTATTTTTCCTCGGACCAGAATTTCAGCTCGTACGTTTTGAGCGAACCGACGAGGGGCCATTCCGCGTATTCGCCGTTTTCGTAGAGATCGATGAGCTTGGCGATGATGTCGGCATCCTCGACGGTCGAGATCGCGTGCGTGACTTCCTCGTTGATGCAGACAAAGACCTTTGACGGTGCCATTTCTGAAAGCGTCGGAAGGTTGATCTTTTCGTTGTAAAAAACGGTCGTTGCCGTGCCGGCGTACGCTTCGGTCAGCCATTCCTTCGGATCGAGACCGACGATCTCGTAAAGTACGATGTCGGCTTTGCCGTAGTATGCGAATTCCTCCCCGACCGATGCGGGCTCATAGTTCAGCGGCGCGGCGTTGTAGGCGAGGTGCTTGGCCTTGTTGATCATCTGTCCGTTTGCATAAGTGAGGTTCACGAGCCGCGCGGAGCAGGAAGAGAGGAGCAGGGTGAGGGCGGCGAGAAGAACGGCGGCCGCCTGCCGGATGGGATGATTCATAAAACGGATTGTCCTCCAATATAATACGGATGGCTTCAATAACCGAGCGCGCCGGAGAGGGAGTCGTCGTTTTCGATCCACTCGGAGACGTCGATCTCACGATATTCCTCAGCCGTGTCGCGGATAAAGACCTTCGAGATGCCCGCGTTGATGATGAGCTTCTTGCACATCATGCAGGAATTGGTATTCGGCTGGATCTCGCCGGTCGCGGGGCTGGTGCAGCACATGTACAGAGACGCGCCGAGCATGTTTTCGCGGGCGGCTGCGATGATGGCGTTGGCTTCGCTGTGGACCGACCGGCAGAGCTCGTAGCGTTCTCCGCGCGGGATCTTGAGCTTTTCGCGGTAGCAGGACCCGATGTCGGTACAGTTGGCACGGCCGCGGGGAGATCCGTTGTAACCGGTCGAAATGATGACGTCGTTCTTGACGATGATCGCGCCGAAGCGGCGGCGTAGACAGGTGCTCCGTTCGGAGACTGTCTGGGCGATGTCGAGATAGTAATTGTGTTTGCTGACGCGTTCCATAGGCGCCCCCGTAGGTGTTTTTTCCATTATACACCACCGAATATGAAAAAATCAAGACGTCGGCGCATGCACAATGCGAAAATTTCGCAATTCGCAGACCTTTGGGAGGAAGAATCCTTGAAAAAAGGCAGTATCTTTCTGAAAAATGCGCTCACCCTATCCGTTGTCAGCGTTCTGATGCGCGGGCTGGCGGTGAGCTTCCATGCGTATGTCAACCGCAAAATCGGTCCGGAGAGCATGGGGCTATTCACCCTCGTCATGAGCGTCTATGCCTTCGCCGTCACCCTCGCCCTCTCCTCCGTCAATCTCGGCGCGGTCCGGCTGACATCCGAACGAGCGGCGAAGCTCGAAGAAGCCCGCGCGGATGCGGCATCCTGGCGGTCGGCAATGCGGCGTGTGATCCGTGCGGTGTCGCTGTACAGCCTCTTCTTCGGCACCGCAAGCGGCGCGCTCCTGTTCTGCACCTCAAAGCTCATCGCCGCGCGGCTTCTCGGTGACATGCGGACCGTCTCCTCGCTTCGCGTGCTCGCCCTGAGTCTTCCGGCGATCTCCCTCTCCTCCGCGCTCTCCGGGTATTTCACGGGCCTCAGGAAAGCGGGGAAGAATGCGATTGCCTCGATTACGGAGCAGCTTGTGAAGATCGCCGTGACTTCGACCGCGCTCATGTTCGTCGTGCCGGACAACGTCGAGTCCGCCTGTCTCGCAGTTGTCGGCGGATCCGCTCTGGCCGAAGCGTGGACCCTGATTTTGCATCTCTTTCTGTATCTGACCGATTCCAAACGTCCGGGCGGCGTCAAAGCGGGGAAGACGGCGATAAAGACGAACGCGACCTTCTCCGAATGCGTGGGGATCGCGCTCCCGGCGGCAGTCGGTGCATACGCGCGTCAGGGACTGACGACCCTCGAACACCTTGCGATCCCGAAAGGGCTCATCAAAAGCGGCCTGACACAGGAGACGGCACTGTCCCAGTACGGCCTGCTTCAGGGGATCGCGTTTCCGCTTGTCATGTTTCCTTATGCCGTGATTCACTCGTTTACCTCGCTTCTTGTCCCGGAAATGGCGGAGTGTCACGCCCTCGGCGACACGGAGAGGATGCGGGCAATGACAAGGCGGGTATATCGATATTCCGCGCTCTTTTCCGTTGCGGCATGCGGCGTGTTCGTCAACTATGCCCGCGAGCTCGGCATGATGATCTACGATTCCGGGGACGCTGCCCGGTACACGCTCCTCCTCGGTGCGCTCGTGCCGTTCATGTATCTCGACACCGCGGTCGACGCGCTTCTGAAAGGGATGGGAGAGCAGGTCTATTCGATGAAGGTGAACATCGCAGACGCCGCGAGCGGGCTGATCCTTGTGATCCTCTTGACGCCCATGATGGGGATCTACGGGTATCTGTTGACGATCTGGCTCTGTGAGGTCGGCAATCTCGCGGCGAGCATCCACCGGCTGGGCCGTGTGACGGGCGTCGGGATCCGGGATGCGCTGCCTTATTATGTCCGCCCGCTCGGCGCCGCCGCTGTGCTTTCCATTGCACATCTGATCCTGCTCGACGCGATCCCGCCCCTCGTCTCGATGATCGCTTTCCTCGCCCTCTACGCGCTCCTCACACTCGGTCTCCCGGAGAAAAGGATCTCCACGGATCGTCTGAGAAACAGAGAACCCGCGGCGTGATGACCGCGGGCTTTTCCGTGAACGGTTTATCCTTCGAGGATATGATCCGTGATGCAGTCGTACCTGTGGACAAAAGTCTGGCCGTTTACCGTCAGCCGTTCGTTCTCGGGAAGCGCTTCCGTCCACGGTTTTCCATACCGTTCGATTTCCCAGTCGTCCGCGTTGAAGCGTCTCCACAGGACGGTCCTGCCGCTCTTGTCAAGATAGTGCTCGCAGAGCATGGCGCCGTGATAGAACTGAATATCGATCAGACGCACGATGTCGTATGATTTTCCCGCAACGGTTACGGCGAAACGTCCGACGATATCGGAGACATCGTTTTTGCAATCATGGACGAGCTGGCTGCCTTTCTGAACAATGATCCCCTCGCTTTGCCGCTCAACGGGGAAACCGCAGTTGTTCTCGCCGATACCGTAAGCATCCTCGAATTCCCCGTCCAGAAACGTGACGATTTTGCGGCAGCCGTTTACGATGCTTTCACCGCCGAGGTAGCGGCATCTCGTTTCAGTCAGCTGCGCATAGATCCGCTGTTCTTCCGTGACTTGATCTTCCTGATACCGCGACACGATCTCCACGCCCTCGATCCCGTGGATCACGATTCTTCCGATCACCTTCAGATCGTATTGCCCGGAAAGCTTTTTCCAGGGAAAGTCATACATGGCGAAGGAAGCGGTTTCGTTCTCGGCAGGAACAATGAACATACCGGGCAGCTCGCGGTGCGAAACGGCAAACGGTGCCTCGTTCTGCGCCTGGATCGTGTATTCGGGCATGATTTCCGGAAATCTTTTCATCGGTTTTTCTCCTTTCGGTTCCCGATTGTACGGGTATTTCTCCTTGAACTTTTCTTTTGCATAGTGCAGGCGGCTCTTGACGGTCCCGAGCGGAATACCGAGCCTCTTGGCGATTTGATCCTGCGGCAGCTCCCGAAAATAGGATAGATACAGGATCTGTTTCTCTTTGTCGCCGAGAAGTGCAAGAGTTTCGCGGACAACCGATGCCGGGGTGATCCCCCTTGCGGCGACCAGCAGAACCGAGTCGTTTAGTTCCTCGATCGGGATTTCAAGCTTTCTCGCCTTTTCTCGGAAATAATCGCTGCACTTATGACGCGCGATGCCAAGAAGCCATGACTGGAAGAGGCTTTTGTCGTGCAGACCGTCGAATCCCCTGAACGCTGCGAGACAGACTTCCTGCAGGACATCGTCGGCATCGTGCGGGTTTCCGATCCGATATCGGACGAAACGTTCTAGAGCCGGCATTTCTTTTGCAAGCAGTTCCTCAAACTCAGTCATGCGTCTCACCTCGCTTTTGATTCGATTCTGAAACCGGTTTCACTCATATAGTCGGAGAAAAAGGGCAAAAGGTTCAATATGTACGAAAATTATTCTGAAAAACCGAAAAGTTCTCATCCTCCTATAACGCGAAAAGGCACCTCGATGAGGTGCCTTTCTGACCCGTGGGGGAATCGAACCCCCGTTTACGCCGTGAGAGGGCGTCGTCTTAGCCGCTTGACCAACAGGCCATGTTCTCCGGAACGGTGTTATTATATCACATCCGGTTCCGGATTGCAAGAGGTTTTCGGAAATTTATCCGAGAAATTTTGAAAGCACGATCTGTGACGCGGTGATCAGAATGTGGCAGACAAAGTATGTCGGGCAGATCCACCGTCCGAGCTTCCTTTTGTGAAGGAACCGGGACAGCGCGATGAGGGTATCGGAGAAGAGGATGAATGCGATCCCGGCGGCAAAGAGGACTGCGGAGACGGGGGGCGCGGACGAGAACAGGGAAGCGGTCATCACGGAGAGGGAGATCCCCGTATAGGCCGTCGCCGCGATGCGCAGGAACCGCTCGCCGATCGCGGGATAAAGCGTTTTCACAAGGAAAATCGCATAACCGACGATGAGAACGGCGGCAATCGTGAGGCGCAGGACGGGGTTGGACGGGATCGCCGCGGCGATGACGCTGTAAGTCAGGAAGCACGCGTGAGCGAGAAAGAATCCGACGATCCCGCCGATCAGCATCCGGTCGCCGTTTTTGCCGCCTGAATGCGCCATGAAATAATCCCCGATGATCGAGAGCGCAAAGGCGGTCAGGATCCACGGCGAAGCGCCCGCCAGGAGTGAGATCAGGAGGCAGGACGCCGTGACGGACGCGCTGAGCGGATAACTCCCGAATTTCGCGTGCAGAACGGCAAAGAGCGCAGGGATGAGGAGCAGGAAAAACATCGGATTCATGGGACCTCCGGATACATGGTTTCGTCTGAAACAGCGCGTCCGGCGTTTGAGCGGCTACATACCGTTCTCAGCGCCGGATGCGGGAATTCCTTATTCTTTCACTTCGGGCTCGAAGGTCTTGGTCGTCGGGGCCTTGCCGTTGAGGGAGATGACCCAGTTCTGCATCTTTCTCGACCAGTCGACGATGTGCTGCCGCTCCTGGAGCGAGATTTTCTTCGATAAATTGACGCGGCCGGTGTTGACGTAGTAGGTTTCTTCGAGGACATATGTGCCGGCGGTCTTCAGAATCTCCTTGACCTGTTCTTCGGCTTCGGTGCCCGGCTCGCCGTCGATGAAGAGGGCGGTATAGGTCGCTTTGTCGGGCGTGAGCTCGGCGCAGAAGCGGCGGACACGGTCTTCCGGTTCGTCCTTCATGGTGAGGCCGATGAGGACCAGACGTTCCTTGTCAGCCGGGTAGGCCGGGGGGATGTCGTTGACAAGGCATCCGTTCGCCGCGCCGATGGCATCCGCGTAGGTGATCATCTTGCCTTTTTTCGTTGCGTACATTACTCTCATTTTCATGGTTCGTTTCCTCCGATCGGGATTCTATTTCTGATGATGCCATATTATAGCACAAATCCGCGGCTTTGTGAAGTCAAAAGTGTAACTTTTTTGGGTTTTGTTTGCCCGATTCGCTTGACAGAACGGTTCCGATATGGTAGACTACCCATAACAACCTGAATTCCGAGGTCAATCATGCTCATCACCGTCATCGGACGGGGCCATTCCGGCACCCGCTCCATTTCACACACGCTCTCCGCAAGCGGTGTCTTCATGGGAGAACCGCTCAACGTCTCAGGCGATCTTCTTCCACCCGAGAAAATGTACGATGCCTGCCGCGTCTTTGCAAAATATGTGACGTACGAAGGGAACAACCGCTGGGATTTCTCAAAGGTCCACACCTGTGAGATCCCCGCGGAATTCAAGACCCTCATCGAGGAGTATCTCCACAGCGTCCTCACGTCCGACGCGGAATACAAAGGCTGGAAGATCCCCGAAACCACCCTCGTTTATCCGTGGATCGTCCGCATGTTCCCGGAAATCCGGTACATTTTCTGGGTCCGCGATCCCCGCGACTGCATCCTCGGTTCGCATCTGACCGACGATCTCGGCGATTTCGGCGTCCCGTATGAAAAGACGGGCGATGTCCGGCACGACCGCGCGGTGAGCTGGCTGTATCAGCGGGAAATCGTCCGTTCCACGCCGGAGCCGGAACATGCGCTGTACGTCCGCTTCGAGGATATGGTCTTCGATCAGGACAACACGATCGCGCGGATCTCGGATTATCTCGGAATCCCGATCGCGAAGATCGAGATGCGCCCGGACTCCGTTGGCCGCTACAAGACCGATCCCGGCGTCCACATGTTCGATTTCTTTGAATCCGACATGAAGGATCTGGGGTACGAATTTGAATAACAGCGACACAAAATATCGCATGAACAGCAAAAAGAACCGTTTTCACGCGGTTCTTTTTGCTATATATGATCTTTGTAATATGTATTACTTCTTGAAATACTTGGTGGAGAACAGCGCTTTTGCGATGGCCGGGCAAAGGATCAGGTTCAGAATGAATTCCACGAGGAAATTGACACCGACCAGACCGATGAATACGAAAGAGAGCAGATGACCGTTCGAGACAAGCGGGCCGAACTCAGCGCTTTCCGCGAGCGGTTTGGCGAATACCAGAATGACGCCGAGGCAGAAGATGCCGGTGTTGACGATCGGACAAAGCGCGGCTGGAAGGAAAACATTGGACGCTTTTCTCGGACCGTCCTTGGTCAGCGCTTTGAACACCAGTCCGGAAACCAGTCCGGCCAGAGCAGTTTTGGCGACGCAGAGACCGAACGTGAAAAAGCCGGACGTACCGATGAAGACCTGGTACAGCGGAACGCTGGAGACGAGCATGAACGTCTGGATGCCGGTGGTGATCCCGGACAGAGCGCCGATCAGACATCCGGCAGCGGGGCTGATCGCAACGGCGGCGATGACGATCGGGACGAGCGCGAAGTTGAGCGAAAGGCCGGCGATGATCGGGATCTGGAACATCGACAGGACGACGGCAAGCGCACCCAGCAGCGCAATCTGAACCATGGTCAGGATTTTCTTGTTGGACTTCATGATAGACCTCCGAAAGTGACATGATCGCGTCAGGCGGTAAAAAGACGTTACAGACTTCCCTGAATTATACAAAATATGCATTTTGTATAATCATAGCAAGCGATCTCCGAAGGGACGAACGTCTCCCCTGACGGCAAAGGTGCTCTTCCCCCGTGGCGAACTTTGAAACAAGGTGAATTGAGGAAAAGCTTTCCATTACTCCTATTATAACAAAAAGCCGGATGGCTGTCAATGTTGAAGTGTGACAAACCGTCCGGCCCGATCATAGGCGGATTCGTCAAAATCCATTCGTTTCTCTCTCTTCGATCCTGCACTCATAGAGACCGGTCGTCTCGCCGTCCGCCTTCAAGGCGTAGCGGTGATAGATCGCAATCGGAATGGCGGACCATCCGTGACACAGACTTCCGGCGTTTGCGAAATCCCGTGCGCCCTCGATCGTCTCCCAGAAGGTCGTCGCGTTTTCACGCAGCATATATCCCCATTGCGCGGCGATATCCTCGAAGACGGTTCTGGCGTAGCGTTCCTTCTGCTTCATCAGCGCTTCGTATTTGAAAATGCTGTGGCTGAGCGTCACGGGGATGAGACTCTTCCCTGCCAGATTGACAAGCACAGAATTCAACCGGTCGCCCTTCGCCGCGTCCGCATAGACAATTAGCGAATTCGTCAGCTCCGCATAGTGGAACTTCTCTCCGGTCGCGCGTCTGATGTAGGTCGCGTAAACACCGCGGTCTTCATCCCAGAATGCCCGGTCGATCGCGTCGTTCAGCGTGCGGTGTTCCTCATAATACCGCTCTGCCGCCTCCCGTTCGTCGAGATTGCCGAGGGTCATCGACAGCGCGCGGAGACCGAACGATACGAAGGCGCACAGCGGAGCGTCGAAGGTGACGTCCTCCTCCTTGACGGAACCTGCGATGGAACCGTCCAGACCGGTCTGCCATTCGTAAAAGTTCCAGTATTTCTGCTCTGTGAAGCAAGCGATGAGCCCTGTTTCCGGGTCCCTCCGACGGATGAACTCATCCGCGATCCGCGTGAGCACCGGGACAAGCTCGCGCACGAAGTCCGAATCTCCCGAGAAAAGGAGGTATTCGGAGACCTGGGTCAGGTAGATCGCCGTGAAAGCCGGGATCGTGATCGAGACCCGCGCGGGAGAACACAGCTCGAGCATATTGTCCTCGCGGATCGACTGTGCCATCAGACGCAGCGAGGCCTTCGGGAATTCCGTCTCCCGGAACGCGTAGTATCCGCACAGCATCTGATTGCGCGAATCCATCGAATACAGCGCCTGTTCACGCCACGGACAGTCCTCATAGTGTTCGTGCATGCACATTCGCAGGGTCCGTTTTGAGACCTCGTAGATCGTATTGTGCAGGCTGTCCGCGCTGGTAAAGAAGACTTCGCGCGAAAGCGGATAATCGGTCGTTTTGATCCCGGCGTAATGGATCCGCGCGGATTTTGCCGGGATGTGCACCTCGAGATACCGCATCCCGAGGCGGCGGAACGGATGGACAAAGCGGTTTCGTCCGGGGACGGCATGAACCGACGCCGCGAAATTCCTGCCCCCGATGATCGTCCTCACCCGCAGATCGTCGAGATGCTCTCCCCACCCGATGAGGATGTCCGCGTCCTCGTCAAGCTCCAGATCGAGCGACAGGATCCCGGCGTTTTCCCTGCCGGTGTCGACAAGGAAGAAGATCCCATCATCGTCTCCCGCATTTAGGAGTATACCCTCCTCGCTCGGGAGGCGGCGCGTCAGGTCGTGCTTTCCGAACCGCAGCGCGGCGAATTGCATCCGCTGGCCGAGCGTGAGGTTTTCCGCATGCGGAGCATCGGTGTAGGTCCCGCTGACCGGGAGGATTGCAGGTTCGTCGTCGCCGAGGATCAGCTTTCGGATCGGGCGTTCACGCGCGGGCATCGGCTTATCGGCAACAACACACGGAGAAAACGCCGCCTCTTCGACCCGCGCGTCGTAGCGGAAGGAATACCCGAGCTGACCGGAAACCTTTTCGACGCCCTGCCCCATCGTGTAGCCCATGACCGGGCGGACAAGGGTCTCATCCCCGCTTGCCGCGACGCAAACGCCGTCTGCGAAGATCTCATAAATCAGCCCGGCAGCCTCGCCTCTTGCCGTGGAGCTGTCGTCTCCCTGGTGCCAGCATCGGATCACGATCCGGTTATCACCCGCAGCGGCAGCGTCCGTCAGATCGAGCAGATCGTACACCTTATCGAAGGGATAATCGGCATACTGACCGAAGAAGAGCCGCCCGCCGAGCTCAAAAGCATAGTTCGTGTCGACCGAGATCGCCATCAGGATCTTCTGACCGTCGCGGACCGGGAAGGTACATTCCGCGTCGATGTATGTGTTCGGCGAATCGTATCCTTCCGCCCAGATCCATTTTCCTGTTTTCCAGAGTTCCATGACTGCCTCCGATGCCTTTTGTTTTCTTCTGGATTATAACACAACGGAGGACGAAATACAAGACGAAAGGCTTATTTTTCCACTCGGTGCTCCCGCAGATTCAGGTATTTCTGCCGTGTCGCCTCACCGCCGCGCAGGTGCCTCTCCGCCTTGTTCTGCGCGAGGATCTCAGCGACGGCGGCATATAGCGCGGGATTGTCCCGCCTGAGCTTTTCCGTCACATCCTTATGCACGGTCGATTTGCTGATGCCGAACTGCGCTGCTGCTTCCCGAACCGTCGCGCGGTTTTCCGCGATGTACTGCCCGAGCGCCGAACTCCGCTGGTAGGAATCGAATCTCATAACCCCTCCGGAATGGTTGTCAGTCCCAGTCCAGTATATGAGGGGATTTTCCGCTTATGCCGAAAACGATCGCCGACGTCTTTCCAACCAAACGGCGATTTTCCGATAGAACTCCGCGGGTGAATCAAAAAACAATCTCTTCCCTTCTGACCGGCTTCATGGTATAATAGAATCAATTCAAAGAAAGGCGGTGCGGTCATGAGCATCGGGAGAAATATTGCAGAATTCAGAAAAAAGCGCGGATTCACACAAGAGGAGCTCGGTGCGCAGCTGGGTGTTACCAATCAGGCGGTGAGCAAATGGGAGAACGAAACGACGCTGCCGGACGTCATGCTCCTGCCTGGGATCGCAAACGCCCTCGGCGTAACGCTCAACGCGCTGTACGGGATCGAAGAAGAGATACCCGCGAAGGTCCGGGCGGATGACTTTCCAGCGGCGGCGAAGAATATGCTCACAGAGTATTTCATCCGGCAAGCAGGCGCTTTTCCCGCAAACTCCGGCGAGCCCGGCGATCACATTCAACTGCTCGGGTGCATTTCCAATACAGCAGGCGCAGTTTTCGTTTCCCGTAATTTCTCCTTTATCGAAAACGATTTGGGGACACCCGGCAGCGAGAGAATCTTCGAGCGCGGAGAGGCGGCGTCCGCTTTGAAAAAGCTGGCAGATCCGGATGTACGGAAGGTTTACGCCCATCTGTACCGCACTGTCTATGCGCGTTCGGAGCCGTGTTCCGTGGAACGCGATGAAATCCGGGCATTCACTGTTCCCGAGCTGGCATCGGATTGCGGAATGGAGGAGGATGCCGTTCTGGAGACGCTCGAAAAACTTCAGCTTCTGAACTTGATTGAGGACGACCCATGGATCCGGGACGACGGGACGGCTGAATATTATTTTAACAAGCATTATGCTCAATTTGCCCTCGCTGTCTTTCGCGCGGTCGATCTGCTTCTGTCCGATCTCTGTTACGTGCTCTGGCGGGACACATCCAAAATCTCGGACTATCTCTTTGAAACCCTCTGGAAATAACAAAAAGCCGCGGGATCGCTCCTGCGGCTTTCGTCTGTGTCGGGGGCTGTCCTATTCCATCGCACATGCTGCTTCAGCTTTCCTGAGGATTTCCCGGAAATCCGGATGATCCCGGAGAAAATCATAACGACTGTGTTTCAGGCGGTCGAGAAAATAAGCGAAGGAGGAGCGCTCACTGTCACGGGTCAATTCTCCGCGCGAAAAACGGCGATGATCCGACAAAAGAGACGTACCGCATCCGTCCGGCTGCTCTGCAAAACGCTCTTCAAACACCAGCGCTTCCCGGAGAGCCTTTACGGTCTCCTCTCCCTGTCCGAGCGCAGCGTACGCTTCCGCTATGGTTTCATGAATCTGCGCGAGCATGGCAAAGCTGTACCCGAAATCCCCGTTCTCATAGAGCGCTCGGTAAACGGCGGCCGCTTTTTCGCAGAGAACGACCTTTTTCAGAGGGTCCTCCGTTCCCCACACCGCCGTCCGGATATTGAGCCACAGGAGATCCGCAAGCTCCGCGATGTTTTCCTGAAAGAACGCGCGGTGCTCGTCGGTATCGTAATCCCACAGACGGTACAGCGTCATGTTCCGGGTTAAGGAAAAATCGGGAAGACGCTCCGCCGCTGTCCTTGCCTTTTCCGCGTCAAATTCCATGTATTCCATACTCATAAGATCCAGCGCGCCTGCCCGAAGGCGGTCATCCGTACAGTCGTCGAGGATCCGCTGGCACAGTCCCACTACCTGTTCCTGCACTGCGCGGAGTTCTTTTGCGGTCAGCTCAGTTTCCCCAAAATCATCAAAAGGAGAGGCGGAAAGATCCCATGCGTATTTCAGGAGAAGACGGTATTCGCCGGGGAACTCCCGAACTGCCTGTCGGAGCAGATCCGTCCGCTTCCGTTTCTTTCCGAGAGACGAGAGACGCTGATGTTCTCTGAGAACCGCGTCGATCCGTGCCTGACGGTCATCCGGTTCCGTTCCCAGAAGCCGGTCGCAGGAAACGCCGAAAAACGCAGCGATAACGGGTACGGCGGCAATGTCGGGCAGAGCGAGACCGCATTCCCAGCGGCTGACGGCCTGCGGGGTCACATTCAGGTATTCTGCCAGCCTCTCCTGGGTAATTTCTCTTTCGCGGCGCAATGTTTTGATCACCGCTCCGATGTTCATCGTGTTCATTGTATGTTTCCTTTCTGTGTTCCGAACTCCGTCGCGCTCCGGTCGTTTTTATCATACCCGATTTTCCGCATCTTGTCCAGTCCTTTCCGGTTGAGACGGGTAAACGGAATGCAGTTATTGATCCGTCAGCCTAAAAGGAAAAACCGCGGGATCGCTCCTGCGGCTTTCCGTTCGGCGGACAATACGGAGTTTCAGAAATTATAATGCGGGCAGCTTCTGTATTTCTCCGGCCAGTGCTTTTTATTGTATCTCCAGCCGATTTTCTCAACGAAGACGCACTTCTCTTCTCCGCAGATCTTCTCGTTCAGATATTCGATAAAATCCGTTTCATCGAAACAAACGACTCCGTTGTATTCGCGCGGATGGATCTGAAGCGTTTTCGCATTCCTGTGGAACGTGTCGCAGAGCTTGAAGAAAGACGCTGCGACAGAATCCGGTACCCGATACACGCTGCATTCGTTATCCGCGCTCAGGATCACGTTTTTCGACATGGCTGCCCCCTTTCCCCGTCGAGTAAACGAAACGGAGGGATTTCTCCCCCCCGTTTTTACTGTACTTGATTAGTTGCTGAACTTGTACACCGTCGTGGTATCGTACTTTTCGCCCGGCTTCAGGACCGTGGAGGTGAATTCGGGGTGGTTCACCGCGTCCGGGATGCACTGGGTCTCGAGGCAGACCGCGCAGTGCTTGTACTGCTTCACACCGCCCTTGAAGGGTACGTCGTCCGGATTGATCATGTTCGCCGTGTAGATCTGCACACAGGGCTGATCCGTCCAGAGGGTGACCTTGCGGCCGGATTTCGGATCGGTGACGGATCCGCGCGGTCTCAGCTGTCCGTTGTAGGCGGAGAAGACGAAGTTGTTGTCGTACCCGCCGAATTCCTTCATCATCGGATAGTCGGACGCGAAGCCTTCGCCGATCGGCTTGCCGGCGCGGAAATCATAGGGCGTGCCGGTGACATCGATGAACTTGCCGTCCGGGATGAGCTCATTGTCGAGCGAGTTGATCCGGTCGCAGTCGAGCTGGAGGATCTGATCGTCGATCACGCCGGAATCGAAGCCGGAAAGGTTGTAGTAGGCGTGGTTCGTCATGTTGACGATGGTGGTCTTATCCGTCGTCGCTTCATAATGGATCGAGAGCGCGCCGCACTTCGTCAGCGTGTAGGTGACCTTGACGGAGAGGGTGCCCGGGTAGTTCTCTTCCCCGTCCTGGCTCACATACGTGAGGACGAGGGAGGGATTCTCGCAGCAGTCCTTTTCTTCGACGTCCCAAATCTTCGCGTTGAAGCCGACCTTGCCGCCGTGGAGGGAGTTCTGACCGTCGTTCTGGAAAATCTGATATTCTTTTCCTTCGAGGGTGAAGCGGCCCTTGGCGATGCGGTTGCCGATCCGGCCGATGAGGGCGCCTTGATAGCCGCCCGCGGTCAGATAACCGTCCAGCGTATCGAACCCGCAGATCACGTCGGCGGCGACGCCGTTCTTGTCCTTGACCCAGATGTTCTTGAGGATGCCGCCGTAGTTGAGGATGCACACCGAAACGATCGAATCGTTCGACAGCGTGTACGCGTTGACTTCACATCCGCAGGGGAGTTTTCCGAATAATTCTTTCTTGATCATGTTCGCTCTCCTTTATCAGTCGTCATACCCGTTCGGGTTGTTTTTCTGCCATCTCCAAGAGTCCTCGCACATCTCGCGGATGCCGTTCTCCGCCTTCCAGCCGAGTTCCTTTTCCGCAAGCGCGGCGGACGAGTAGCATTCGTCGATGTCGCCGGGACGGCGCGGTCCGATCACATAGGGGATCTTCACGCCGGTCGCTTCTTCAAAGTTCTTCACGATATCGAGAACGCTGTAGCCGATGCCCGTGCCGAGGTTGTAGGTCTTGCAGCCGCAGTTCTCCGCGAGCTTTCTGACCGCGCAGACGTGGCCCTTTGCAAGGTCGACAACGTGGATATAGTCGCGGACGCCCGTGCCGTCATGGGTTTTGTAATCGTTTCCGAAGACGGTGAGACGCTCGCGCTTTCCGACTGCGACCTGCGTGACATAAGGCATGAGGTTGTTCGGGATGCCGTTCGGATTCTCGCCGATCAGGCCGGACTTGTGCGCGCCGATGGGATTGAAATAGCGCAGCAGGACGACGTTCCAGGCGGGATCGGCCTTCTGGATGTCGGTGAGGATCTGTTCGAGCATGGATTTCGTCCAGCCGTAGGGGTTGGTGCAGTTCCCCTTCGGGCATTCCTCCGTGATCGGGACGAATGCCGGCGAGCCGTAAACCGTCGCGGAAGAGGAGAAGATGATGTTTTTGCAGCCGTGTTTCCGCATGACGTCGGTGAGGACAAGCGTGCCGCCGATGTTGTTGTCATAGTATTCCCACGGCTTGGCGACGGATTCTCCGACTGCTTTCAGCCCAGCGAAGTGGATGACGGAATCAATCTCTTCGTTCGCAAAGATGTTCTCCATGTCCTCGCGGGAACGGATGTCGGCGAGGTAGAACTTCACAGGTTTTCCAGTGATCTTCTCGACGCGTTCGAGGGATTTCTTCGAGGAATTGCACAGGTTGTCGCAGACCACGACTTCATAGCCCGCGTTCTGCAGCTCGATGACGGTGTGCGAGCCGATGTAGCCCGCGCCGCCGGTAACAAGAATAGCCATGTCTTCCCTCCCGGATTATTTCCAGAGTCCGTTCGGATATTCGCCCGCCGCGATGAGCGCTTTCAGCTTCGCAATGACATCGGGCTTGTCGTTCGCGTAGGTCACGCCGAACCACTTTGCGGAGGTGGTGAGCACTTCGACGTCGCAGTCGCCCGCTTTGATCATCTTGCCGATGGTGTTGGGCAGGAGGCATTCGCTCTTGAGCGGTTCTCTTGCGGGATCGTCGATGAAGGAGGCGAAATCTTCGCTGAGCCCCTCGAAGACCTTCGGCGTGAAGCCCCAGAAGTTCATTGAGACGACGGTGTCGTTCGGAAGATGCACGGTCTCGCCGTTCTCCTCGAAGTATGCTCCGCCCTCTTCCTTGAAGAGCTTGGTGCGCTCGACGATCTTGTCGAGATAACCTTCTGCCGTGGCATGGCATTCGCCGCGCGCGACGGAGCCGTTGTCGGTGAGGGTGTTGCCGAGGCGGTAGCCGACCATGCAGAAGTGCGTGGAGTCGGTGGTAGCATTCTTCAGGAATTCAGCAGCCTTGAAAAATGCGTCGCGCCCGTAGAAATCGTCGGCATTGATGACGGCGAAGGGATCGTCCAGAACATCCTTGCCGCAGAGGAGCGCATGGGTGGTGCCCCATGGCTTTACGCGTTCCGCCGGGATCTTGCAGGGGCAGACGCCGCTGTCGAGTCCCTGGAACACATATTCGACCTTGACCTTGCCCTCGATGCGGTGGCCGACCGTCTCCTTGAACACTTCGTAGTTTTCCTTTTTGATGACGAAGACGACACGGTCGAACCCGGCCTTGATGGCGTCGTAGATGGAAAAATCGATGATAAACTCACCGTTCTCGGTAAAAGGATCGATCTGCTTCAGACCGCCGTAACGGGAACCCATGCCGGCCGCGAGAATAAATAAAGTCATAATGCTCAACCTCCTGTGTGTTCCGGGCGATTGCCCTGA
>JAFPWV010000191.1 GCA_017412675.1 Clostridia bacterium
ACTCTATACGATCCATCCCCTCGACAACGTCGCCGTCGACACGGAAACCGGCTTCAAGGTCGCGCTGAAGGACATCCGCAGGGGGGAGGACGTCATCAAATACGGCAATCCCATCGGACACGCCGTATGTGACATCGCGGCGGGCGAGCGGGTGCACGTCGACAACATGGCGACCTCCCTCACAGAGCACGAGACCTACGTCTTTCACGGCGCGCATCCCGTCCCCGCTCCCGTCGACGACGGCGAGACCTTTCCGGGCTACGTCCGCGCGGACGGCCGGGTCGGGATCCGCAACGAGATCTGGGTGATCCCGACGGTCGGCTGCGTGGGCGCCGTTGCCGAAACGCTCGCACAGCGGTGCGGATGCCATGCCTTTGTGCATCCCTACGGCTGCTCGCAGCTCGGCGACGATCACCGCACGACGCAGCTCATCCTCCGCGGACTCGCGCTGAATCCGAACGCGGGCGGCGTCCTCGTCGTCGGGCTCGGGTGCGAGAACAATACGATGGCCTCCTTCCGCGCGCTGCTATCCGACGCCGATCCCGAACGCATCCGCTTCCTCGTCTGTCAGGAACACGAGGACGAGATCGCGGAGGGGGAGCGGCTCATCGGGGAGCTCAAAGCGCGGATCGCGCGGGACGAAAGGGTCCCGTGTCCGGTGTCCGCGCTGCGTGTCGGGCTGAAATGCGGCGGCTCGGACGGTTATTCCGGCATCACCGCCAACCCGCTCGTCGGACGCTTCACGGACCGGCTGACCCACATGGGAGGCGGCGCAGTCCTCACCGAGGTCCCCGAGATGTTCGGCGCGGAGCGGCTGCTCATGGACCGCGCTTCGAGCCGGGAGGTCTACGACGAAACGGTCGATCTGATCGAGCGCTACAAGGATTACTTCGTCCGCCACGGGCAGGTCGTGTACGAAAACCCCTCGCCGGGCAACAAGGCGGGCGGCATCAGCACCCTCGAGGACAAATCCCTCGGCTGTACGCAGAAGAGCGGGTCCGCTCCCGTCTCCGGCGTGCTCGGCTACGGTGACCGGATCCCCGCGGGCGGACTCTGGCTTCTCGAAGGGCCCGGCAACGACATGGTGGCCTGCACGAACCTCGCGGCGGCGGGATGCGTGATGATCCTCTTCACGACGGGGCGGGGGACTCCTCTCGGCGCGCCGGTCCCGACGGTCAAGATCGCGTCGAACGCCGGGCTGGCCGCGAAGAAATCCCGCTGGATCGACTTCGACGCCTCCCCCGCGCTCGACGGCGACGACGGGATCGACGAACGGTTCTGGAAGGCGATCCTCGCCGTCGCGGGCGGAGCGGAAACCGCCAACGAGCGCAATCACGACCGCCAGATCGCGATCTTCAAGGACGGGGTCACATTATAATCGACTGTCAAAAAGAGCCGACGCTCATTCCAACGTCAGCTCTTTCTGTTTTTCCGGATTTGATGCTGCCTTATTCACCCGGCGCACGGAATTCGTGTTCCTCGCCGCGGATGAGGTTCGGCTCGCGCTTGTTGTCGACCGTGAGGGGGTTGTACAGGCTGAAATCGCTCGGCGCGTCGGCTTCGTACAGGATGCCGTTGTACCGCTGGGCATTGATGACGGTGAGCTCGCTCGATGCGACCCGGATCAGGGGATCGCGGTTCCCGATGTTGTCCCCGCCGAGGTTGACGACAAGCACATCCTTCGAGTCCCTGACCTCGAGCACCGTCATCACGCCGTATGCGAAGTAATCGAGCACCCGTTCGCCCTCCGCGTCCTCCAGCGTGAGGAAGACGCTCCGGGTCCTGAGGATCGGGAAAAGCTTTGCGAAGACCTCGCTCTCCGGGATCCAGTTCTGGAGGAAGCCGAGCCCCTGCCGCATCATGACGGTCGCGTTCTGGAGACAGCCCTCGATCATGCCGCCTTTCCCGCCCGCGCGGATGCCGTGATCGTAGCAGCAGGCTGTGACCTTCTTGATGAAATGGCTGTCGCAGCCCGCGAAGTCGACACCGGAGCCCGCCGCTGCGATGGCGGAGTTCACGCACCATACGTCGGGGCCCGTGCCGCGGATCATGTACGGCGTCGTCGCGGCGACCGAGGGACCGTTGGTCGGACAGACGATGCGGATGCCGGAGACGCCGCTCTTTTCAAACAGCGTGATGAGCGCCTCTGCGGTTTCCGCCTCGCCGATGCCGTAGTAACAGGAGAAGATCGTCCCCTGGGACCAGTTCGACTGTCCGCGCGTCGCCACGGAGGAGGACCCGCGCAGCTCCACGCCGGAGGGGACTTTCACCGGATGCTCGAGCCGGTACACGCCCGCCGGGAGATAGAGCACGCCGCCGGTGAGCCCCGCATGGTCCAGCGCCTCCTGCAGATCGCGCGAGACGTCGGCCGCGTTTCCCGTTTTGAGCGCGACGGTATAGGTGTACGGCGCGACCTTCGGCTGTGTGCGCTTATAGTCGACGGAATACCCGGAGAGTTCGCCGTCTGCGATGCGGAGCGTGCCGTGCAGCTCGGCTTCGGGCGTGACGCGAACATCCGTCATTTTGAGGAATGCCCGGGTGTTGTTCGTGATCGGCCGCTCGCAGTCCTCGAAGACGGACCGGGCGAGATTCATGCCCCAGCGGGCGTCCATGTCGTCGGCGATCAGGCCGTCGCCGCAGCGCCGCACCGTCACGTCGACCATTTCGCCGGTGAAGGTGGCGCGGACGCCGTCGACGGTGTGGAGACCGACGGCACAGTCCTCGATCTCGATGTCGGCAAACTGATCCCACTCGAGGTCGCCGAGGACCAGCCCCTCGGTGTGCTCCCGCGTGTAGGCGCGGACCGCTTCGAGATCGGGCGATCCGTCGAAGGGGGAGTTTGCCCAGTATGTCGGCGAGACGCGGATCGACTTGAACGTGCCGACGTCCGCCTCGTTGTAGGACGCGACGGCGTGGAAGAGGAAGGTCCCGCGGAAGTTTTCGATGGTCGTCTGCTCGTGCGCGTTGTTTTCCGTCACGCACGCGCCGATGCCCTTCCAGCCGTTGACGACCAGCACGTCCTTGATTGTCTGGAGCATGTAGCCGCCCTGTCCGTTGCCGGTGACGTAGAACGTGTACGGGTACGCCACGGGCTTCTCGATCGACTGTTCCGGGTACCATACGGTCATCCCGACGACGCCGCAGCTTCCGCGCAGATCGAAGAGGGAAGACGCGGTCGAATTGCCGCTCTTCGGCTTCGCCACGATGACGGTGCCGTAATCCGCAACGGTCTTCGGTTCGTCGAGCGGTTTCTCGCCGCACAGGGAGACATAGGCCGGGATCTCGACCCTGGACGTGACGAGGTACTGTCCCGCCGGGAGCCAGACCGTCCCGCCGCCCTTCTTCGCGCAGGCGGAGAGGGCTTTCTGCAGGGCGGAGGTGCTGTCCCGCCTGCCGCTCGGATCCGCGCCGAAATCGGGATCGGTTGCGACGATATCCGCGATCACGGGAGCGTCGGTTTCGTGCAGCGGCGTGATGAGCGCGGGCCGTGTCGAGGCGTCGAGGGCCTTGATCTCAGCCGGGGCGCGCATCCCGAGGGAGAGTCCCCCCTCCGGCAGTTGAATTCTCATGGTTTTGAGCCAGCTTTCTGTGAATTCGTCGATCGCGCGGGCCATCTGTTCGGCGTCCGTTGCGGCGAAGGCGATTGTTTTCCCCTCCGCGCGGATGAGATAGCCGCCGTAATCGTACAGCGACATCTCCCGTCCCGGATAGTCGGCGGGGGTCTGACGCGCGGCTTCGACAGCCAGGGCGGACGCCGGACGCGACGTTTCGCCGATCAGCAGCTCGCATTCGGAGGGCTCCGACGTGTCGTCGAGGACGGGGAGATCGGCGCCCGAGCGGCGCAGAACGGCTTGGCGGAGCACTTCGGCGGCGTCTTTCAGATCGTCGTCGGCGTCCTGCGGCAGGATGATCGAGAAGAGCGGCGCGTCATCCTCTCCGAAGATCGGGAGGGAAGTGTACCCGCCATCCGGGACCGTCTCGACCGAAGCGGAGGCGGATGCCGGGGTGCCCGTCTGCGAGGACGGCTCCGCAAAGACGGGGGGCGGGATCGTTTTCTTGCCGCATCCGGCCGTAAGCATCAGGAGCAGCAGGAGGGCGAGGGTCAGCGGAAGAAGATGTTTCATGGCGATCAGATCAGAGCCGGATGGGTCTCATCCGCGCTTTTTCTTCGATACGGCAATGCCGACGATGACACCGATCACGGCGACCGCGCCGACAGCGATCCCCGCGATCAGGGCGGGGTTCGGACCTGCGGAAACGGTGACGGACTGACCGTCCTCTCCGCCGATCACGGCGTCGGCAGCTTCATCGACGGCAGCGGAGACGGCAGCGATGTCTTCTTCGCCCTGCTTTGCGGCTTCCTCAGCGGCTTTCGCAGCCTCATCAGCCGCCTGTTTCGCGGCTTCCTCGGCGGCTTTGGCCTCTTCTTCGGCTTTCTTCGCAGCCTCCTCAGCGGCTTTCGCGGCTTCTTCTTCGGCTTTCTTCGCCGCTTCCTCCGCCGCTTTCGCTTCCTCTTCCGCCTTCTTCTTCGCGGCTTCCTCGGCGCGTTTCGCCGCTTCTTCCGCGCGCGCAGCCTGCTCTTCGGGCGAGAGCTCCGGCGCATCCTCGGAGGGAATGAGATAGACCGGCAGATCATAGCCGAAATCGTCCCCGTCATTGCCGAAGCCGACGTAATCGAGGTTCATTTTCAAAACCCCTTCCGTGAACATGTAGATGCGGAAATAGTTGATGTTCGCGGGATCAAAGTCCGCGCCGTATTCGTCGGGCTCCCAGAGGTCGAGCTTAATCTCGTTGAGGCCGTCCTGCAGATCGAGACCGGAGACCAGCCAATGGATCTCCTTCCGGTCGGAGCAGCACGCGGAGGTCAGCTCGAGCTGGCCGTCACCCGTGAAGTTGTCGACGCCGTCGAGTGTCAGGGCGATGAACACATAATCGTAGGGATCCGCGTTGGCGGGCGACGCTTCCATGGCGGCCTGCACCGCGACCGCGCCGGACGAGCCCTTGCCGACCCGGTTGATGACGTCCTGGGCAACGTGCTCCTCGCGTTCCACCTCGCCGAGCTCCGTCGCGATGGAGGAGAAGTCCTCATTCTCGCCGCCGAACGCCACATAGTCGAGCGCGATGAGGTTGTCCCCCTCGGTGAAGAAGTAGATGCGGAAGTAGTTGATCCGCGCAAAGTCGGCCGGACCGCCCGATTCTCCGCCCTCGTAAAGATCGAGCTTCCATTCGTTCCAGCCCTGCTGCATGTCGAGGGTGCTGAGGTTCCAGTTGTGTTCCTCGGCGTCGCATTTGCCGGACGAGGTGATCTCGATCTGTCCGTTTTCCGCGTATTTCTCGGGATCGTCGATGTAGACGCGGAGGTAGAGATAGTCCGCGTCCTCGAGGTTGAACGGTTCCTGGAAGTAGCGTTCGATGTTGATCGGGCCGGTGTAGCCGGTGCGGTAGAGGCCTTCCGCGCCGCCGCCCTGATACATGATGGTTCCCGCGGAGACGGTGATCGCGAGGACCGCCGCCGTCAGGATGAACAGAAGAAGAAAGCTGAGCTTTTTCATGGCATATTCCTTTCGTGTGGATCGGAAGTTTTATTTATTGTCATCATTATAGCAAAGCGGACGGAGGATGTCAAGGGATCCGGGTCATAACGCCTGAAAAAACCTCGTCCTCCGTCCGCTTCTTTCGTGAATTTTCACGGGAAAACTGCATGGGTCTGACCGGGCAGAAACAAAAAAGGAACGCTGCGCTGCGCTCCTTCTTTGGCACTCTGGGGCGGCCGGATTCGAACCGACGCATGAAGCAGTCAAAGTGCTTTGTCTTACCGCTTGACGACGCCCCAACTGCCGGATATTATAACACAGTTTCGGCATTTCGTCAAGCGGTTTTTTCAGTTCTTCCCGTTCAGCGTTTCCGAGCGTTTCCGGAGCACTTCCTGAAAGTCTCTCAGCCAATCGAGAGCCGCGAGATACCGGGGATCGTTCCGTGCCGAATCGAACCACGCCCATTTCGGCCAGGTCAGCAGATCTTCGATCATATACGGATCGGCCGAAGTGTAAAGCCGCATATAGAACGGATAGATGCGTCCGTCCTCTGTGATCATGGCCTTTGTCCTGCTCTCCAGTTTCAATCCGCCGTATCGATTCCCATCAAAGCTGAGGGGTAGCGCTTCACCGATCTCGGTGCCTGTCCATTCTTTCAGGTCTGCCATGCCGCCTTCAAATGCCTCCCAGCCTTCCTCCTCCTTGCCGGAAGTCCAGAGGCAGGCTGCCAAAACCAAACGGGTCCGACTTCTGAATGGGAGCCATCCGGCGGGCAGTTTCCCGTCCGTTTCAACAAACTCAAAGAAACGGAGTTTGTTTTTCAGAAAATCCGCTTTGATGGAGGGGCCGTATTTGTCGGGACAACGAACGGCGAGAAATTCGTAATCCTCCAGAAAGTCAGAGATGTTCTCGCAGACCTTCCTCTCCTCTTCGTTGCCGTTGAACCGCGCGCGGTCCGAGCGGATGTTGTGTCGGTAAAACACGATGTCGCTGCGGTCTCCAAAGGTGGATTTTACCTCTTTGAGCAGGGCATCCAGCTCGTCATTCCCGCAGACCATGCAGCGGAATACCCGTGCACTGTCAATGTCGTAGGGATTCTCCGAGCGGGACAGCCGGTCGATGACGGAACGGAATTCGCCCCGATAATTCTTGTTGATTTCGCAGTCCGCGTGATAGATTGCCCAGCCGAGCAAGAGGTCATAGTACAGATCGTTCGGGTACTTCCGATGATACTCTTGTGCGATCATGATCCGCTTTTCCTCATTCCCGGCATAGTTCCCGGCGTAGTATCGTTCGTTGAATTCCTTGTGAAGCTGCTCGCGGGTCAGTCTCTCGTTGCCCAACAGCTCATCGATCGAGACTTCAAAAAACTGCGCGATGCCGGGGAGGAGGGTGATGTCGGGATATCCCCCGCGCTCCCAGTTTGACACAGCCTGCGCAGAGACGCCGAGCGCATTTGCCAGCTCTTCCTGCGTCAAATTTTTGTTTTTTCTGAACCGGTTGATCTGTTCCGAGATCTTGAGTTCCATAGCGTACTCCTTTTCGATATGATGAGGGAACGCGGCGCCTCGTTCTGGGTATATGATAGCACGTGCGTGCGGCGGCGTCAATAACGCCGTTCTCGGATCGGATTCAAGCGCGGCTTGAAAATCTGCCCTCTCGGCAAAGAAAAACCGGGGACACAACTGAACCGCTCCATTTTGTACGGACAGCACAAAAAAGCAACTGAAACGCAATCAAGCGCAGAACTGATTCCGGAACTCCACCGGAGTCAGTTTTGTCTTTGACTGGAGCCTGACATGGTTG
>JAFPWV010000192.1 GCA_017412675.1 Clostridia bacterium
CTTCAGGTACGCACTTTTCATCATTGGTGAGTCTTGTGTCTCCGGGCACCGCCCGGACCCCGCGGCTGCCCGTTTATTTCATCTTCCCGATGTACGGCCAGTACTGCTTCATGTAGTCCGCGCCGGACCAGACGGTCATGACGGCCATCACGGCGATCGTGATGTAGGAAAGCAGGTGCCATTCGGTGAACGGCTTGAAGGGCAGGATCACGGGTTCGAGCAGGATCGCGAGGATGCAGATCATCTGCGTCGTCGTCTTGACCTTGCCGAGCCACGCCGCGGCGATCACCTTGCCGGCCTTCTGCGCGCAGACGAGGCGCAGGGACGTGACGGCGAACTCGCGGAAGATCACGACGACGGCGGCCCAGACGAACACCGGGCGCAGATCGTCGAACTTCACGAGGATGCCGAGCATCGCGGCCATCACGAGGAACTTGTCGGCGAGCGGGTCCATGAACTTGCCGAAGTCCGTGATGAGGTTGTATTTCCGGGCGATCTTGCCGTCGATCATGTCGGTGAGGGAGGTCACGGCGAAGACCGCGGCGGTGAGGATCCGGAGCGCGGTGTCCCCGATCGGGAGCGGCACGCAGAGCAGGACGAGAAAAACAGGGACCATGAAGATGCGGAACATCGTGAGCTTGTTGGGAAGATTCATACGTTTGTACCTCTGTATCTGTTGTGCGGTGCGGAATTCAGAAGGAAGAAGGATCCGAACGGACGGGACGGAGCCCGGGTTACACGTTCAGAATCGCTTCCCCGACGAGGTCGTAGTCCATCGCCTCGGTGATCTTGACGTCGATCATCTCACCCTCGGCGATGCGGAGGTCCTTTCGCTTCGTCGTGAACCAGATCTTGCCGTCGATCTCGGCGGCTTCGGCATAGCTGCGGCCGACGTGCGATTCCGCAACGGGATCCCAGCCCTCGCAGAGCACGCGCACGGTCGTCCCCACGCGGGAGGCGTTGTAGGCCTCGCTCACGGCGAGCTGGGTCTGCATGAGGATGTCGTACCGGTCCTGCTTCACCTGCTCGTCGATCTGATCGGGGAAGGCGGCGGCGGGGGTGTCCTCCTCCTGCGAGTACGGGAACGCGCCGAACCGCTCGAACTTCGCCTCCTTGAGGAATTCGCAGAGCTGGCGGAAATCGTCCTCGGTCTCGCCCGGGAACCCGACGATCGCGGTGGAGCGCAGCACCATGCCGGGGACCGTGCGCAGCTTCGCGATCGCGTCCCGGATCATCGCGGCGTCGCCGTGGCGGTTCATGCGGCGCAGTACCGGATCGGAGATGTGCTGGATCGGGATGTCGATGTACTTCACGACGCGGGGGTTGTTTTTGATCTCTTCGACGAGCTCGTCGGTGATCTTGTCGGGGTAGCAGTAGAGGAGGCGGATCCACGGGATCTTCGTCGCGTCCGTGATCCCCCGGATGAGCGAGGGGAGCTCGTATCTGCCGTAGAGGTCGATGCCGTAGGCGGAGGTGTCCTGCGCAATGAGGACGAGCTCCTTGATGCCCATCGCGTCGAGGGCGGTGGCCTCTTCGACGATGTCCCGCATGGTGCGGCTGCGCATTTTCCCGCGGATCATGGGGATGGCGCAGTAGGTGCAGCGGTTGGAGCAGCCCTCGGCGATCTTGAGGTAGGCCATGGCGTCGCCGGTGGTGATGACGCGCTCGCCGCCGAGCTCGGAGGACTCCTTGTCGTCGAAGCAGGCGAATTTCGGCCCTTTTTTCTTTGCCTTGCCGGACTTGTCCCACGAATCCACGATGCTCCGGACGGCTTCGCCGATGCGGTGGATGCCGCCCACGCCGAGGATGGCGTCGACTTCGGGCAGCTCGGCGGTGACCTGCTCGCGGTAGCGCTCGGCGAGGCAGCCGGTGACGATGATGCCGCGGAGGGTGTGGTTCTTTTTCAGCCAGCCGAGGTCGATGATGTTGTCGATGGATTCCTTTTTGGCGCTCTCGATGAAGGCGCAGGTGTTGACGATGACGATGTCGGCGTCGCTCTCTTCCGGGGTGATCTCATAGCCCTCGTCCACGAGGTGGCGGAGCATGATCTCGGTGTCGCAGAGGTTTTTCGAGCAGCCGAGGGAGACGAAACCGACTTTAACGTGCGATTTAGCCATGGCGTAGGTTCCTTTTTCTATTTTCTTTTTCCTGTTTCAATATTCTTTCAGCGGACTCCTTTGCGCAGGAGACGCGTTTATTCCGTCTGCGCTTGCGGATAACGTGATTTTGCACCTTCCGTGCAGGAGATGAGGAAGAAAGCCCTTCGGGGCTTTCAGTGATCGCCTGCGCGGCTGGCGCACAAGAGGACCGGCCGCGGCCCTCTTGTGAATCACCCCGGCCCAAGGCCTTTCCCGCCTTGGGAATCCACCCTCAACATGCGTACCTCGGCGCAACTGCACCGTTGCTCCATTTCATTTGGTCCCACGGCGGATGGAACAAGTTCCATCTCGCCTTTCGCACGTTAGATTAACAGGGCCTTCCCCAAGATAAGTAGCTCTGTTTCGTTCGTGGCTCGCTCAACGCCAAAAATGCAGCGGTTCGTGTTCGCCCTTTCGACTCCGTCGAGGCAAGGCGTGCTATGCAAATCGTCAGGCTTGGATCGAGCACTTGCTCGCTGCACCTTTGCTGGTGAAAGTCTGACGAGAAAGGCTGTATTCTCGGCGTTGAGCGTATTGTTTGCAACCTTGGCTGCCTAACGCGGAACTGGCCCCTGTAATCAAGAATGGATGAGGCGTTATGCCCCATTGGACAACGCTTCCGAA
>JAFPWV010000193.1 GCA_017412675.1 Clostridia bacterium
AGAGTGCGGAACACCCAAGACTTCCAGAGAGTTCCTCTTTTTGGTTCTTTTTCTCCTCGATAAAGGAGAAAAAGAACGCAGAAAGCGCTATGGAAAGAGAACGGCTGTCGCATTTCTCCGTTTCTTGGAGTTCATGCGACAGCCCCTTTTTCATGCATTTGTCTCGCTGAGGAGCGTCTGAAATTCCGGCGTGTCGCGGAGGGGGAAGAAAAAATCAAAAATCCTGTTGAAATCCGCGCCGGAATCTGCTATACTGTGGGTGTCGGGCGTCCCAAGCCCGCCGAGAAAAGGAGTCACATCATGTTCCACGTCGCCATCATCGGCTGCGGCGGCATCGCGCAGGTCCACGCGGCCGTTCTTCATAATCTCCCGGACACCGAGCTCATCGCGTGCGCCGACATCCGCCCGGAGCGCGCCGAAGCCATGGCGCAGAAATTCGGCTGCCGCGCCTACGATTCCATGGACGCCCTCCTCGACGCCGAGCGCCCGGATTCCGTCCACCTCTGCACGCCCCACTATCTCCATGCCCCGATGGCGCAGAAGGCTGCCCGCCGCGGGATCGCCGTCTTTTCGGAGAAGCCGCCGGTCATCAACCGGGAGCAATGGGCGATGCTCGAGGACGCGGCCTCCCGGGTCCCGCTCGGGATCTGCTTCCAGAACCGCTACAACCCGAACGCGCGGGAAGCGAAGCGCCTGATCGACGAAAAGGTCTACGGCGAACTCCTCGGCGCGCGCGCGTTCGTCACCTGGAAGCGCGAACTGCCGTATTACCGGGACAGCGGATGGCGCGGCGCGTGGGCAACCGAGGGCGGCGGCGTCCTCATCAACCAGTCCGTGCACACGCTCGACCTCCTCGTGCGCCTCATGGGTGATCCGGACACGGTCGAAGCGCACATGGCGAATCACCACCTCAAGGGCGGCATCGAGGTCGAGGACACCGTCGAAGCGTATCTCGTCCTCGGCGGCAGGCCCGCGCTCTTCTACGCCACGACGGCCTATACGCAGGACGCGCCCGTGATGATCGAGCTCCACCTCGAAGGGGCGACGCTCCGGCTCGAATCGGACGCGCTCGAGATCTTGACGAAGGACGGCGCGGAGCGAAAGACCTTCCGGACCGACGCCGCGCTCGGCAAGGGCTACTGGGGAACCGGCCACACCGCCTGCATCGCCGACTTCTACGACAGCATCCGAAACAACCGCCCGTTCCAGAACGACCTCGCCTCCGTCCGCGGCACCGCCGACGCGATGCTGAGGATGTACGAAGAGGGCAGGAAAACCCTATGATCCACGAAAAACTGCTGCATCCCGCGGCAGTTTTTTTCATGCGCGATCCGGGCGGCGGGAAGCGGAGAGACGAGAGAAAACGATTTCCGCCGAAGAGCATCCGGGAAGTGAGAAGCGGGCGGAATCTTTCGACGAAACTTCGCCCGAACGCTTGACAATCCGGCGTTTCCGTGCTATACTCAGAAACAGAAAACGATTTCCGTATTTTCCGACAACAGGAGGAATCATGAAGACATTCGCCACCTATTTTCAGAACGATCCCGACCGCCCGCTCGTCTACGGCGAGGCCGAGATCGACGACCGCGCCCGGCAGCGTCTCCGCGGGGAACCGCTCCTGCCCGGCGTCCTCTGCGAGAGTGTGCTCGTCGGCTTCTGCGGGACCGACAACGAGCTCATGCACATGGGCCGCGAAGGCCGCCTCACGCCGAAATTCCCCGCAGGCCGGGACCGCCTCATCAACGGCCACGAGGGTGTCGTCTGGGTGCCGTCCGAGAACCGCTTTGCCATCGTCCTGATCCGCGGCGGGGACAGCTATGATCCCACGCGCTATACCGAGGACGAGACCTATTTTGAATACGGCTGCGACGGCGCGGACGGCCTCTTCTCCGACTGCAACTATTATAACCCCGATATGCTTCTCGAGATCCCTGACGGCTATGTCCGTGACGGCAGGATCGACCTCGAGGCCGCGAAGAAGCTCGTGTTCTGCGATCCCTACGCCTGTATGCTCTTCCAGCGCGAACGCATGGAGGACATCGGCGAGGCGCAGAACTTCCGCGTGGAGATGGCACGCCGCAAGTGCTCGGAAGCCGAAGCCCGCCGGATCGCACGCGACAGCCTCTTTGCGCGCACCGTCATCTTCGGCCTCGGAACGACGGGCATGTTCATCGGCGACCTCATCCGCCAGAACCACCCCGACGCCGACATCCTCTTCGTCTCCCGCTCGCCCGCCGACTCTCCGAAGGTGAAATTTGCCTGCGAGATCGCCGGAGCGCGCTACGTCAGCACGGCGGGACTCGACGAGGCGGCCTCCGCGGAGCTCATCGTAAAGACCCTCGGCGGACGCGCGACCGTTTTCCTCGGCACGTCCGGCACGGAGGTCGAGCACCGCATCGCCTTCGAGCACCGCGTCCTCGGCTGCAACGGCATTTACAACAGCTTTTCGCTCGGTCCGAAGATCACCTTCGACACCATGCCCTTCGGCTTCGAGAACCACCTCATCTTCGGCTCGATCAACTTCCGCCAGAGCCACATGGAAGAGGCGATCCGGCTGCTCCTCGCGAGCCGCTACAACGAGCTTGTCGGGCTGATCGACCGGGACGAATTCACCGCCGATCCCATCGGGGCATACGAAAACCGCATCTACGTCAAGGGCGCGCCGATGAAGACCGCCGTGATCTGGAATCCGAAATACATCGCCGAATGAGGAGGAATAGGATTTTTATGAAAGCCATCCGCATCACCGAACCCGGAAAGATGGAGCTCTGTGAGCTTCCGATGCCGACCCTCGCCGCGGGAGAAGCGCTCCTCAAGATCCGCGTCTGCGGGATCTGCGGCGCGGACGTCGCGAGCTACACCGGGAATCAGCCGTTTACGAGCTATCCCCGCATCCCCGGCCACGAATTCTCCGCCGAGATCGTCACCCTCCCCCCGGACTATGAAGGGGAACTGAAGCCGGGCGACGTCGTCACCGCGAACCCGTATTTCAACTGCGGGACCTGCTACTCCTGCCGCCGCGGCCACATCAACTGCTGCCACGACAACCGGACCATGGGCGTCCAGCGCGACGGCAGCTTCTGCGAATACGTCGCCATGCCCGTCGGACGCATCTATCCCGGACGCGGCCTCACCGCCGAACAGCTCGCTCTCGTCGAACCGTTCTCCATCGGCTGGCACGCGCTCTCCCGCTGCGAGATCAGGCCGGGCGACAAGGTCCTCGTCGTGGGCGCCGGACCGATCGGCCTCTTTGCCGCGATCTCCGCGAAACGAAAGGGCGCCGAGGTCCATGTCGCCGATCTGCTCGACGGACGCCTCGAAAAAGCGAAGGCCTTCGGTGCTGACGGCACGATCAACTCCGGCCGGGACAGCCTCGCCGACTACACCGCAAAGGTCACCGAGGGCGGATTTGACACCTGCGTCGAGGCCTGCGGCGCGCCGGAGACCTTCCTCGCCTGCATCGACTCCGCCGCCTTCGCAGGAAACATCATCCTGATCGGCAACGGCAAGCGCAACACCACCTTCCTGCATTCCGTCCTGCTCAAAAAGGAGCTCAACGTCTTCGGCAGCCGCAACAGCCTTCCGGCGGATTTCCGCGCACTCATCGACTGCATGGCCGACGGTACGGTCGATCCTTTGCCGATGGTCAGCGCCGTCTATCCCGCCGAGCGGTGTCAGGAGGCGTTCGACGCGCTCGTGCACAACGACGGATCGCTTGCGAAGGTCCTCGTAAAGTTCAGCGATTGAGGAGACTGCCATGATCATTGACGCGCATGTCCATCTCTGGAAGACCCAGCGCGGGACCGTGAACGGGAAGCCCGTCGTGCCCCTCGGAGGCGGCCGGACCGATTTCGGCGGCGAGGTGCGCCAGATGCTCCCGCCCTACCTCGTGAACGGCGAGAACACCGCCGAGATCCTGCTCTCGAACATGGATTTCGCAGGCGTGAACGGAGCCGTCGTCACCCAGGAGATGATCGACGGGCCGCAGGACTGCTATCTGCGTGAAGTCCGCGCCGCCCATCCCGACCGGTTCCGCGTCTCCTGCCTCTATGAAGAAGGGAAGCCCCTCTTCCCGGACGGCTTCGACGGCGTGAAGATCTGCGCCGGACGCCTCTCCGATCCCGATCTTCTCCATCATGAACACGTCTTCGCCGATGCCGCGGAGCGCGGACAGTTCCTCCTCATCGACCTCGCCGAGGGGGATACCCAGACCGCCGCCCTCGGGATCCTCGCCGACCGCTATCCGACGCTCCGCATCGCCGTCGGCCACTTCGGCATGGCGGGACGCGGCGACTGGATGGCGCAGATCCGGCTTGCCGAGCGGGAGAACGTCCGCATCGAATCCGGCGGGATCACCTGGCTCTTCAACAGCGAATTCTGGCCGTATCCCTCGGCGGTGAAGGCCTTCCGCGACGCGATCGAAGCGGTCGGCGCCGCCAAGCTGATGTGGGGCAGCGACTATCCCCGCACCATGACCGCGATCACCTACCGCATGAGCCTCGACTTCCTTCTGTTCTCCGACGCGCTCACCGCTCATGAGAAATCCCTCATCCTCGGTGAAAACGCCCGCGATTTCTACGGATTCCCCAATCAGCCGCCCGTTCCCCGCATCCGTCACATGGCGGAGGACTGAACCATTCAACAGAACAAAAAAGAAAGGACACGCATCATGACCGCGAAATTTGAACCCACCTTTGAATCGCTTTACAGCTACAGCGCGCCGGATTGGTTCCGCGATGTGAAGTTCGGGATCTGGAGCCATTGGGGCCCTCAGTCCGTGCCGATGTACGGCGACTGGTACGCCCGGAACATGTACATCGAAAACTCCGATCAGTACCGCTATCACGTCCGTCACTACGGTCATCCCTCGAAATTCGGCTACAAGGACATCTGCGCGCTCTGGAAAGCCGAAAACTTCGATCCCGACGAGCTGATGAGCCTCTATTACAAGGCGGGAGCCCGCTACTTCGTCGCGCAGGCCACGCACCACGACCACTTCTTCAACTACGATTCCGCCGTCAACCGCTTCAATTCCGTGAAGGTCGGTCCCGGCAAGGATATCTGCGCGCTCTGGAGGGCCGCGGCGGACAAGTATTCCATGCCCTTCGGCCTCACCGAGCACCTCGCGGCGTCCTTCTCCTGGTGGTACGTCAACAAGGGCGCGGACAAGACCGGTCCCTACGCCGGCGTCCCCTACGACGGAAACGATCCCGCCTACCGCGACTTCTATCACGACAATTACGAGCACAACAAGGACAACGCGCCGTGGCTCACGCCGAACAAGGCCTTCCGCGAATACTGGCTTCGCGCCGTGACCGAGATGATCGACCGCTTCACCCCCGATCTGCTCTATTCCGACAGCGAGCTCCCGTTCGGCGCGGACGATTTCTCCTACGGTCTGAATGCCGTCTCGCACCTCTACAACAAATCCATCGAGAAATACGGCTTCAACCACGCCGTTTACACACAGAAGAACCGTGATCCGAAGGTCTTCAAGGTCGGCACGCTCGACATCGAAAAGAGCCAGCTCCCCGGCATCCAGCCCGATCCGTGGGAGACCGACACCTGCATCGGCAACTGGTTCTACGACGTCCGCCAGAATTACAAGCAGCCCGGCCACATCATCGAAATGCTCGTCGACATCATCTCGAAGAACGGCACGATGCTGCTCAACATCCTCCAGCGGCCCGACGGCTCGATCGACGACTGGGAACGCTGGACGCTCGAGGAGATCGCCAAATGGTATGCGGTGGCATCCGAAGGCGTTTACGGCACGAGACCGTGGAAGGTCTTCGGCGAGGGCGATTCCCGCGTCGTGATCGACGGCTTCCGCGAATCGCAGGTGGCCTGGACCGCGTCGGACTACCGCTTCACCGCGAAGGGGAACGATGTTTACGCGTTCATGATGCATGCGCCGGATGACCGCCGCGCGGTGGTCCGTTCCTTCCGGGACGAAACGGTCGAGCGGGTCGCGCTGCTCGGCATCGGGGACGTTCCGTTCACGCAGAGCTACGGCATCCTCACGGTCGAGCTGCCCGAAGAGCTCCCGACGAAATACACGAACTGCCTCCGGATCACCGTCCGCTGACATGGCGACGATCCGGGAAGTGGCGCGGCTCGCGGGTGTCTCGGTCGCAACCGTGTCGAAATACCTCAACGGGACGAAGGTCCGGGAGGCCAACGCCCGCGCCGTCGAAGAGGCCGTCCGCGCGCTCGACTTCAAGCCGAACGAGATCGCGCGGGGCCTCCGGAAATCGAGCGTGATGACCGTCGGCGTCCTGCTTCCGGAGCTTGACAACCTCTTTTTCACCGAAATCATCTCCGCCGTCGATTCGGTCCTCGAGGAGCGCGGCTATTCCACGCTCGTCTGCGTCACGCACTCCGATCCCGAAAGAGAACAGCGGCGGCTCGATTTTCTCCGGCGCAAGCGGATCGACGGGCTCATCGCGGTCCCGACGACTGCCGCGAGCGACTTCGCCACCATCGCCGGAGATCTCCCGACAGTGTTCGTCGACCGGGTGGTGAGCGTGCCGCCCGGCGGGAAGTGCTCATCGGTGCTCTCGGACAATTTCGCGGCGGCTTACGGCGCGGCGGAGGAGCTGATCCGTGCGGGCCATACCCGGATCGGGGTCCTGCTCGGGCCGGATTCCAACTACACACCCCTGGAGCGCCGCGCGGGCTTTCTCGCGGCATGTTCCCTCCACGGCATCGGAGCAGAGAAGCTCCTCATCCGGTCCGGGGAATACAGCATCGAGGCGGGGTACCGCATGACGCGCGAGCTGCTGCGCCTGCCCGATCCGCCGACCGCGCTCTTTGCGACCAACAACGAATTGACCATCGGTTCCGTCAAGGCGCTCGCGGAGGCCGGGATCACGGCGGGAGAGGGGATCTCCTTCCTCGGATTCGATAACCGCACCCTCGCCGAGGTCTCCCATCCGCCGCTCACCGTCATCGTCCAGCCGGTCGAGGAGATCGGGCGGACGGCGGCCGAGGAGCTTCTCCGCCTCATCGACGGGGAACCGGGCGGAAAGATTCTTCACCTTCCGACCGAGACGATCCGCGGGGCATCGGTGACGAACCCCATCATTTGACCACAATACGGAGAATACTGATATGAATGCCATCAAAGAAACCGTTCTGCAGTTCGGAGAAGGGGGCTTTCTGCGCGCGTTCGCGGACTGCTTCCTCCATCAGATGAACGAGCTCGGCACCTACCCGGGCAAGGCCGTCGTTGTCCAGCCGATCGAGCGCGGACTCGCCGACGTTCTGAACGAGCAGGGAGGCCGCTATCACCTCTATGTCCGCGGTATGGAGAACGGCGAGCCCGTCTGCCGCCGCACGGAGATCACCTCGATTTCCCGCGCGATCAACCCCTATACCGATTACGACGCCTTCCTCGCGCTTGCCGCGAATCCCGATCTGCGCATCATCCTTTCCAATACCACCGAAGCCGGGATCGAATACCTCGGCACGGAGTCTCCCGACGACCGCCCGCCGAAATCCTATCCCGCGAAGCTCACCGCGTTTCTCTATGAGCGCTACCGCCTCGGCCTTCCGGGATTCCTCCTCTTCCCGTGCGAGCTGATCGACCAAAACGGCGACATGCTCCGCGAATGCGTGGAGAAGTACGCCCGTCTCTGGGATTTCGGAGAGGGCTTTGCGGCCTGGCTGAAAGAAGAAAACACCTTCTCGAACACCCTCGTCGACCGCATCAC
>JAFPWV010000004.1 GCA_017412675.1 Clostridia bacterium
CGACGCCACCTACACGGCCACGTATAATGCCACTCCCATCAATACCTACCCCGTCTGGGTTGGTGGTGTGCAGGTGACAGAAAAGAACCTCGACGACATCCTCGGCGACAACACGGGCTCGGCGATGTATGATCCCGATTCGTACACCCTGACGCTGAACAACCCGGAGATCACGGATACTTACAAAGACGGGCTGATTCATTCCGAGAATATCGACCTGACGATCGCAGGCGTTGCGGGACTGAAAAAGATCACGGACGCAGACGGGATCAGTGTTTTCGGGGGCGACCTGACTTTGTTCGGCGCAAAGCTGACAATTGAAAGCGAATATATCGGCATATATGCCGAAGGTAATATCGATGTCACCGATTACAGTTCGGTCAAGGTCTTCTCCGAAAAAGCCCGCGGAATCTATACCACCGGCGGCGGCGTTTGGATCTCCGACAGCATGGTCACGGCCGTAGCAAAGAGCGAAAACGGGTACGGTATCAGTGCATTAGCGAACATCACCGTCTCCGGCGAAAAGACGATCGTCACCGCGGACGGCGGCCAGTTCGGTATCTGTTCCGATGCGGCCAATATCACGATCTCCGGCGGTAAAGTGACCGCCACACAGACGATCAAGGCAGACAGCGATAATGCTTATGCCGGCATCCGCACAAATAAAGGCGACATTACCATCTCCGGAAAGAGCACCGTTGTCACGGTCGACGCGGCGTGTGACGGGATTTGCGCACGCGGAGATCTCTGCATTACAGACGCCAAGGTCACATCGAAGGGCAGTTTGGAAGATGGCTATTTCGATGGTCTCTCCGGTTTCTTGGCTGTGACGATCGAGAACGCCGATGTGGAGGCCACGGGAAGGACGGCGATCTATGCGGGCTGGTATCCCTTGACCATCCGGAACAGTACGGTTAAGGCCGTCTTTTCCATGGATGCCCTTTATAACGGGGACAGCGATATCATCATCGAGGGAAGCGAAGTCACGATCGAGAACGACCCCGAAGGCACTTTCCCCAATTCTGAGGGCATTAATGCATCAGCTGTCTCCGTCTCCGACAGCAAGGTAACGGTTACGGGCAACATGTGGCGCGCTATGGGCGGCGGTACATTGAGCATCGACGGCAGTAAAGTTGACATCACGACGAATTCGCCCCTCAGCGCTTCCTATGCGGCAGGCTTATGGTCCTATTCCGGCGATCTCACCGTCTCCGACAGTGTCATTACGGTAAAGACCACCGCGGAAACCGTGCCCACCTATGCGCTTTATTCTAACCAAGGCGAAATCAAGATTTCCGGCGAAAACACCGTTGTCACGGCGACCGCGACGGGCGAAAAAGGCAAAGCCATCTATGCTGAAAAAGGCGACATCACCATCTCCGGCGGCGAAGTCACCGCCACAGCGACGGGCGACTTTGACCGCGCCATCTGCGCCGAGGAAGGCGACATCACCATCTCCGGCGGAACTGTGGCTGCGGAAGGGGATTATTACGGTATCATTGCTCGCAAGAACATTACAATTTCCGGCGATAAGACCGTCGTGACCGTCGCAATGACAGGCGAAGACGGCTTCGCCGCCCTCTGCGCCTATACCGGCGACATCACCATCTCCGGCAGCGAAGTCAATGCTACGGCGAAGGGTGAAGTCGGCATCTATGCCGACAAGAGCATCACCATCTCCGGCGGCAACGTGACGGCGGAAGGCAAAGAGTACGGTATCTACTCGTATGCCGACAACATCACCATCTCCGGCGGCACCGTGACCGCGGAAGGGAAAGAGAGAGGTATCTGCGCCTCGAAGCAACTCACCATCTCCGGCGGAACAGTCAACGCCACGGCGACAGGCAATGAAGGCTACGCCATCAGGGCGTGGGGGGGCGACATCATCATCTCCGGCGGCGAAATGAACGCCACGGCGACGGGCAAGAACGGGAATGCGATCTGCGCTGAGGAAGGCAACATCACCATCTCCGGCGACGCCACAGTCAACGCCACGGCGACGGGCGAAAAAGGCAAAGCCATCTATGCTGAAAAAGGCGATATCACCATTTCTGGCGGCGAAGTTAACGCTACAGCGGAGGGTGAACTTGCAGAAGCCATCCATGCCAAGGAAGGCACCATCAAGATCACCAGCGCTACGGTTAACGCTACTTCAGAGGATGATTGTGCCATCTATGCCGGTGACATCACCATTGATGGAGCAACAGTAACAGTTGGTAACTTTTACGGAATAATAGCAGAGTCTCTTGACTCCAACAAGGGAAACCTCTGGATATCTGATTCGACGATTAAGGCAAATACAAAGGGTTATTGTATCTACTCAGGGGGCGGAGAACTCATAATATCCGATTCCAACGTTGAGGCAATGGCCACATACGGACCCGGAATCTCAGGCAACAGTTTAATTACCATCTCCGGCAGCACGATAACGGCAGCAGGGGATACCCACGGGATAGAAGGCGAATGTTCTAAAATCACGATTTCAAACAGTACGGTAGATCTCAAAGGTGACAGATACGGTATCTATGCGCCTAAAGCTGAAATCACCATCGAGGGGAAAGATACTGAAGTAAAGGCGGAGGGCGGCAAACTGGCGGCGATCCTCGCCTCTGCCGACACCATCATCGTCAACGAACCGCTTGCCATCCTCGATCCGCAGGGCGGCGTGATCGGCGAGACGACTGACGACGGCAAGCAGTATCAGACGATCTTTGCATCCGACGGCGAGACCGTTGCCAAGAAGGTCTACATCGCCGAAGGCGGTACCTCCGGCGGCATCCTGGTCGTTGACCCTGAGACCGGCGAACCTGTCATCGGCGGCACCGTTTCGCTTATCGATCCCGCGACCGGCGAGGTCCTTGATTCGTGGACGCCCGACGGCAAGCCTCAACCGCTGCCCGGCAGCCTCCCTCCGGGTGAATACACCATCGTTGTGGAGCTGCCCGACGGCACGGTCATTGAAACGACCATCATCGTCGGTGAAGACGGAACGGTCAGCATCGTCGGCCCGGACGGCGAACTCATTCCGGTCGCACCCGATGAAGTGATCACCGTCGGCGGATCCGGCAAAAAGTACACCATCACCTGGATCATCGACGGCAAGGAAGAGACCGAAAAGTACGCCGCGGGCGAAATGCCGAGCCACAAGACCCCGAAGAAGGCCTCCGATGTGCTCTGCGATTACGAGTTCATCGGCTGGACGCCCGAGATCGTGAAGGTCACCGCCGACGCGACCTACACCGCGGAATTTGAGGCGGTCCTCTCGCAGTTCTCGCCGTTCAACCCGTTCAGCCCGTTCTCCCCGTTCAATCCCAACAATCCCTACGGTCCGAACGCCGTAAAGCCCGGCACCTCCGGCTCGACGGATGGCTCCGGTTCGTCTGACAGTTCCGGCTCGACCGGCGGCGTCAACCTCCCGTTCACCGATGTCGATCCGCTGTCTCCCATGGCCGAGATCATCGAATACGTCTATGAAAACGGCATCATGGAAGGCGTCTCCGAGACCGAATTCGATCCCTACGGCGTCCTCAACCGCGGCATGATCGTCACTATCCTGTGGCGTATAGAAGGCAAACCCGCGGTGACCTACTCCGGCGCGTTCACCGACGTCCCGGACGGTATGTGGTACACTGACGGCGTCGAATGGGCGGCCTCTCACGGCATCGTCCTCGGCTACGGCGACGGCCGCTACGGCCCGACGGATCCGGTGACGAGAGAACAGCTCGCCGCGATCTTCTTCCGGTACTCGAACTTCAAGGGCTACACGATCCGCACGGCAGACTTCACGGCTGACGACGCGGGAAGCGTTTCCCCGTGGGCCGTCGAATACGTGAAATGGGCCGTTGCGAATGACGTGCTCTGGGTCTCGGACGGCACCGTGCGTCCGACCGTTCCGGCACTCCGCTGGGAGGTCGCGGTCGCCATCCGCTCGGAACGTGAGATCGTCGCAAAATAAGCGGTCCGAAGAAACCAAAACAACCCTATAAAATCTTCAGCCGTCCGACATTCCGCCGGGCGGCTGTTGTGTTTTGATCGGGAATTTCATCGCAAAAAACGCCGGAACCCTCGCCCGGAGCAGGGGATCCCTCCGATCCGATCCGGCGGGCGGGAGAGAACCGTACATCGTGATTGACCGCGGGGCGGGGATGTGGTATAATAAGAAAAAGCATCATGCACTCCGCCGGGCATCCGGCAGACGGGGACGCGAGAGGGAACGAAAACCTCTGCGGAGCCATGATTGAGCGCATCCATGCGTTTGAGGGAGGAAATATGGAGATCAGGATCGATTCGTTTCGCTGCGGGGACGACGGGCAGACCTTTGCCGCGGCGATGGCTTACTGCCGGGAGCATTCCGGGACAACGCTGACCATCCCGCCGGGCGTCTATACGATCACCGGGGAACTGGCGAAAGCGGCGCAGGAACATGTGATGCGGGGAGACTGGGGCGGCAATCCCCAGCGGGTCATGTTCAATCCTGCCTATCGCTATGATCGCGGACTGGACTTCGCGGGGCAGAAGGGAACCAGGATCCTGGCCGAGGGCGTGACGCTCCTGGTCGACGGGTTTATGGAGCCCGTGTCCGTCCGGGACTGTGAGGACGTGGAAATCGTCGGACTGACGATCGACCATAAGCGGAAGCCGTTCAGTTATGCCGTTGTGCGCACGGACGGGATCCCGCGCGAGGACGGAACGGTCTTTGCCGAATTGGTCTTCGCTCCCGAAACGCCGATCGTGCCGCCCTCCGTTTCAGCCGACGGCCAGCCGGTGCGGGGGACGAATCTGACGCTGCGGTATCTGTTTCATGATCCGGCAACCGGGAAGGCGGTCCCGTCCCCCCTGCGGATTCTGAACATCATCGACAGCGGGACGGCGCAGTGCCTCGTGGGACCACAAGTCAAAGACGGCATGGAGTTTACCTGCATCCATACCTATCACGCCCGTCCCGCGATCCTGATCGAGAACGCGAAGCGAATCACCCTCACGGATGTGACGATCCACAGCCAGCCGGGGATGGGAATCGTCGGCAACCGGAGCGAGGACGTCATCCTGAAACGTCTGCGGGTCGTACCTTCCGTCGGGACCCGCTGGTCGACCAACACGGACGCGACGCATTTCACTTCCATGAAGGGCCTGCTCCGGTTCGAGAATTGCGAATTTGAAGGGCAGGGGGACGATTTCACCAACGTTCACGGGTATTATCAGGAGGCCGTGAAGCGGGAAAGCGATACCGTTGTATGGCTTCGGGAAAAAACGCCCGACGGGACCCACGCCCAGAGCCTCGATTATCCCGATCCCGGGGATTTGATGGAGCTGACGTCCCATGACACCCTTGAGACGAAGGAGACCTTCCGCGTGGCAGATTGTACCCCGGTGCCAGAGGAATGGATGTGCAGGGTCACCTTCGACCGCCCGCTTCCCGAAAACCTGGACGGCTGGATGTTTGCCGACGTGACGCGTCTGCCCCGGCTGGAGGTCGTCGGCTGTTCGGCTTCCTCCCATTTTGCGCGGAGCATCCTCATCAAGACCCGGTCCGCATGGATCGAAGGAAATACGTTCCGGGACGTACAGGGGCCGGCCATCGTTGCGGCTGCGGAATCCTGGTGGTATGAGGGCGTATGCCCTGCCGACGTCGTGATTCGAAGAAACAGGATCGTGGGCTGCGGCTGGGCGTGGGGAGAGGCCGCCGGGATCGTCGTAAAAGCGGATGCCGACCATCCGTCAGGACAGAGCATCCGAAATATCGTCATCGAAGACAATCTCATCGACGCGCCGGAAAAGGAACACGCGATCTTTTGCCGGAATGTGGACGGACTGCGGATCGCCCGGAATCAGACCAGGGTCTCGGGGGAAGCGGCCGTCATCGAGAACTGCGTGAACGTCGAATACTCCAGGGATCTATCGGACAGCAGCATCGTACAGAAAGGGCGGTGAACAGGATGGAGAAAACGGAACTGATCTTTTCCTTTGACACCGAGGACTTCACGTCCAACACGGCGGCGGACGCGATCCTCACGGAAGCGGAGATTTTGCGTTCGGAGGGCGTGCGCGGATGCTTCTGTCTCGTTGGCCTTCTTGCCGATCAGCTGGTGAACTGGGGCAGGAAGGACGTGCTGGACGCGCTCCGGTATCACGAGATCGATTCGCACACGCTCGCCCATTCGGTCCATCCCGTCATCAACGAATACACGGACCTCGAAGACTTCGACGCCGCCTACGACGAGGTGATCCGGCAGGAGACGGAGGCCATCCGGAAGATCCGCCGGGCGACGGGCCGCGATAAGGTTTATGTGGCAGTCCCTCCGGGAGACGACAAATCCTACGCCGCCATGTACGCCTACGCGGATATGGGCATTCCGATCTATGCCGACACGGTCTGCGACACGCCGGAGGGGGACGGGGTCTGGTACTGCAACGTCTACAACATCGAATACGTTCTCGGCGCGGACGGAGAGGATTTCTTCTTCCACGGCGGCGAGGCGGAGATCCGCGCGGCGCTGGACTGGCTTGCCCGGAGGAAGCGCGCCGTGTTTTATACCCATCCGCACATGAGCTTGTTCCGTCAGCACTGGGATGCGGTGAACTACAACAAGATCAACAAACATCCCTTCGGCGAATGGGAGAAGGCGCCCCGCCGTCCCGCGGAGGAAACGAAACGGTTCTACGAGAATCTGCGGCTGTTCGTCCGACTGGCGAAGGAAGATCCCCGGTTCCGCATCACCACCTACGGGGAGATCGCCGAACGGCTCGCCGAAAGACCGCCTCGGATCGTTCGGAAGGAGGATCTGCGGCTGATCCGAGACCGGCTCCGGGAAAAGCTGTATCCTCTGACCGAGCCGGACTCCTTCTGCCTGAGCGACCTGTTCCGCGCGGCCCGGGCATTCCTTCTGGGAGCCGATGCGTGGGAATGCCTGAACGAACGGGGTTTTTTATACGCGCCGGAGGCCGCGAAGGAGTCCGTCATACTGACCGCGGAAGAGCTGAGGCAGTCGGCGGCAGCCCTTCCTGCTTCCGGATTCCTGCCCGTACGGATCGATGTCGGCGGGAAGGCGATCGGACCTGCGGACTGGCTGCTTGCGGTATACGAGGTCCTCTGCGGCGCGGAGACTGTTTGGATCGAACCCGGAAAAGAACAGCTTCCGTCCCTCGACCGGCTTCCCCTCGCGCGGGATCTCTCCCTGAAAGGGACATGGATCCACAGCGACAGCTTCGAGGACAACTGGCTGTCCGACCGCCTGCGTTGGCAGAGCTGGACCATGCGGTTCTGAGGACCGGAGCGAACGGATTTTACCGGCTTGGGAAGCGGCTGGCTTGATTCAGGCAACTGCATTTGACTGAAGAGGTTGAACAAACGTGGAGAACGCATGGAATTTCATCTGGACCCGCCTGTTCGACGAGCGGACATCTATGTTCTATAACCACCTCGTCGGGGACGAAGCGGACGCGGCGACGAAAACCCTGCCGGAACCGGCGCTGATCCGCCTCGGGATCCCCAATCCGGGCGGGTACGGCACCGGGATGGAGGACTGTATGCTCAACGCCGGGCTGATGATGGACGCCGTCGTGGCCCGGTACGAGGCGGCCGGAGACGAGGGGATGCGGGAGTATGCGGCGAAAATCTGGCGGGGGATGGAGCTGGACGCCTCCGTCTCCCCAAAGAAGGGCTTCCTCCCGCGCGGAGTCACGCCCGCCGACTGCCGGAGCCACTACATCGACACCTCCCGGGATCAGTACACCAACTGGTGGTACGGGGCGTACCGGCTGTACTTTTCCGGTCTCTCCGATGAAGAACAAAGGGGGAGCATCCGCCGTCTGTTAACCGGGATGGCGGAGAAGATGGAGAGGGAAGTGATCCCGGAGAACGGATGGAGCTTCCTCCGGGAGGACGGAGAGCGCGGATTCGTGGGGCAGATGTGGGGGGACGTCGGTCCGCACGAAGCCCTTCGCCTGCCGATGCTGTATCTGTTGACGTGGAAGACGACGGGGGATCCCCATTGGCAGGAGATGTATCTCCGTTACCGGGACGAAGCGCTGGAAAAAACGCTCGGCTATGTTCCCCTGTCCGGGCCGACCTACGCCGCGCTGCAGCTGCAATACTCCCTGCGGCTGGTTACCGATCTGGACGAAGACCCCGCCGTCCGGGAAACCTGTCTTTCCCTCATGCGGAAAAACGCGGAGCCCTATGAAGTGATGGCGGTCCGTCAGGCCGAACAGATTATGACGCCGGAAGGCGCGGAGTGGCTGAGAATCCCGTATGTTTCATGGAAAAAAGCCAAAGCCCGTTATGCCGGATGCTGGGGCGGGAAGGCGTATTACGTCCCGGAGCCCTCGGATTTCCGGGAACATCAGTCCTACTATCCCCTGCGCGCCGTCGGAGAGGGCATCGCGGTCGCGGCGACCTGTCCGGGGCGGCAGGCGGCGGACTTGTCCTTTGAAAAGCTCTGTCAGACGGCGGATTTCGTGGACTACGGCCTTCACCGTACCTGTGCGCCGATCGCGCTGGTCGAGGCGTACTGGCTTGTCCGGAGGGGCGAAGGACTGATGTCGGAGACGCGCGGCGTGACAAACCTGGGAACCGGACAGAAAAAACACCTTAGGAGACTTCGATCATGAATCCCTTGATCCGAAAACACATCATCTTTACCGGCTCCGTGCAGGGCGTGGGGTTCCGCTATCGCGCGCGTCATGCCGCCGAGCTCTACGGCTGCACGGGCTGGGTGCGAAACGAATACGACGGCTCGGTCGTGATGGAGATCCAGGGGACCGAGGAGCAGATCGACCGGGTGATCCTCGCCGTCGAGCGGGGGACATTCGTGCGGATCGAGAACATGGACGCGAAGCGCATCCCCGTTGTGGCTGACGAGCGCGGGTTTCATGGATGATGCCAGATCACATCATACGGCACTTCGCATGACAGGGATGCCGTACTGGATGGGATACCGGAGATATAGAACGGAATACAAACAGCAGATGGCATGGGAAAAACGAGGCAGCAAGGGAGGGGAGAGCACCGTGAAGGAAACGTGGAGGATTGAGACGAAAAGGCTGATTGTCCGTGTGTTCCGGGAGGAAGACGCCGACGCGCTGTACCGGATCAAAACCGATCCGCAGGTGACGGAATTCTGCCCGGATTTTCTGGACGTTGTCGTCAGCCGCGCGGATATGCCCGACTGGATCCGCAGATTCCGGCAGGCTGAGGAAGACGGGGACATCGATTCGTGGCGCTGCTATGCGATCGAGAACAGGGAAACCGGCGAGGTCATGGGCTGTCTATCCTTCGGCAAACAGAACATGCTCCGCGAATACGACCTGGGCTGGATGATGATCGGCGCCTACACCGGGCATGGATACGCTTCCGAGGCGGCGGAGGCTTTTGCCGAAGCCTTTTGCCGGACGCACGGCGTCGACTATCTGACCGTCGTCATGGATGTGGACAATCCGGCTTCCCGGCGGACGGCGGAGAAAAGCGGGTTCCGCCTCTTTGAAAAGCGGACGGTCTATGACTATTCTTACAACCGTTTCTGCGACGACTATTATTACTTCCGCCGATACTGGTCCGGCTGCACGCTGAAAGACCGGTTCTACGGCGATTCCCCGTATTACGGACGGTCGACGTCGGACGGAAGAGACGAGCCTCGCTGACCATCTGCGAATCGAAGCGCAAAAGAGAGAGGTGTCTGCTTGGAGCAAATTCTTGAACAAG
>JAFPWV010000194.1 GCA_017412675.1 Clostridia bacterium
ACGGTGCGCGAGCGGCGCGTAGACGTACATCGTTTCGAGCGCGGTCGCACGGCGCTTCGGTTCCGGCTTCGCGTCAAGGGTGCGCATGTTGTGCAGGCGGTCGCAGAGCTTGATGAAGATGACCCGGATGTCCTTCGACATCGCGAGGAGCATCTTGCGGATGTTCTCGATGTTGGCCTCTTCCTTGTCCTCGACGTTGATGGCCTTCATCTTCGTGAGGCCGTCGACGAGCATCGCCACGTCCTCGCCGAAGCGGTTCTTCAGAATGTCGATGCTGGTCTTGTCGGGGCAGTCCTCAACCGTGTCGTGCAGAAAGGCGGCGCAGATCGAATCGGTGTCGAGGCCGAGGGAGGTGACGATCTCCGCCACGGCGACGGGATGGGAGATATACGGTTCCCCGCTGACGCGGTACTGCCCCTCGTGAACGGAGCGCGCGTAAAGATAGGCCCGCTCGATCTTCTCGATGTCGTACCGCTTTTCGCTCGCGCGGATGACGGACAACAGCTTTTCGATGCCCGCCAGTTCGTTTGGTTCGTTTCTCGTATTGATCGCCATAAACTCAATCCTGTCCGAAATCATGCATGATTTTCCGATAGACCGCGGCGGTGGTGAGATCGACCTTGCCGCGCGTCACGACACGGCGGAAGGCGAAGAATTCCGGTTCCCCGCTCAGCCGCTCCACGCCGAAGAGGCCGAGCTCGCGGAAGGTGAGGAGGATGACTTTGAGCTTGATATATCCGATCGGCCTGCCATCCGACGCCGCGAGCCAGCTGAGCGCCCGGACGGTGAAGGAGTCGCGGTCCGCATCGAGCTGACGGCGCAGAAGCCCGTAGATCTCGGCGAAGTCTTCCCGCGTGGGGATGACCGCCTCAGCCGGCGTGAGACCGCAGAGGGGCTTGCCGGACCGGAAGAGATCGTAGAGCTCCCGCTCCCGGTTCTCCGCGTTCATCCTCTCCGCGGTGAGGCGGATGTCCTTGACGATGAGCTGAACGGTCTTCTGGTTCTGGAATTCGTTGACGTCGAGGGTGAAGAGGACGTCCGCTTCGTCGCCTGGATAGAGGTCGAGCTCGCGCATGTTCATGCGGAAGCACATCGCCGTGACGGTCTTTCCGCCGGTCTTGAGCAGGATGCGCGTGTGGCGTCCGCCGCCGACCGGGGTGATCTCACAGACGGCTGCACGGCGCAGGATGAACACCGGGACCGGGTTCGAGACGCCGTAGGGTTCGAGGCTGTACAGCTCCGACGCCTGCTCGAGGGTCAGATCCGGGGCTTCGAGTTCGCATTCCGCGTCGAGCTCCGGCATCATCTCGGCGGGATTGAGGCGCTCGCGGGCGTAATCGTTCAGACGGCGCTTGAACTCCGCGAGGTTTTCCCGCTTGACCGTCAGGCCCGCCGCGAGCTCGTGTCCGCCGTACTTTTCGAGCAGATCGGAGCAGGAGACGAGCGCTTCGACGAGGTTGAGGCCCTTGACGCTGCGTCCGGATCCCTTGCCGGGATCGTCGGGACGCTTTTCCCCGCCCGCGCCCTCGAAGGAGACGAGGATCGACGGGCAGCCATATTTCTCGGTGATCCGGGAGGCAACGATGCCGATGATGCCGTGGTGCCAGTTCTCCGCCGAGAGGACGATGACGGGATCGTGCGCGAAATCGTGCTCCGCCGCGATCTTGGCATAGGCCTCCTCCATGATCTTGTTTTCTTCTTCCTGCCGCTCGCGGTTGATGTCGCAGAGATGGCGGGCGAGCGGCGCGGCGGTGTCGCAGTCCTTGGCGAGGAGGAGCTCCACCGCGAGGGAGGCGTCCCGGATTCTCCCGGCGGCGTTGATGCGCGGGGCGATCGTGTAGCCGATATAGGAGGCCGTGATCTTGCGCCTCGTCGCGGCCTTCGCCTCCATGCGGGTCGCCTCGATCAGCTCGACGAGTCCGGGCCGGGCCGTATGCTCGAGGAGGGAGAGGCCGTAGGAGACGATGAGGCGGTTTTCGTCCCGGATGGGCATGACGTCCGCGACGGTCCCGATGGCGACGAGATCGCCGTATTCTTTCGCAATGCGCCGCACGCAGTCCATCATCCCGTCGTCCGGGGAGAGGACCGCTTCGAGCGCGCAGAGGAGCTTGAACACGACGCCGACGCCCGCCAGCTCCTTGAAGGGATAGGTGCAGTCGGGGCGCCGGGGATTGACGACCGCCTCGGCCGCGGGCAGATCCTCGTGGCATTCGTGGTGGTCGGTGATGACGATGTCCATGCCGAGTTCATGCGCGAGGACGACCTCCGCCGTCGCCGTGACGCCCGTGTCGACCGTGATGATGAGGCGGCATTCCTCCTCCGAGAGACGGCGGAGCGCGCCTTCCGACACGCCGTAGCCCTCGCCCGCGCGGCTGGGGATGAAATAGCCGACGTCCGCGCCGCGGGAAGCGAGATAGAGCGTGAGGCAGGTCGTGGAGGTCACGCCGTCGACGTCGTAGTCGCCGTAGATGATGATGCGCTCCTTTGCCTCGATCGCCGCGACGATGCGTTCCACCGCGCGGTCCATATCCTTCATGAGAAACGGGTCGTGAAGCTGTTCTTCCTCCTTTGCCAGAAAGGAGCGCGCTTCCTCGGGCGTGGTGCATCCCCGGTTGACGAGGAGCTGCGCCGTCGGAAGAAACACGCCGAGATCCTCCGCGATGGCATGGACCGCAGGGTTCTCCGTCATTTGTTTCCGGGTTGCCGCAAGATTCCAATGATACTTATACTGCATTCTCTTTCGCTCTCTTTAATATATTTAAAAAATAATTATTATCTTCATCATTCCCGCCGCGCGGGTCATCAAACGTCTTCGTCTTCCCTCTCCGTCACGCGGCTGACGATCGTGATCCGGGGCGTCTTTTCCCGGAGAGACCGATCAAAGACCGCGATGCCCAGAAACGTCAGCACAAAGCCGACGGCCGCCGCGATCACGCCGGGGAGACCTTCCCCGAAGAGGCGGCTCCCGAGGAGCCAGAAGAGGGCGCAGACGCCGATCGGCAACAGGAACACGAGCGCGGCGTATCCGAGGACGCGGGTGCCGTCGCTCTCGACCTCGACGATCTCGCCGGGGTTCGCGCCGACGGGATTCAGCGCCTCCGCGCGCACGGTGTTCTCCGACGCGATGATCCCCGAGAGGTGGCAATGCCCCCCGCATCCCCCGCTCTTCTCGCATCCCTCGCACATCGTCCGACGGCTGACGGATACGGTCGCGGTTTTTCCGTGAACTTCGATCACGCGCGCTCTCTGCCGCATGGCGGTTTCCTTTCCCGCGGGTCAGCCGACGGTCTTCGCCGGAGCCCGGTGTTTCATGATTTTCTGCGCGGTCCGCACACCGTCGACGGCTGCCGAAACGATGCCGCCCGCGTACCCCGCGCCTTCCCCGCACGGATAGATCCCGGGGTGTCCGACGGCGCATCCGTCTTCCCCGCGCAGGATCCGCACGGGCGAGGAGGTCCGCGTTTCGACGCCGGTCAGGGGGACTGCCGGATCGTCGTAGCCCCGGAGCTTCCTGCCGAAATCCGCGAGCCCTTCCCGGAGCATCCCGGTGACGAAGGGCGGCAGGATCGACGCGAGATCGCGCATGAGGACGCGTCCGTCCCGGTAGGTCGGAAGGATCTTCGTGCATGGGGTCCCCGAGGTCCCGGCGAGGAAATCCCCGACGGTCTGGCAGGGTGCGGTATAATCGCCGCCGCCGAGCCGGAACGCCGCCCGCTCGAGCTCCCGCTGAAACGCGATGGCCCCAAGCGGCGAGCCGCCGAAATCGTCCGGGAGAACGGATACGCATACCGCGGCATTGGCATTCACGCCGTCGCGGGCGCGGACGCTCATGCCGTTGGTGACGACGCCGCCCGCCTCACTCGCCGAGGGGACGACCGTGCCGCCGGGACACATGCAGAAGGTATAGCACCCCCGCTCGCCCCGCCGGAAGGACAGCTGGTATTCGCCCCTGCCGAGCGCGGGATCGCCCGCGTGCTCATGGAAGAGGGCTTCGTCGATATCTTTCTGAAGGTGCTCCGCGCGGACGCCGGCCGAGAAGGGCTTCGCCGCGACGGAATACCCGCCGTCGATCAGCTCCCCGACGGTGTCGCGCGCGCTGTGCCCCGTGGCGAGGACGAGCGCGTCGAAGGGGATCGTCTCCCCCTCCGCGTCGAGCGAGGATGAGGTGATGTGCGACGCCCGGGTGTTGTACCGGATCTCGCCGCCGAGGGAACGGATGCGCCGGTCGGCGTTTTTCACGACCTCGCAGAGGATGTCCGTCCCGATGTGGGGCTTGGCTTTATAGAGAATGTCTTCGGGCGCGCCAAGGTCCGCGAGCGTCTGCATGACCCAGGCGATGAGGGGATCGCCGATCCGCGTCGTGAGCTTGCCGTCGGAGAAGGTCCCCGCGCCGCCCGCGCCGAACTGGATATTCGTGCGCTCGTCGAGGATGCCGTCCCGGATGAAGCGACTGACCGCCGCTGTGCGCTCGTCGACCGTGCCGCCGCGTTCGAGGATGAGGGGCGCGTACCCCTCTTCGGCGAGGAGCAGGCCCGCGAACATCCCTGCGGGGCCGAATCCGACAATCACCGGGCGGCAGGCGAGCGGTTCGGTGCCGTGGATGCGCTCGACCGAAGGCGCCGGGCAGATCCGCAGCGGGGCGTGCTTCTTTTCCGCATCCGCCGCGATCCCGTCGACCTCGGCCGAGACGGTGTAGACGAACGAGATGCCGCGGCGGGCGTCGATCGATTTCTTTGCGATCCGGAGTTCCCGCGGCATTTCCCCGAGGGCGCGGCGGATCTCCCGCTTTGCCGCGTCAAGCGCTTCCGAGTCGGCGTCGATCCCCTGCCGGTGCGGCACGCGGATCCCGGTCCATTCGATTCTCTGTTTCATCGGTGATGTTGTCAATCCGTAAAGGTCACGTTGATTTCATACGTTCCGATCGGGAACACCTCGTCGCGCCAGAGGGAATCCACCCAGACGTCCGCGCGGACCCGGATGGTGCCGGTGTTCGAGTCGTTGTAGGGACTCATATCGAAGACGAGCGAAATGTCGTCCACCTCGATCTTCGCAAGCATGTCGACCGGTCCCATGAGGACGACGGGGACGGCGGTGCGGTCCCAGGTGTAGTTGACGCCTTCCTTCGCGCCCGTGTCCACGATATTCGAGCCGGGGATGAGGAATTCGCGCGTCTTGATCGAGGAATCGATGATAGCGGTGATTTCCGCCTGCGTCGTCGAGAGGGTCACGCCGTCCACCGCATTCAGGGAGACGGTCTTCATCAGCTGGCCGTTCTCGAATTCGGTCTTTTCGTCGAGGATCACGCTCTCGAGCGGCGATCCGCGGTCGATGACGTCGGGATCCCCGGTCGCCGTCACCGTGGAGGGCGTGACGGTGATCTCGGTGTTTTCGCTGTTGAGGAAGCCGTAGCGGAAGCCCACGCGGACGGGGACGGTCACGCTCTTGTAAACCGGGACGGTCACGCTCACCATGGTGGGAGAGTATTCGATATACGGGCTGGTCATTTCCTCGCCCTTCACGTTGACGAGCACCACGGGGGCGTTCAGGGTCGTCGTGTGGGTGACGTCGGCGAGGTTGAGGGTCACCTCGGCGCGCTCAACGCGGGTGAGGACGTTGCGCGGGCCTCTCACGGTGATCTTGTCGACCGGGAATTCGACGGTCCCGGTGAAGCAGCCCTCGGGGAGATTGGTGTTGATGCGGTGTTCCGTCAGATCGAACGTCATGGTCATCGCCTGATCGACGTAGACCGAAATCGTGTTCTGGGACATGCCGGCGAGCTTGCATCCCGCGGGGACGTCGACCGTCACCTTCAGGGTATAGCGCCCGCCGTCGGTGATGTTCTTCAGATCCGCCGTCACGACGATATCGCGCTCGCTGAGGCGGGAGACGACGCTTTTCTTGCCGGAGAGCGTCACGTCAATCATGGTGCCGTAGCCGCTGTACACGGCGAGCTCGTTGTCCGCGAGCACTTCGGTCCCCGTGAGCTCGACCGGGAGGTGGCTGAAAATCTGTTCATGCTCCGGGCTCTCGACCGCCATCACATAGATCCACATGATGAAGGCGGCGACGAGACAGAGGATCCATGCGACAAGGTTGCCGCGGGAAGAGGTGCGGCGCACGGGAGTCTTTTCCTTTGCCTGATTCATTGCGCACGCTCTCCTTTCTCCGGTTTTTTCGCGGGCTTGCCGTTCTTTTCGCGTTCCTTGATCTCGCGGACGCGTTGCAGAAGGTCAAAGCGCTTGTGGTCGCCCGATCCCATCAGCTGGGTATGGAGGAAGGCGCGGAGGGATTCGCGGTCGTATCCGCGGGTGAGCTTACCGTCCACCGCCGTCGAGATCACGCCGGTCTCCTCCGACACGATCACGACCACGGCGTCGCTGTTCTCGCTCATGCCGATGCCCGCGCGGTGCCGGGTCCCGAGATCCTTGATGATGTCGGGGTTCGACGAGAGCGGCAGGAGGCAGCCGGCGGCATTGATGCGCCCGCTGCGGATGATCATCGCGCCGTCATGGAGGGGCGCCTTGTTGAAGAAGATGTTCTTGATGAGGAACGCGGCGGGATAGGCGTCGATCACCGTGCCCGTGAGGATCATGTCGCCGAGGCGGGTCGTGCGCTCGAAGACGATGAGCGCGCCGGTCTTCGATTCCGCGAGATCGCCGACGGCCTCCGTGACCTCGTCGATCACCGCCTGCACCGATGCGCTGTCACGCGGCTCGCTGAAGGTCCTGAGGCCCTTGATGGGTGTCGCGCCGACCTGTTCGAGCACGGAGCGGATCTCCGGCTGGAAGAGGATCACGAGGGTGATGAAGCCGATCTGGAAGACGTTGTGCAGGATGTATTGGAGCAGGTACATATCGAGCGCGCTGGTGACGATCTGCGCGGCAAAAAGGAGAAGGACCCCGATCGCCAGCTTTCCCGCACGCCGGTCGCGGATGAATTTATAGAGATAATAGAGAAGCACCGAGACGCAGGCGATGTCGATCACGTCGAGCACCGAGATGGTCTTCACGATGCTGAGGATGTCTTCGACCTGCCTGGGCAGTGTGAGGAGCAATGGGCGCACGAAAAATACCTCCCCTATGATACGATTAGGTTATTATAACACATTCGGCGCGCTTTTTCAAACCCTTTTGCATGAATTCTTCGTATTGTGACAGGATTTTTTGCCGTCGGAGGTGCGCATCCCGTTCCGGTCCCGCAGAGGCTCCCGGCTCAATCGGGAGCGCGCAGCACCATTTCGAAGGATACGCCTTTGTTTTCCGTCCCGTTTTCCATCATTCCCTGCATTCTTTTCAAGTATCCTTCGTCGTACTTCCATGAGTACGTACCGCTGCCGCTGACGCCTACCGAGGCTTTTACGAGCTTTGTCCCGCTGGAATCAAAATACAGGAGCACGTCACCGCCCGATATGCTGGTGATCTTATATTCCTTGGTAAGCGAGTAACTGTTTATAGCCTTCCACTCGCTTGCTGTGTACTTGTTGCCGTAATACATCCGGTCGCTGTCCCAATCCTCTTCTTCTTTGTAAGATCCGCTGATCGCGGGAGGATTGTTCAGCGTGTATTTTTTACAGAGATATCCGTCGCTGCTCTTCCATTCATCGATCAAGGTTCCGCTTGCCGACACGGCGTCTCTCTTAAAAGTAAACACTCTGGATTCCCCGAGCTCTCCGAAACTGCTGTTTCTCCAAACGTAATTGATCGCGTTCAGCGATACCGTGACCTGATTGCCCGAAACGGTTATGGTGTTGTCCGCGCCGTATGGTGTATACGTAAACCAGTCGCCGTTCTTGTGTTCTTCGGGAGGTTCTGTGTACTCTATCAGCGAGTTTGACTTCAGCACCATGTTATAGGTATTGCCCTTCGGCGGCTCTCCTTTGAACTCCACGGGAACTTTCATGTCTTTGACGGTTTGAAGCCGTTTGTATATGATTTCATTTTCCTTCACTCCGCCGGGGACGAACAGCTTCCAAACCTCCCAAAACTGTGAGTTCTCCCAGTATTTCGGATCCGTGCCGCTCCAAAGGGAGTTCTCATCGGCAGAGATGTCCACGCCGTCCCAGTTGGCAAATCCGTCGACCGCCATCCCGTCCGCTGTACACTTGACGTTCACCTTGGTCGGACAGCCGGCGCGGACGTAATGATAGACGAGCGTCTCGAGAAGGACGGGCGTATTTGCCCGATATTCGAGCGCCATGTTCGTAAAGATCGTATGCGGTCCGACCTCCTTGTTGGAAGGTTCAAACTGAGCGTTATACCCTACGAAACCGAAATGATCGTACTTCGATACCGCGCTCGTTGCGCCTTCTTTCACGGAGGTGTCCTTCATATAGAACGTGATGCGCGTATTGAGCAGGGGGAGCAGCTCCTCACGGTACTCACGCAGGACTTCCTGAAATGCTTCTTTGTAATACTTCTGATAAATCGCATAGAAGATCGGATTCAGATTCTTGTTCAGAACGGCACGAGCCGTTTCCTTCAGCGCGTCCTTGTCCATGTCGTCAAAACAGATGTATTTGTCCCGTTCGGCTGCATTGTCAAACAGACCGTCGATGCTTCGACCGTCGTCAATATATGCCTGCAGTTCTTTCCGGCGCTGGAGCTCGTTCTTGTCGATACCGAGCAGTTCCATTGCTCTCGAATCCGTCATGACGTTTTCTCCGGCATCCTGATGCTTGCGGTAATAATTCGGTAGACGTCCGTCGGAAAGCAGTTTATTCAGCGCCTTTTTCCAGCAGTCATACCGTACGCTGGGCCGTATTTCGTCCGACCAGAACCGCTCGATGAAATCGTCGCACAGCTTTTTCACCATTTCCCCGAGCTTTACGGGATCATCCCGATACTTCTG
>JAFPWV010000195.1 GCA_017412675.1 Clostridia bacterium
CAAGTCTGACGAGGCAAGCTGTCTCTTTGGCGTTGAGCGTATTGCATTCGTTTCAAGCTGCCTGACGCGGAACTGGCCCCTGTAATCCTGAAATGACACCGCGTTATGCCCCATTGAACAGCGCTTCCGAATCAGAAAGGAGGTTAGACCTGAGGAGGGTGGATTCCCAAGGCAGGAACGGCCTTGGGCGGCGGTGATTGACAAGAGGCCGGCCGTGAAGGCCTCTTGTCCGCCAGCCGCGCAGGCGAAAAAAACGAGTGATTTCGCTGTACATCCCCGCAAACGTTAGTGCACAGGCAGGATGAAAGGACAGCGTCTTTTCGGCGCGCGCCTCCGCCGCTCTTCACGACGACTTCGGCACGAGGATCGAGATCATCACCCCCCCGGCGTCCCCCTTCCCATCGCGCCCAGCACGATCGGGGCGAGGAGGATCCCGGCGGGACCGGCGAGGCGGAATCCGAGATACGCCCCGGCGAGCGCGAGGAACGGATGCACCCCCGCCGCGCGGCCGATCACGCGGGGCTCGAGGAACTGCCGCACCAGCCAGAGCACCGCGAGCAGGACGAGGAGCGCGATCCCCCGCCCCGCATGTCCGCCGATGAACGAAACGATCGCCCACGGCGCGAGGACCGTCCCGCACCCGAAGACCGGGAGAAAATCCACCGCCGCCGTCACCGCCGCAACCGCCAGCGCGTTCTCGACGCCGATCAGGGAGAGCCCCGCAAAGAGCTCCGCAAACGTCACCGCGAAGAGGAGAAGCGCGCCGCGCAGATACGAGAACACCGCGTCCGTGCCCTGCCGGAGCCGTTCTCCCGCCGCCTGCGCCCAGTCCGAGGGGAGGAGCGCCCGCATCCCCTTCGCCGCGCCGTCCGGATCCGCCGTCAGGTAGACGAATCCGATCCCGCACACGGCGAGGGACAGCGCGCCGCGCGGAAATCCCTGCATCAGCGAGGCGAGCGCGGAAGCCGCCGACTGCACGACGCTCCCCGCCGCCTGCCGGATCAGGGAGGGGAGGATCGACTCGCCGCCGAACCGCTCGAAGAGGCGCTCCGTGAGCCGCTCGAAGGGGAGCCGGTCGAGGAATTCCTCCGCCGCGTCCGAGAGCCTGGAGGCGACCTCCGGAAGCTCCCGGATCAGGGACCACAGCTCCCCGATGAGCTTGCCGGAGAGGAGCGCGGCGAACCAGAGCGCGAGAAAGCAGAGCAGGGCCGCATACGCCGCTCCGCCGATCTTCCGGTCGACGCGGAACGCACGGCTCACCGCCTCCGCCGAAGGGGACGCCATCCGGGCGAGGACGTACGCCGCGAAGAGGGGCAGGAGCGCGGAGAGGAGCCCGTCCCCCGCCGTGTGCGCGATCCATACGCCCGCCGCCACCGCCGCCGCCGTCCGCCAGCCCGGCCCCGCCGCCTTTTCCATCGCCAAATCCTCCCGCTTTTGATGTTCCCGTCCATAGTATGCCCCGATTCCGCCGAAAGTGTTTGACTTTTCGGGGAAAAGATGATACAATAAACAGAAAGGCGCGGCGGCGTCCGGCGGATCCGTTCCCGCTGCCCCCTGTCCCTTTCCGCATCGGAAGGGGACCATCACACAAACCAACAGAAAGGTTCTCCGTATGAAAAAGCAGTTTGTTTCCGTCCTTCTGGCGATGCTCACGCTCGTCGCGCTCTTCGGCTTCGCGGCATGCTCGAACAACGCGTCCGGCAGCCCCGCGGCCCCCGGGACATCCGGCTTGTCCGGCGGAGAAAGCGGTGACACCATCATGATCCAGATCGAAATGCAGAACGGCGGCATCATCAACCTCGAGCTCTACCCGGACAAGGCCCCGATCACGGTCGAAAACTTCGTCGACCTCGTGAACGAGAAGTTCTACGACGGCCTGATCTTCCACCGGGTCATCAAGGACTTCATGATCCAGGGCGGCGACCCGGAGGGCACGGGCTTCGGCGGCTCCGGCAAGACGATCAAGGGCGAATTCACGGCCAACGGCGTCGCAAACGACCTCTCCCATGTGCGCGGCGTGATCTCCATGGCCCGCAGCAAGCAGATGGATTCCGCGTCCTCGCAGTTCTTCATCGTGCAGAAGGATTCGACCTACCTCGACGGGCAGTACGCGGCGTTCGGCAAGGTGATCGAGGGCATGGACGTCGTGGACGAGATCGCGTCCGTTGATACCGACCGCAACGACCGTCCGCTCGAGGACGTCGTCATCAAGTCGATCCGCGTGATCGAATAACGCCATGTCGACCTTCACGCCCGACAAGTTCCGCGCGCTGTATGCCCGCTCAGCCGACGCCTCGCCCGCCCTCGCCTCCCTCGCGCTCTCCGACGGCGTGCTGCATCGCCTCTGGACGGTGTGCGATCTGCTGATCGACAACGCGAAGCGCTTCAACCTCACCGCCATCCTCGAGGAGGAGGAGATCGTCCGCAAGCACGTCGCCGATTCGCTCATTCCGCTCGCGCTGCTGCGGGACGCCGGGATCGATCTCGCCGGCCCGATCCTCGACGTCGGCACCGGAGCCGGATTTCCCCTTCTTCCGTGGGCGTGCGCCCTGCCGGAGGCTTCCCTGACCGGGCTCGACGCCACGGCGAAGAAAATTTCCCATATCCGCGCCTGCATCGACGCCGCGGGCCTGTCGAACGCCGCCGCCGTGCAGGGACGCGCCGAAGAGGCCGCCCGGGAGGATTTCCGCGAGCGCTTCTCCCTCGTCACCGCGCGTGCCGTCGCCGCTCTGCCCGTCCTCTGCGAGCTCTGCGCGCCGCTCACGACGGTCGGCGGAGCCTTTGCCGCGCTCAAGTCCCGCGCCGAAGAAGAGATCCGGGACGCCCGGCCTGCCGCAGAAGCGCTCGGGCTGGACGAACCAGAGGTCCTCTCCTACGAGCTTCCCGGCGGGGACGCGCGGACCCTCGTGATCTACCGCAAAACCCGCCCCACCCCGGCGAAATATCCCCGCCGCTATGCCGAAATCGCAAAACAGCCCATCGCGTGACCTCCGCACCGATTCCCCGACGGGATGCGGGGCGATCCCGGTCTGCCATACGAAATCCCGCTCCCATGCGGGATTTTTTCTCACTCCCCCGAAAATAACCCCCGATTCCCCGGCTGAGAGCGACAGAATCGCGCGCCCGTTCATGGTATAATCGTTGCGTAAAGAAAACAGGCGCCATGCCGGAGGACGGTTCCGCTGCATGCCGCCGCAAAAAAGGAGGACGATCATTCATGTTCTGGGGTTCGCTCAATGAGATCAGCCGGGTGGTGCGGGAGGTTCCCGTCGGGGAAATCGAGGTGCCGGAGGGGAGAGTGCGCAGACGGGAGGGGGATCTTACGGCCGAGGAGGCGCTTCGCGCGCTTGCGGAGAGCATCCGGCGGCACGGCGTCGTGGAACCGCTTCTCGTGAGACGCCTCGAGGGGAAGAAGGAGCCGGAGCCCGATCCGAGCCGTCCGCCGGAGGGGGTGGCCGCGCATACCTGCATCCTCATCGCGGGGGAGAGGCGGCTCCGGGCGGCGTCGATGGCGGGGCGGCAGACGGTCCCGTGCGTGTTCGTCGACGCAGACGCGGAGGAATCGGCGGTCCTCGCGATCGTCGAAAACCTGCACCGGGAGGATCTCAACCTGTTCGAGAGCGCGGCGGCCATCGCGTCGCTGGTGGAGGTGACGGGGATGACGCAGGAGCAATGCGCGCGCCGGCTGGGGGTGAGCCAGTCCTATGTTGCGAACAAGCTGCGCCTTCTGCGGCTCACGGAGGAGGAGCGGCGCACGATCCTCGAAAACGGTCTGACGGAGCGGCACAGCAGGGCGCTTCTGCGGTTTCCGACGGCGGAGGAGCGGCGTCCGGTGCTCGCGGCGATGGCGGGGCGGCACATGAACGTGGCGACGGCGGAGGAGTACGTCGAATCGCTGCTCTGCGCGGCGTCGAGGGCGGCGGAGCTGAAACGCGCGGATGTGCGGCCGGAGACGAGGGAGCGCATGATCGTGCGGGACATGCGGCAGTTTTACGGCTCGATCGAGCGGGCGGTGGACGTCATGCGCAAGACCGGCGTGACCGTCGAAGCGACGCGGAAGGAGACCCCCGGCGGGGTGATGATCTCGATCATGGTGCCGAAGTCGTCGTGAAGAGCGGCGGAGGGACTCACTGACGTCAATTCGTTCACCAATACAGAAAGTGCGTATCTTTAGCCCAATCCCCATAAGACAGTAATTCAAGAAAACCATTGAAAAAACGCATCTGTCACACAGGATTGGGGAAAACGCATCGCATTCAAAGCGAACACATCCAAAACCACAGCCGCCCGGATTTTCTCCGAGCGGCTGACTGTGTTTATTCGGTTTTGCTTATTTCGCGACCTCTTCGCAGAAGACGCGGATCGCGTGGGCGATCTCGCCTCTGATCGCAGGTTCGGTCGGACGGAGCATGCCAACGGGGGAATCCTCAAGCACGCCCGTGCCGCATGCCCACTGGAGAGCCTGGACTGCCCAGTCACCCCAGGTGAATGCGTCGTAGTAGCTGAGAATGTTCGTATCCTCGCCGATGCTCACGTCATAGCCCTTGTACTTCGCATACCGGAAGAGGATCGCGGCAAGCTGCTCTCTCGTCACGTTGTCGTCCGGACCGTATCTGCCGTCGCCGTAGCCGAGGACGATGCCGTGGGAAGCCGCCCATTCGACGCCGTCGGTGAACCACCGGCCGTCTGGAACGTCGGTGAAGACGCCAGTATAGGTCACGTCGGGTCTGCCTTCCATGCGGTGGAGAACCGTCACGATCATGCCTCTTGTCAGCGGGAGATTCTCGCCGAACTCGGTCTCGCTCATGCCGTTCATGAGGTCGTTCTCGTAAACATAGGAAATATCATCGTAGAACGGCGAATTGGGAGAGACGTCGGTGAACGGAAGCGTCGTGCTGACGGGCGTCACGGCGGGAGTACCGGAGCCGCCGGGTGTCGTGCTGTGCGGGCCGAAGGGAGAGAACGGAGAGAAGGGACTGAACGGGGAGAATTGCGAGACGCTCGCCTCGAACTCCGCGGTGTAGGTCGCATCCTTCGTCACCTTTTCGATCGCGGGCGTCCATCCCTTGAAGGTGTAGTCATAAAGCACATCGGAGGCCTTCTTCGGGGTCTTGTGACTCGGCATTTCGCCCGCAGCGTACTCTTCGGTTTCCTTCTTGCCGTCGATGATCCAGGTGACGGTGTACTTTTTGCCGGATCCACCGACGGTGATCACTTCGCCGGGTGCGACCGGGATGAGCTCGCCGTCCGGGCCGACGATGCTGACCGATCCGTCTTCACCGACGATGATGGTCGTTTCGATGACCGTGCCATCGGGCAGCTCCACAACGATGGTGTATTCACCCGGAGGGAGGCTGCCGGGCAGCGGATGAGGCTTGCCGTCGGGAGTCCATGTGTCAAGGACCTCACCGGTCGCGGGATCGATAAGCGAAGCGGTGCCGCCGACGACGGGTTCGCCGGTATCGGGGTCGACGACCAGGATGCCGCCGGTGGTGCTGCCTTCGGACGATTCGTCGTAGGTCGCGGTGTAGGTCGTCTTGCCGGTCACCGCGGTGATAGCGGGCGTCCATTCCTTGAACGTATAGGTCTTACCGCCGGCCGCTTCCTTGGTCGGGGTCTCGCCGGTGTAGGACGGGGTCTCACCCGCCGCGACGGCATAGCTCTGCAGGACCGTGCCGTCCTCGTTCTGCCACGTCACGGTGTAGCCCTCTGCGATGTAAACCTTCTTGGCAACGGTCTCGCCGTCGGACTCAAAGACGTACTGAACGCTGCCTTTTGTTCCGACCGCGCCGCCGGTGGGCTCAAGGATCGAAAGCGGAGCGGAAATCGTGATCTTGCCGCTGTCTGCCGCGGCAACCGCCGCCGTGCCACCGTCCGCCGTGACGACCGTTTTCTCGCCGGAGATAGTAATGTCTCCCTTAAACGTATGGAAGCTAGACGTGCCGCCGGTCGCAGTGACTTTGCCGCCCGAGACGGTGATTTTTCCCACCGCTCCGATAGCTGTGGCCGTCGCGTCAGCGGTAACGACCGTGTTCTCACCGGTGATCTCAATGTCGACGAAAAATCCGTAAATACCGGCATCTCCCTTGGCTTTCACCTCGGCATTGTCAATGAGGAGCTTTCTATGTTCCACTCCCTTTTCACAGAGGATCCCTATTCCGTCTTCTGACTCTGCCGTCACCTTGCAATTTGTAATCGTCAGATTACCTACGCCATGAATTGCCTCCCCATATTCTACGCTCACCGTAATATCGCCGTTTACGGTCATGTTGCCGCCGTACAGGCCAAGCTTGGCTTCGCTGTTTTTTAATTCCGCTTTGCCTTTGACCGTAATTTGGTCAAGTCCCGACACGATGATCGACTTGCTGGGTACCCCATCATATTCGTTGCCGGTATTCAAAGTTGTGATGTTCGGATTGTTCAGCGTAAGGGTCTTCGTCTCGGGATCGAATTTCACCGAATTCGTGCCGTCGCCGAGGATGTCGTCCTTGTTCGCGCTGTTGGCCTGAATGCCGCCGACCCAGAGGTCGTAATTCTCTCCCTTCGCGATCACGGCGTGCGTCGCGACATTCTTGCGGTTGATATCCTCGATAACTGACTTGCTGGCGGTTGTGTCGAGCTTGCCGCCGTTCGGCTCGAGGATGACGAGCGGGTCGGAAATCTTGATCTTGCCGCCGTCCTGCGTGTACACCGCCGCCGTGCCGCCGTCCGCGGTGACGACCGTCTTCTCGCCGGAGATGATGATGTCGCCCTCTTCCGAAGCGATGCCGTACTTGCCGCCGGTCGCCGTGACTTCGCCGCCGGAGATGGTGATGTCGCCTTCCTTAGTGGAGATGCCTGTGCCGTTTCCACCCGTCGCCGTGGCGGTCACTTCGCCGCCCTTTACGGTGATGTTTTTATCCGCTTTTATGCCGTTACCGTTTTCACCCGTCCCCGCAGCTTCTACCGTGCCGCCAGAGATCTCGAGATTTCCCATGCGGGAATAGATCCCGATGAGACCCTGCGCCTTTACGCTGCCTCCCTTTATGAACAGATCACCATAGCAGAAGAATCCGTTCTGATCGGCGGAGACGTCGAACGTGCCGTTCTCCACGGTCATCCCGTACGCAAAAATCCCCGTCTGTCCCGTTTTTACCGTCAGCTTGCGGTCGCCGCCTTTGAGCACAAGATTTCCGTCAACATAGATCCCGCGCTTGGAACCTGCCAGATCAAGGGCCGTGTCGCCTTCGATCACGACTGTCAGGTCGGTTTTTGCACTGATCTGGGCTTGAGCGGTCTTATCCGTATCCGTGACCGCCGGACCGTTCAGCGTCAGTGTCTTGCTCTCTGGATCGTACTTCGCCGAGCCCGTGCCGTCGCCGAGGATGTCGTCCTTGTTCAGGCTGCTCACGTGTACGCCGCCGACCCAGAGCGGGTAGTACTCGCCGTCAGCGATGACCACGTAATCGGCCATTGTTTCGCCGTCGGCACAGTACACGGTATTGCCGTATGTTTCGTGGGCCTTGATCATTCCGCCTTCCGGCTCCATGATCTTCAGCGGAGAAGCGATGGTAATGTTGTCGCCGCTTTTGCCTTTCATAAAGATGGCCATATCCATGGTGCCTTCCACCGTCAAGACCGTGTCGTCGCCGGAGACTTCCAGGGCATTAGCATAAAGGCCGTTGGCCCCCACCGCCGTCACATGGCCGCCCGTGATGCACATCTTTCCCTCGGCGCCGATGCCGCCGCCGTAGCCGTCATGAATGGCCGTTATGTCGCCTCCTTCGATGGTGATCGCACCGCTTGCCCAGATCGCCCCAAAGCTAAATTTTCCGCTCGTGCGAAGCTTGAAGTCGCCGTTGAGTGTGAGGTCGCGTATCACGACGTTGCCGTTGCCTACGGTAATAACATTCTCTTCCTCGTCGGCCTCCAGATCCGCCTTGCCCTCGATCCGCAGCGTGATCAGGGAGTAGATCATCGATTTTCTGAACCGCGTCGTGATCTGCGGGTTGTTCAGCGTCAGGGTGCTCGTCGCGGGGTCGAACTTCGCCGAGCCGCCGTCCCCGAGGATGTCGTTCTTGTTGGCCTCGGATACCTGCGTCTCGCCCACAAAGACCAGGTAGAGCCCCGGATTCGGTCCGATCACCGCATGGGTCGTTATGGTCCCTTCATGGATGATGTACGCACCGCCGCCCTCTATATTACGGAGTTCGGCAGCGAACGGCTCCAGGATCGCAAGAGACGGCGCGATGTCGATGTCTCCCTTCTCCACATAGATGGCTTCCTTGCTGCCGTCCGCAGTCACCTCGGTCGTATCGCCGGAGAAGATGATTTTGCCCGTCTTAGCGTAGATTCCGTACTTCGCGCCGGAATAAGTAAGTTCCGCCGTGCCCTTGATCGTCAGATCGATGCCGTCGGAATAGATCTGCGCGTCTTCGTACAGGCCATTGATCGCCGGGTCTTTCAGCGTCAGCGTCTTGCTCTCGGGATCGAACTTCGCCGAGCCCGTCCCGTCGCCGAGGATGTCGTTCTTGTTATCGCTGTTGGCCTGCACGCCGCCGACCCAGAGGTCGTAGGGAGTGACTGCGGTCTTGTGCTCCACGAGCAGAACGCCGTCGTCTCTGACGGAACCGGTAGAGGTGACCTTTCCCACCACATCAATGCTGAAATTCGCGTCTTTCGCAGCCTGCAGCCCTTCGGGCGTCACCGTCTCGTGAAGGGTATAAGCCTCGCCTGTTTTAAGACCAGTGATCTCATGCACGGACGTTGTCGTAGTCCATTCCTCGACCACGTTGCCGTCCTTGTCGAGGACTTGAAGCGTCGCGTCGGCAAGCGGGGCATTATCCGCGTCCACCGCCAGAACGCTGACCTTGGTCAGGGAATGCTCAACGAGAATGACATCGCCGTCTGTTGTCCCGGTCGTTGTGAACGTTCCGTTCTCCGCGATGACAAACGTGATATTCTGTGCCAAAACGAATCCATCGGGAGCTGTGGTCTCGTGGATCGTATACTCTTCGCCTACGCGAAGTCCGGTGATCTCATGTGCGGACTTCGTCGTTATCCATTCCTCGACCACTTTTTTGTCCTTGTCGATGACTTGAAGCGTCGCGCCTTCCAGCGAGTTCTTTTCCGCGTCCACCGCCAGAATGCTGACCTTGGTCAGGGAATGCTCAACGAGAATGACATCGCCGTCCGTCTTCCCCTCTGAACCGACTTCGACTGTTCCAGCCTCAGTCACAGCAAAGCTTACTGAGCCTGCCAGAAGATACCCATCCGGAGGGTACTTCTCAGAAATGACATAGGTTCCGGCAGACAGCGCGGGGGTAACATAATCATACTCCGAAGTGGAAGTCCATGCGGAGATAGCATTGTCGTCTATGTCACGCAGTTCTAGATGTGCCCCTTCCACAACGGCGCCGTCATCAGCGTCCACGGCGCGGATCGCAATCTGCGTCATCGGAACGATCTTCACGTATTTATAGGAATCAAAGCCGCCGAGAACGGTGGTTTCATTCCAGAGCTCCGCGCCGGACCCGTCCGCATTGACGCTGACCGTGACCTGGGGATCCGGGTTCTTGTAGCCGTCGATCCCAATGTTCGAGAAGCTTGCCGTCGTCTTGCCCGACAGGGTCACGCGGCCGCCGGAGATCGAGGTCCCGCTGGCCGAGGATCCATACTGATCGCCGGAAGCGATCACCATACCGTTTCTGATATTGACAGAGGAGATCGCCCAAAGACCGGCGTAACCGCCGACGGCCTCTACTTCGGTGTCTTCGCCGGAGATGTCAATATCCATGTTGGTATTGATACCGCCGCCGGAAGATGCCGGGCCCTTCGCATACACCTTGCCGCCTTCGATGACAACGCCCATAAGACCGTCCAAGCCGAATTCATGGCCTTCCGCCCTTACGCTTCCGCCCTCAATGCGTATGCCGTTGCGGGCAAAGATCCCGTCCGCGCCGATACCCGTTGAGGTGACGTTGCTTTCACTGCCGGTGACGGTGACTTTTCCCTCCGAATAGATGCCCGTCTTATCTGCGGATATGACGAGCTTCGCATTATCCAGAATCAGGCCGCCGTTCGGGGCGTCCACATAAATACCATACAATGCGTGCGTCGGGAATGTCACCATTCCTTCCGTCGTAACGGTCAGTTCGTAACCGTTGTAATAGATTACAATATCCTGACCGATGCCTGTGTAGAAAGTACTGATATTCAGCTTGTCCGAGAGGGTAAGGGTATTTGATCCGGGGTCGTAACGCCACCCTTCACCCTCTGCCACATCTGTCGTTACTTCTGTCTCACCGATCCACAGTCCGTAGGAATCGGCGGCCTCCGCTCCCTGCGCCATGATGGGAATCATCACGCAGACGAGGAGAAGACTCAAAAGAATACTCCATCGCAAGGTCATTTTCATAGAAAAGCCTCCCTCAGATTTGCTCTCGGAGGGAGACAAAGTAGACGGACACGGTTCCTGCCCTCCGAGGCATATTTTTGTCCTCAGAGGTTTTGTCCTCAGAGGATAATTTTCCTTATAAAATTGTACCTGATTTCCGCGCTCCTGTCAAGGGTTTTGGCAGGATTTGTGAACTTATTTTCACCAAAAAAAGTTCTCGCCAGACCTTGACAAACCAGGGAAACTAATGTATAATAGATTAAAACATAAGAGTTAAAGCGGAGTGCTGTCCATGCCAGAAAAATCAAAACGATTACGGCCGACACAGCTTCATTTCTATGTAAACGATCCGGAGCTTGACATGATCCGGGAAAAAATGAAGCAGGCGGGAACGGACAATATGAGCGGTTATCTTCGCAAGATGGCGATCGACGGCTGCGTCGTTCGTCTGGATATGAAGGAATTGCACGAGCTGACAAGGCTCCTCGGCAACATCGCGGGCAGTGAGAACCAGATCGCGAAACGGGCAAACGAAACCGGACATGTTTACGCCGAGGACCTCGAAGAAATCAGGAAAAACCAGGAACAGATCAAGGAAAACGTCAACAAAATCCTGATGTCGCTTGCAAACCTTCCGTAAGGAAAAGCTCCGCAGGAGCGCAGCCGATTCTGAAAGAATCGTCCAGGGTCTCAGGGCCTTCCCTGACAAGCCGGAGGCAAGTGTGTACACGCTTGCATTGCTTGCCAATTATGGGCGCGCTCCACGCTTCCCCATGATCCGATAACCGGTGCCGTTGTCAACGAGATTGTAAGAAGGAAAAGAAGAATATGGATGAAAAGAAAACGAAGGAAATCACGGAACTGACGCCGGAAGAGGAAGACTACCTGTTCGCAGAAGAAAACTGTCAGGCAAATGATGATGAGACACGGATTCCCGAATACTATTTCTCCAACCCGGATCCGTATGCAAAGAGGGAGGTCCGTTCCGATGGCGCTTCCAGACACGACGTTTCTTTCGATAAAAACGGCAATATCGTCGTGAAGAATCCGTCCGCGTTCTGGCTTCCCGAAATCATCGTCACGGATAAAATCGGCGGGACAGAATATACCGTTACCGGCAGTTACGAAGGAACGGAGACCCTTGATAAAAAGCTGAAACGGATTCTCGGGCAGAACACCGCTGAAAATAAGACCGATATCACGGAGGATGACCATGAACAGTGATTCCTCTTCTGATATACTCCCAACCCCCAATCCTGTACAGACAGTTGCCCCGCAGAAAAAGGAGGATCCCATGTTACGGGCAACAGACAAAATCACGGCACTCTATTGCAGACTCTCACAAGAAGATTCCCTGGAAGGGGAGTCAAATTCGATCACGAATCAAAAAAGGATCTTGGAAACGTACTGTAAGGAACAGCATTTTTCGAATCCGGTCTTTTTCGTAGATGACGGTTACAGCGGGACCACCGCGAACCGTCCCGGTTTTCAGAAAATGCTGGAAGAGATCGAAAACGACCGGGTTTCCACGGTCATCGTCAAAGACCTCAGCCGCTTTTTCCGGAATTCCGCGATGGCGGGCATGTACATCAATTTCACTTTCGCGGAACACGGCGTTCGCTTCATTGCCATCAACGACAATTTCGACACCATCGATCCCAACAGCGTCAACAACGATTTCGCGGGGATCAAAAACTGGTTCAACGAATTCTATGCCAGAGACACGAGCCGGAAAATCCGCGCCGTCAACAAGGCGAAGGGAGAGCGCGGCGAAACGCTGACATACAACATTCCGTACGGATATCGAAAAAACCCGGAGAATCCGAAGGAATGGATCGTGGATGATGAAGCCGCGCAGGTGGTGAAGAAAATCTTCACGCTCTGCATGGAAGGGCGAGGCCCAAGCCAGATCGCGGATCGGCTTGAGAAAGACAAAATCCTCAATCCCACCGCTTACAAAAAGAAACAGGGCATGGATACCCCGCATCTCACACCGGAGAATCCCCATCACTGGGACAAGCGCACCATCATCGGCATTTTGGAACGGATGGAGTACATCGGCGCGACGGTAAACTTCAAAACCTACAGCAACTCGATCTGGGATAAGAAGAGACGGGTGATTCCCGTCGAGAACCGAAAGGTTTTCTTCGGCACCCACCCGGCCATCATTTCCCCGGAAGTCTTTGACAAGGTGCAGGAGATTCGTCAGCAGCGCCACCGGAGAACGGCGACCGGCAAGAGCAGTATTTTTTCCGGTCTGGTGTTCTGCGCGGACTGCAAACAGCGGCTGTACTATTCCACTACCAGCTACTTCGAGAAACGGCAGGACTTCTTCGTCTGTTCTACGCATCGGATGAACAAGAACGAGTGCAGCAATCACTACATCCGCGTCGTTGTTCTGGAAGATATGGTCTGGAAACACATAAGCGAAGTGCTCTCTTTCGTGAGCCGTTATGAAACGTACTTCCGCGCGGAAATGGAGAAAACGCTCCGTATCCAAAGTGAAGAGATTCTGCAAATTCACAGGAAGCGGCTGGCACAGGCGGAGAAGCGGATCGGGGAGCTGGACCGGCTGTTTTTGAAGATCTACGAAGACAACGCCAATTCCCGGTTGAGCGATGAACGCTTTGCCATGATGAGCAGAACCTACGAGGAAGAGCAGACCGAACTCCGGGCTGAAGTCAAACAGCTCAAGCAGGAGATCGAAGCACAGGAAAAACAGTCGGAAAACCTTGATACCTTTATTGACCGGGCGAAGATGTACTCCTCACTTGAAAGCCTCACTCCCTACGCACTGAGAGAACTTGTAAAGGCTGTCTATGTGGAGGTTCCGGACAAATCCAGCGGCAAGAGGAAGCAGAGGATTCACATCGCCTATGACCTTGTGGGCTTCATCCCGGTAGAGGAACTGATAAACGCGAAAGAGGCATGACCGAAATCATGCCTCTGACGAGAAAACCGCAAATTACTGTTTTATGAGGAGTGCGGATTTCGGTGCGCACTTTTGTTTTGTCTGCGCGGGCGGAACTGCATGATACATATCAGAGTCCCTTGCCATCTTCAAAAGCCTCGAATTGCTCTGTTTTCCGCCCAGCACTCAAAAGAGAATCCCATTGAACAGATTTGGAAACAGATCCGTTCAATGGGATTTGAAAATGCACTTTTTTAGCTTTCCGAAAGACACCGCAAAGTGTCTGTGCGAATCGGTCAACTCATACTCTCATCCAAAGCATTCCTGCAAGAAAGTGGATCCTTGATTGAGAGAATCGTGTGAGATGTCGGGCGTCGTTTCTCATCGGTCCCTCCTGCTCGATTGTGTTACGAGGGAACTTGGTGCAACAGCCCTGATTCGTTTTATGCTTCTGAAAACCAAATGCGACAGGCTCTTTGGTTGCTCATTGTCAATTAAAATATGCTTTTGCAGCCTGATTATAATGATATAGTGCCATCATTGCATATTTCAGATCCGTTTTACCATCTGTCGTAAGAGCCCAATATACATATCCGAACGGTCCGTGATGTGCCGTCGTCTCCTCCAAACCGTTTGAAATGGTAAAGTCATACATGACATCAAGATACTTTGCCGAAATGTTTTGGATCTCAACATAATACATTCCTGCGTACTGACCTTTCCCTGCCTCTTTCGGCAATACAGTATCACCGATCATAATCGTCAGACTATCTATCTGATCCGACTCGAAATACATCCGGAAGGAGGTCTCCTCTTTCAACAACAAGGTCGTGCCTTTATAGGTAAAATGATCGATGTTTTGAGGCGTGCTATATTGATAGTCACTTAAGTCTTCCGTCGTAACTTGTATGAACCCTTCAACCTCAGGAAGTACTTCCGTTTCACCGCTTTGTACGGCAAAATAATGCTTCGCATAGACACCATAATTCCGCATGTCTTTTGCCAACTGGACCATATTGTCATTATCGCTGTTTGTGATCCTGTCTTCCAAATAGTCGTTGATGCAATAATCCAGGCCATCTGCCCCGACGATTGTTGTCCCATCGCTGTTGACAAAGTCGACATAAGCACCCGTATCGATCTGCTTTATCTTCATTGTAAAGTCAGTACCCATTTCCTTGGCAACCGTCTTAACAGTGAGTCCGTATGCCGCATAGTCGTTACCGCCTTTTGCTTTGATAACAGGAATAATCTCATCAGCGGTTGTTACCGATATCAGCTCTCCGTTTTTCCAGAACTCTACCTGATAGTTCTCCTTCGCATCCAACACGGCATCGCCGAATAACAGATACGTGTTGACGCCGATTTCTCCTTTGAGTGTCAAGGTATGGCCAAGCACCTGAGCAAACGAATCCGAGAGCCCCGTCGCCTGCAACGGTCCGGTTTCCACCTTACCGCATCTGGAACAAGTCCTTGTCTTTTCACCGGGAGTCGCAGAGGTCGGTACCGTTGTAATCGTCCACCCGCTCCAGTCATGCGCGATGGCAGTTTCAACATTAATCGTCACGTCGCCTGTAACCTTTGTGAGACGATAGCCGTTTGTTACACCTGTCTCACTTGGATTTTTTAAATTTCTATATGATCCTGTGGCATCAACTTTTGTCAACTCATAACAGGGATCAAGATTGACGACAAAGTTGACCTGGCCATCACCAGAATAGTCAATTTCTCCCGTATCACCATTGCGCGGATGGACAACCGTACAATCATCTTCGTGTTCACCCTCAAAATTTTTATGTTCATACACCGTTACAGACGCGCCAGGAGCACAGGAGAAGGTCACATTGAACATCTTAGCACCGCAGATTGTGCAAACACCGTCCACATAATTATGGGTTATCGGAATGACCTCTGCCTTGCGGTCTCCGCAAAGCGAGCAGACAGAAGTGATCAAGCCGGTCGACGTGCATGAAGCATCGATCGTTTCAACCACTTCGTAATCATGCTCGCAAGACGCAGGATCAACGAAATTGCTGTCCACATAGTTGTCCGCGAACCACAAAGTGCGGGTGTGAACGTAGGTCTTCAGGTTCGCCGCATAAGCATCCCAGTCGGTTTTGGAGTCCGTCGTAGCCAACATATTCTGTAAATATACACCACTTCCCAGCTGTGTGGCGCGAGAGTACTTGTGAAGGTTATATCCGGAAATATCATTGACCTTGATATGATTCATTTTGGCAGAGTCACGAATATCGCTGATCATATCAGCTAAGACACCTTCCAGTCTGTTGAAAGTGTCACTATATATATTGTACTGGCGTCGAACCTCATTCTTGAAATCCTGATGCTTGTACAGAGTTTTATAAATTGAGGTCTTATACTCGACGATCTCTGTCATAAACGCGCCTTCACCCGACCTGCGGTCACCAACAGAACCCAAACTATTGTTGCTCTGGGTGGATCCCATGGCGTTGTCAAGATCCCACAGAGGTCCAGCGATAAGCTTATCACTATTCATATTGCCATCTCTATGGAAGAAAATGCTACCTGCACAGACGTCATAGCTCTTAACGTAGTCCTGCAAGAGGTACATCTTGGCAAAGCTCTCGATATCTATATACTCAGTATAATACTTGCCTTTAGAATTGTAGCCGTCGTCTGATTTTATAGCATTCCATGCGTCCTGAAGCCACGCTTGGATGGATGCAGCAACCGCCTCCACATTTTCAGGACTTTCATCGATGACTCCATCTTTCATCAGAAGATTGTCACCTATTTTTTTAATTGTAATAGCATTGAATTTGGAATCGGTGCTGGTACTGGAATCGATATGATAGCCGCCAGCCTCCAAACCTTCAAGTTCAAACTGGGGATCTCCTCCTTCCGCAACAGAAAGCGTTTCCCTATAGTTGTCATTTTCGATGAGATAACCGTTCTTTGCGACGAAAGAATCGTATTTGGGTGTGATGGTATAGCAACCTTGATATTCGCCGTTCATCCACACATCCACAGAAGCGGTATCTTGGCCAATACCCATTTTATTGGCCAGATAGAAGCCGGAACGGTTGCACAACAAGCTGTGATCGCCAATTTCAGAAAGGATTGACCACTTTTTGGTAGCAATGGAGACGAGGCCGGGAAACTGTATTTTTTCATCTAAGGTAATGTTATAGGCGCGCTTGTCTTGCGACATTTTCCATGTGTAATTCCCGCGACCCTTAATCTTGCTCATTCCATACTCTTTGCCATCGATGAAGATGGTGCCGGAACAAGTTACCTCATGATCAGGATCTCCGTCCATTTGGGCGATGGTTGGTTTGCCATCGCTTTCATCGACGATGATGAAAACGGGAGTAACTTTTGCGGAGCCCTGATAGGCAATAACCTGAAGTGATGTACCATCGGTGAATGTGTATGTGGTTTCTGTGTTCAGCTCAGGAACAGGGCATTCACCGCTGGGATAGGTCTTGTTGTCCACAGTAGCTTTAGCGTCACCATCCCACGAAAGGAAGCAGTTCGTCGCATTAACATTACCCGGCAGGTATATCTGATATATCTCAGAATAGCTGGGATTCCACGAAGTTCCACCTGTCTGGACACGCGCCTTGAAAACATCGATTTGCGCAGGTATGCCATTCGTTTCCGTCGGCTCAAGTCGCAAATTTGTCGGCGCTGTCGCCGCTTCTGCCGGCATTGCGAGTGTCGGCATCAGACCGACGATCATGATCAGCGCCAACGCCAAAGAAACCAACCGTTTTTTCATGATGTATTCTCCTGTTCTCTGGTTCTGTATTTTCCAAATTTTCCGCGAGCGATGTTCCTTCTGCATGTGAACGAAGTCCAAAACAGATACAGCACATCGCGATACAGTATTATTGTATCAAAAACAATCCCCGGCGTCAATACGGAAAGCGCAAAAACACCGGAGGTTTTATGAATTTTTGTTCACAAGTCATTCAGGAGCAATGGAAGTAAGGCCGATTTTGCACAAAGGCATGACAGTCACGTCTTTTTGCCAACCTTCATCGCGGTCTTCCACTGATACGCGACCTTTTTGCGTTTATGGATCAGCGCGTCGATCCACCGGTGCACCCAGCAAAACGGCAGCAGGAATGGGAGCTTCTTCAGGATCGGATAAAGCGTACACATGCTGTGATACGGCAGAAACGCACGGGTAAAAACGTAACCGATCTTCCCGTGCTTCGCCACCGCGTTCTCGACGCTGTGCTTCGTTGTCCCGTAAGTCCCGGAGGACAGGATGTATTCGAGCATTTCCCGGTCCTCCCCGGTCAGCTCTTCGCCGGAGAACAAATGAAGGGCGAGACTGCGGTTTTTCGGTTCATAGTCTGCCAGCCCGAGCTTATCAAGCTCCTCTGCAATATATGCCCAGTTCAGCGCGTCGCCCTTCTTCGTGAGATATACATAAGTATCCAGAAGGGACCGGAGTCCCGTACCGCCGCCGGAATAATGCTTGAATTCATGTGCGATCAGGTAAATATAAAAGTCATCCGCGCTGAAATGATATCCGAAGGCGTTCCCCTCATCCTTGATAAGCCGGAACTTCACATCGGTATAGTAGGTGCATAATTGCCGCTCATGCCCTGCTCCGAACAGGCATCGATGCATTTCAAAATTCAAGACGGGCGGCTTGTGGTATATGTCATGATTGCTCATATCGAAGCGCTCTGTCTGATAGCCGAGACGCTCCATGATCGCACGGACATCCCTGTCGCGGGATACGTCGAAAAGGATATCGTTGTCCGCCATCTGCCGCATCCCGATCTTCGGATACAGATCCTTCAGAATGGCGCCTTTCAGCGGAATGTACCAGATCCCGGCTTCCTCAAACGCATCGAGGACCGCAGTCCGCTCTGCGTCGAAAAGCATCACCTTGCGGATAGCCTTTCCCTTGGCCTGCGCAAACGCATCATCCTTCACGCCCGCACGTTCGAGCGCGATGGCAACGATCCCCGTCAGGAGATGCTGCTGCGCTGCCGTGAACAGATTCGCAAGGTCCATCCCGGCGACGCGGTCCGCATTCGGGGGCTCTTCTTTCACAGCGCAGGCAGCGAGATAAACCACATTCAAACATGCTTCGGTGTATTCGTTTTGTGTCATCTTCGTATTCTGTTGATTGCAGCCTTCAGTTTGTCCCGCAGGTAAAACAGCGGACGTCGGATGAAAAACAGGTTGGTCCACACCCACACATACAGGCGGTACCCTCGATTCGTGATTTCGATCCACTTGCCCTTTCGGTAGAAGCGAACCGCAATACCGACCACGCGATGATGGGGAACATATTCTTTTCTCCAGCAGTTGTCCCCGGCAATCACATAATCATTTTCCCGGACCCGCAGAACACGGTGGATCACGCCCTGCTCTTCTCCGCGAATATACAGCACGAGATCGTACCGCTTTGCCGGACGGTCCAGTTTGTGTATTTCAACAATTCCCTGTTTGTTGTCGATCATGGGCCTCATACTGACCCCCTTGGGGACGCTGAAATACTTCCCGTGTTTCTCCAGTTCGGCCAGTTGGGCTTTACCCATCGATTGCTCCGATCCGATTAAGCGTTTCGATGGCTTTTTTCACGTCCCGCGCGATCACCTCTTCCGACGCGTCGAAACGAGCCTTCAGCGCGGCAACGATCTCCTCTTCCGTTGTTTCGTTCCGGAGCTGCTCGAGGACCGCCCCGAGGGTCTTGTTTCCCCGCACGATGCCGGAAAACTTCGCGTTTCCGGTCGGGACGAGGAGGGTTTCGCCGTCGGCGATGTGGAGAATAAAGTCCTTGTTGAGTTTCATGGTTGTCCTTTCATGCCGCGGTATGCGACCTGTGCCGCCTCGCGTTCCATATTGCAGCCGAGGCGGTAAAAGCGGGTATTGGATTTCAGCCGATCCAAAAGCGTGAGCGTCTTCACCATGGCGGCAGGATCAAGCGGCCGGTATGTCTGGCGAACAAGAGCGGGAAGGGCTTCCTGCGGTGTGATTTCGTGAATGTGGTTGGTTTGATCCCGTTCGAGCAGGCAGATCGCCCGGAGCGGGACGGCGATGTTCGAGTCAAGGTGGTGTTTCCCGTTCCATGGGGTGCCATAGACCGTCGCGCCATTCTCCGCGATCCGGACGAGCGGTTTATCGTCGTTGACCATCACCGCGCGCTCCCCGAAAACCTCGCGCCACAATCTGGTGTGGGTGGATTTCCCCGTTCCGGACGGCGCGGCGAAGAGAAACGCTTCTCCGTCGACCGCTACCGCCGAGCCGTGCATCAGGACCGTGTCGTAATCCGGCATCTTCTCCGCGATCTTGCGGTAAACGGCGAGAGTTTCGAGGTAGTCGTCCTCACAGTTCCGCGTCGCGCGCTCCCGCTCGAAGGCGATGTCGGCGGGGGTGATGGTGACGGTGAAGTCGGGGACACCGTCGGATTGGTATTGTGTGCAGTATTGGTGTATGTGCTGGAAGATCGAATGAATGAGAATGTTCCGATCTCCGAGACGGTACAGTCCGGTCAATCTGTCCCTCCCGATTCCATGTGAACAGCCGTATGTCCACTTGTTATGAGTCTGCGCAAAGACGCTTCCGCTTCGATCTGCTTGAATTCACGGCAATAGGCAAACCAATCCGGGCATCCGTTCCGAAAGAATGGTGTACATTCAGGCAGAAACGAACAGGCTTTGCAGGTTTCATGAATCGGCAGATTTGCCCGGTCATCGCTGAATACCTGAGCGGCAGGATCGAAGATAGTGCCAAATGAACGATTTCCCGGCAGGTGTTCGCAGTGATACAGCAATCCATCCGGATCGATAAGTACGCTTTTATCGCCCGCATCCGCCTCGCAGTGATTTGTTTTCAGCGCAAAAGTTTTATTCTCAGTCTCCGGACGATTTAATCCCAACTCTCGGATATAAGCATACAGCGATTGTGCTTCCCGGTACAAATCAACACATTTTTCATCTTCTTTTGTCTGGAACAACATGGCAGGATAGACGGACAACTTATCCGCCTCTCCAAAGCGCGCTTTGACATCGTCGAAGAATTCTTTCAACCCGGCAAAATTCCCTCCGTCATAATTGCAGCGGAGCGTGACCCGAATTCCCCGTTCTAACAACAGATTGACCGCACGCATCATGGCATCATAGTGATGCATCGAAGGGAAGACATATCGTTTCCTCGATTCGTAATCCTCCCGTGTTCCGTCGACAGATACCTGAGCGGACTCCAGATGCCATAATGCTACAGCTTCTTCGATCATTTCCGATGTCAGCATCGTTCCGTTTGTCACGATCCTGGAACGGAAGGGAATATCTCTTCCCTTCAGTCTGCCACATATCCGGGATATGACCGAACTTGCCGCAAGCGGTTCACCGCCAAACCAAATCAGCTTGACCTCGTCCTGCCAACGCGTTCTGTCGATAAACGCTGCCACTTGATCCGCCGTTTCGTTGGTCATGGTGCGGACGGGCATTCCTTCTTCGTAACAATAGACACAGCGGGCATTGCATCCGGTAGTCGGTAAGATCGTGTAAGTTTTCGTACCTTTTTTCTCACGGGACATCGTTTTCAAAACGGACAGCGCAAGTTCATACCGCCGATATTCCTCCGCGCCTTCTTCGATGAAGAAACAGCTTTGCATCAGTTCTCCAAGGCCTGCATCCAAAAGCTGCCTGCCGGCGACTGGATGTTTTTTTGCGCTTTCCAAAAGGCTCCATTCGGTATCTGAAAACGATGCTGTCACTCCGGTCAGCATGCTGCGGATCAGATGGCTATGTCCTGTAGAAAAGGAAAAGGTATAATCGGAAAGGCGGTAGTGTTTATCTGGATGCAGTTTTCGGCCGAGTATTCCTATAACGCGCTTGTCGCCGCTTTCGATAATGTTCACTATCTGCAGTGTCTCCTTCCATCAAAAGCATGGATAAATGGCAGGATGCCAAAACACCCTGCCATCAAATCATGGTCGGGCAGCTTTTCTGGCATTCTCAGCCAGCAAAGCTGCTTGTTGACGTTGGAGCGGGACATTGTTTTTCATGCCATCGTCTCCGACGAACAATCCGATCTGATCGCCGTCTTCCAACACGTGAACCAGCCAATCGTTTCCGACATACCGTTCCGGATCGCCGAGTTTGAAAGCGCACAGCAGCATCTTCGCAAACTGAGCTCCCGTCAGGATATCATCCGGCCGGAAGGTTCCATCCCCCATGCCATGCAGGATATGCTGTTCCGTGCACCAGACAATGACGGGTGCCGACCAGCGGTAAATCCACACATCGGTATATGGGTTTTTGTCACAGCTCAAGGTCTCGGCACCTTCTGCTCCAAGAAGGAGATAAGCAATGATTTTTGTTCCCTGCTCTCTCGTGAGCGTATTCGTCGGACGGAAGCTGCCGTCTTCAAACCCGATCAGGATCCCGTCCTCCGCCATAGAAGCGACTGCGTGCTGATACGTCTCGCTGATCATCGCGGCATCGGCAAACTGGGTCTCGGGTGATTCCGTTTGTTCGGGCTGCTCATTCCTTTCAAATTGTTCCGGCAATTCCTGCGGTTCGTATGCCGTTTCATACTCAGGTATGAGGTCTGCATCGCCTGCGTTGTCCTCAGGTTCCAGACTGAGCTCCGTTTCGTTATTTCCGGGAGAATCATCTAAAATGGAAATCGCAAAATCGGTTTCGGGCTGCGGCTCCGGCGCCGAAGCATCAGAAGCATCCGGCGCCAAAGAGTCCATCCCGATGGGTTTAAAACCGCCGGTCATCTCCGTCTCGTCTTCCATGGCCGATACTGGAAAACAGCATATCGTGCAAAACAGAGAAGCCAAAACTACTGCCACTATTTTCTTCATGTTCACAAACAGCTTTTTGTTAATAGTTATCCGCCTAAGTCAGTTTCTTCAGTACAGCTATTGGTAATGATGTCTTCCGTTTGAAACTCGATCACTTCGATTTCAAGGTTTTCATATTCTTCTTTCATGATCATATCCTCCTTTCTGTCAGTTGAAATAGTCTTTCGCCATCTGATTATAATGATACAGAGCCATCATCGCATATTGCAAATCCGGACTGCCTGACGTAAGAGCCCAAGATACATATCCGAACGGTCCGTGATGTGCCGTTGTCTCCTCCGAACCGTTTGAAATGGTAAAGTCATACATTTTGTCGAGGTTTTTCGCGAAGATATTCTTTATCTCAACGTAATACATCCCTTCATACTGTCCTTTTCCGTCGTTTATCGTCAACGGCTCATCAATATCAGCGACTGTTATGATGAGACGATTCTTGTTTTCCGAACGGAAATACATACGGAAGGTCGTATCTTCTTCCAGTACCAAGGTTGTCCCTTCGTAAGTGAAATCCTCAATATCATCGGGCCGGCGATAGGCATAAGGGTTCATCGTATCTGCCGAAATCGTGACGAATCCTTCCACATCGGGAAGCGGTTCGGTTTCCCCGTGCAGCACGTCCAAATAATGCTTTGCGTACACACCATAGTCTTTCATAGCCTGTGCCAATGCTATCATCTTGGTGTTCGTGCTGTTATTGAGTCTGTCGTTAAGGTAGTCATTGATTCTGTAATCAAGCCCGGCGTCTCCGCTGATGACGGCGCCATTGCTGTTCGTAAAGTCAATATATCGACCGGTACTCATTTCTTTAATCCGCATTGTGAAGACAGTATCCATTTCCTTTGCGTACGCCACAACGGAGAAGCCATACGCAAGATACTCATTTTCACCGCTCTTTTTGGTTACGGGGGTAACCTCGGATACTTTTTTCTCAAAGACCTTTGTTCCGTTCTTGCCGTTTTTCCAGTACTCTACCTGATAATCCTCCGAAGCATGCAATATGTCATCGCTGAACAACAGATAGGTATTAAAACCAATTTCGCCTTTGAGTGTCAAGGTGTGGCCGAGAACCCGAATTGCCGCTGTTGCAGGTATCGGTCTGACCTCTTTTGCAGAGCATCTGGAACATGCTCTCTGCTCCTCGCCAGCTTCGGTTGAGGTGGGAGCAAACATTTGCGTCCAATCGCCCCAGTCATGACCAAGCGCAGTGCTCGTCATCGGTGTTCTGCTCAACTCATTACCGCAGTTGGAGCAGTAAACCACTTCGTCATAGCTGCCCGCCTCTATGCAGGTCGCCGGCACTTCGTTTTCGCGGACTGCTTTGGCAGGCGTATGCCCCGTCGCAGGGATCTCGACCGTTTTATCACCACGCGTCCATGCATATAGTCTGACGGTCGCCGCTTCGTCTGCGTCCGTACTCAATGTGATCCGGCCATCATCGTCGATCCCGCTGACAACGAATCCGCCTTTACAATAGAGATGATTGTCCTGATATTGCCATTTTTTAAATGATTCAGGGGCGCTGCTTTTTTGGATCGCAATATAGTAAACAACACTATCATCTGTGTTTGCGGCAGTACCCTTTATCATGTAATTATAATTATAACCGTCATTACAAACGCTCAGTGCTGCGTATTCATCTGTGTCAAGTTTATCAACAGCCCATTTGTACTCGGCATCTATGCCTTCGAGATTCTCGATGTCAAACTGTGCGAAGCTGACATCAAAGCCATCAAGACATATCGCATACTCTTTATCGTTGTTCATGATGGTAATGATGTACTCATCTCCATCCGTGAACCGGGAGGCTCTGCCCCATGCTGCTGCAGAGTATTTCTTCATTCCTCCCTCTGTGCAGGTTGGCTGTATTTCTTCATTTTCCAGCTCTTTCACGTCCGCCGAGACTCTGCAGACGTGTTGCTCGTTGTTCGCACAAGAATAAACCGCATCCGCTGTCACGCCGTCGCCGGTTTCTGCCCATTCAAATCTCAGCGTCCATTCATGTCCCAGCGCATCGACCGACCGTGTGTCTGCTGCGCTGCAACGCGTACAATGCCTTGTCTCTTCTCCCACTTCTGTGCAGGTCGGGGCAGTCGCCTGCGTCCACTCGCCAAAATCATGCCCAAGCGCGGGAATCGTTACCGTTTCTCTGCTAATTTCCTCGTGACAAACGGAACAACACACAACGCTGTCGTAGCTGCCTGCCGTTGTACAGGTCGCTTCGACTCTGTTCGTTTCTTCTGGCTCCCCGGGTGTGTGGCCGACTGCAGCGATCACCAAGCTGCTCTCTGCTATCTCCTGTTCGCCGTTTGCATCACGATAACACTTTCCGCAGCCTTCACGATCACACATCCAATATGCAAGGCTGCCGTCTTCCGTGCAGGTGGCTTCCTTGGCGTCGTGAAAAACAATGTGGTGCCCACGTGCAGGTATCGTAAGCTCATCGTCAGACTCGTTATAAACATAAAGATCTATCTGAACTGATGAATATGCACTCAAAGAAGGGTAGCTGTATGTATTCAAACCGCTGACAGAATAAACAGTATCTGATGAACTCACATAAAAGAGATGACCATCGGCGTATTGCCAAACTTCGCTTCCATCAGTTGTGATATACTGGACTTTGCTATCTGTGTGGCTCAAATATGTATTCTCTTTTGCCGAGTGAATATAGTAACCATCCCCTGCGTCTTCTGTAATCCATTGGAATTCAACTTCTAATTCATCGGTAAGATCATCTTGTGTAATTTCCTTGAACTGAACACTTTTATAATAACTCTCACCGACCAATTTCATTGCATATAATTTCTCGCCATCGTTATATGTAATGACATACCTCTTGCCTGCCTCCAAGTGGTCGACAAGATTCCAACCACTGCTCATAATAGGCTCCGTGCCTGCTGCGTCTTTAAAACTCTGATGGCAACGGTTGCAAGCATAATACGCAATACTGCCGGGGGTTGTGCAAGTGGGTTCAACCGCCGCATGCTCCTCCAGTTCGTGCTGCGCAGGAATCACTCTTGTTTCCGTTTCGTGACAAACGGAGCATTCTCTCGTTTCTTCGCCCGCATTCGTACATGTTGGCGTTGTTGTCTCACTCCACTCACCCCACACATGTTCACAGGCAGAAGCCGGATCATCCTCCTGCTTATTGTCGATCCTTGCATTCAAACGATCCGCCGACTCATTGTTTACTGTGCTGTGCGTATCTGCTGAAAATGTCAAAACGGCTTTTCCGTCTGTCGTTACAGCGAACGACGCCACGGGCAGAACTGCTGCCAGCATCATGATGCAGAAAAGCACTGTCATGAATAAGGCAGCCCTGTGTTTCGGGAAGGTATGCATATACTTCTCCTCTGATAGTTCGTTCGGCGTGCTCTCATGGAAGATCAAGATTCAGAGTTATTATAGCACATTTGATACTCGTTGACAAGTATGCTTTCCAAACTTTTTCACGCATTCTTTTTGTTTTCGAAGCGTTTCGGTGAAAATTTCTTGACCTTTCCCCCGATTTGCGGTATAATAAATCAAATTTCGTCTGATAACGGAAAACCGCATGGAGAACATCTATCACAACATCGGCATCCTCGCCCATGTGGACGCGGGGAAGACCACCCTGACGGAGCAGCTCCTCTATCGGATGGGTACCCTCCGGTCCGCGGGCAACGTCGACGACGGCACCACCGCAACGGATTCCCTCGCCGTCGAGCGCAGACGCGGCATCTCCGTCCGCACCGCCACGGCGACCGCCTCCTTCCGGGGCGTGACCGTCAACCTCGTCGACACCCCCGGCCACGTCGATTTCGCGGGGGAGGTCGAGCGTTCCCTCGCCGCCCTCGATTACGCCGTCGTGGTCGTTTCCGCGGCAGAGGGCGTCCGCGCGCACACCGAGAACATCCTCCGCGCGCTCGCCGAGGAAAAACTGCCCTACGCCGTCTTCGTCAACAAGACCGACCGCGCCGGAGCGGACATCGACGCCGTCCTCGCCGATCTGAGCCGCATCGCGTCCGACCGGCTCTTTTTGCCCCTCTCCGCCGTCTCCGGCCTGGGGACCGACGCCGTGACCGTCTCGACCCTTGCGGGGGACGCGTTCGACGCGCGCGTGACCGAGGTCCTCGCGGACACCGACGACGAGGCCGCCGACGCCTTTCTCACGGATGCCGCCCTGCTCCATGAAACGGCGGAGGCGAAGGTCCGCGCGGGCATCTCGGACTGCCGCATCGTCCCGGTCCTCGCGGGATCGGCCAAGCTCGGCGTCGGCGTCGATGCGCTCGCCGATTTTCTCATCTCCTTCATGCCGTCCGCCGAAAGACGCGCCACGGACGGGCTCTCCGGGATCATCTTCAAGATCGAGCACGACCGCGCGATGGGCAAGATCTCGCACGTCCGCCTCTTCGGGGGCCGCATCGTGAACCGCGACGAGGTGACGCTCGTGCCGCCCGACGATCCCCGCCGCCGCAACCCGGACGGAGAGGAGGACGACGCCGTCGCGCTCGCGGAAAAGCCCCCCGTCTCGGAAAAGGTCTCGCAGATCCGCAAATTCACAGGCGGACGCTACACCGACGCGGGAGAGGTCGAAGGCGGGGACATCGCCGCGCTCTGCGGTCTTCCCTCCGCCAAGGCCGGCCACTTCGTCGGCTCGCTCGCCCTCGGGGAATCCGCCCGGCTCACCGCTCCCTTCCTGCGCGTGAAGGCGACGCCTGCCGACGGCGACCCCGAGAAGGTCCCGCCCCTCGCCGCCGCGCTCGCCGAGCTCACGGAGGAGGAGCCCTACATCGACGCGAAATGGGAGAACGGCCAGCGGGAGATCACGATCTCCACGACCGGGTCGATCCAGCTCGAGATCCTCGACGCGCTGCTCCGGGAACGCTACGGGATCGCGCCGTCCTTCTCCCCGCCGACGGTCATCTACAAGGAGACGCCCGCGGGGGTTGGCTACGGCTATGCGGACTACACGATGCCGAAGCCCTGCTGGGCGGTCGTGCAGTTCAAATTCGAGCCGATGCCGCGCGGGTACGGGGTCTCGTACCACGGGAAGCTGCCGTCGAATCAATGCTTCTACCGCTACCAGACGCACATCCGCACGTCGTTTTATCAATGCCTCGAGCAGGGGCTGTACGGCTGGGAGGTGACGGACTTCCGCTGCACCCTCGTCGGCGGTCAGCACCACACGATCCACACCCATCCGCTCGACTTCTTCGTCTGCACGCCGATGGCCTTCATGAACGGTTTGCGCGACATCGGGGTGATGCTGCTCGAGCCGCTGCTCCGGATGCGGATCTCCGCGCCGTCCCACCTCGCCGGGAAGATCACCGGGGAGATCCTGCGGATGCGCGGGGAATACGACACGCCGCTCTTCTTCGGGGACAGCATTTCGCTCGAAGCGATCGTCCCGGCGGCGACCTCGATGGAATTCCCGGTGAAGCTGGCGTCGTGGTCGTCCGGGAAGGCGGTCCTCAGCGCGTCGTTTTACGGCTACCGCGACTGTCACGACGGCGAAGAACATATCAATCCACGCCGCGGCGTCAATCCCCTCGACCGCGCGAAATGGATCCTCTGGGCGAGAGGAGCGTATCAACTGGCGATCGAGGACATGTAGAGAAGAGAGAATTCAGAATTAAGAATTCAGAATTCAGAATTGAGGTAGAAACCGCAAGCGGTTTCAAAAATCAAACGGTCGTGAAGCGAGCCATGATGTGCCGCCGTACGACCGTTTTTTGGTGCAGAGTGAAACGACATCGTTTCCGCACCGCACGCCGTCATTCTTAATTCTGAATTCTTAATTCTGAATTCCCTCAGTATCCTCTCTTCTCGACGTACCGCACCTTCAGGACGGCGGAGTCGCGCAAAAACGGGCTGCTGTCCGGGACCTCGAGGAAGAGATGCCAGTCCGTCTCCTCGGCGGCAGCCATGGTCGGCGCGGTGACCCGGACCCGGAGCAGGTACTCGTCCCCGCTGCGCCCGATCCCCTCCGACGTGTACCGGATCGAGGAATTCGCCGAATGGATCACGCAGATCACGAGCGCCTGCGAGGTGAAATAGTCCTCCTTGTACCCCGACACGATGTCATAGAACATTTCTTCGGTCTCGTCGAGGAAATCGTAGCACTTCTCGTACACCGACACATACCGGATGAGCTCGTCGCGCGACTGGATCACGGTGATCTCGGGGGCATACGAACCTGTCACATGCGGCGTGCGCGCGGTCTTCACGGGGTAATCCGTCGTCACGAGGCGCGACACCCCGGCCGTCTCCGACGCTTCGTCCGCCTTCAGACCGCAGGACGGGAACATCACGGAGAGAAGAAGCAAAAATGCCAACAGGACCGCCGTGCGCTTTTTCATCGGGGCCGCCTCCTTTTCGTCATGATTTGGGTGGATTCTCAGCTCTTCGGGCAGAAATGGGCGGCGAGGTCTTCGGGCGTCTCGAATACCGTCCGGCACCCCGCCTCGCAAAGCTCTTCCCTGCTCCCGTAGCCCCAGAGGACGCCGAGGGCCGGGATCCCGCAGAGCGCCGCCCCCTCCGCGTCGTGCATCCGGTCGCCGATCATCACGGCATGGCGCCGGATCTCCTCGGGGGAAACGCCGTCCCTCTCCGCCAGCCGGTCGACAAGCGCGCGGATCACCTCGGCCTTCGTGGTCCGCGACTGGTCGAGGGACGCGCCGCAGATCTCGTCGAAGTCCCCCGCGAGGCCGAAATGCGCGAGGATGCGCCGGGAGAATGCCTCCGGCTTCGACGTTGCGACCGCCGTGACATAGCTCGCGGCCCGGATGCGTTGGAGCGCCTCCGCGATCCCGGGATAGGGCTCGTTCTCGAAGAGCCCGCGGGTGCTGAAATACTCGCGGTAGTATGCGAGCGCGGCATCCGCCTCTTCCGCCGTCATCCCGAGAAATTCCCGGAACGAGGGGATGAGGGGCGGGCCGATGAAGCGGCGCAGGAAATCCCGCTCCGGGAGGGGCTTCCCCATCCGGCGGAGGGCGTGTTCAATGGAATTGGCGATCCCCTCGAAGGGGTCCGTCAGGGTTCCGTCCAGATCGAAAAACAAATACGTCATACCGTCACCGGAGCATCGAGATCCCGTAGAGGATCACGAGATGCAGAGGATAAAAGATGTAGAAGAAGTATTTCATCCGCACCTTCCCGGGCTTGCCGTTGTACAGGATCAAAAGCGGCACGGCAAGCAGGGACCAGTACTGGATCGGCCAGCCGGTCTCGGAGACCGCGAGGCAGAGAAGACACGCCGTGAACATCACGAGCCGCTGCGCCCGCTCCTCAAAGAGGGAGCAGGTGACCGGGAGCATCACGCCGAAGAAGCCGTAATCGACCTTTACCGCGGTCGTGAGCCAGAAGACGCCGAAGCACCCCGCGACGAAGACCGCCGTGGTGAGTGCGCGGTCCGCCGTCTCGCCGATCTCGCAGCCGAGGAGCCGCTCGAGCCCCTTTGCCAGGGCGCTTTTCTCCCCGCGGAGCGCGGTTTTCACACAGTCCAGCGCGGCCATCAGCGCGATCGAGAGGGAAAACGTGATGAGGATGCCGAGGTAGAAATCGCGCTCGGCGATCGTGTAGACGATCTGACAGAGGGTGCCGAGGACGAAGATGCGGAGGAAGTATTTCCACCGGCTGCGGGTGTACCGGAAGCCCTCCGCGATGCAGAAGGCGAAGAGCGGGAAGGCGAGGCGTCCGAGGATGCGGAAGATGTCGCGCCCCGGGAAGAACAGAATGCCCGTGTGGTCGAGCAGCATGGACGCCGCCGCGATGAGTTTCAGAAGGAAGGATGACATGGTGCCTGCGTTTCAAACGGAGGATTTTCTTTATTATACCGCATAACGGGAGGGAATGCAAGAGGAATGAGGAATTCGGGATTTCAGAAGAAAGAATTCATTCGTTTCATCCCCTCCCCTTCTTGTGTCCCGTTCTTGACACCGAACCGATTCTGTGCTATGATTAACAGAGAAATGATAAAGGGGCGGAGGGCCGCCATGCAGATCAATCCGAACTTTCTCCCCGTCACGCCCGAGGAGCTCTCCGGTCAGCCGGATTTCGTTTACGTCAACGGCGACGCATACGTCGATCACCCCTCGTTCGGCGCCGCGATCATCTCCCGCGTCCTCGAATCGCACGGCTTCTCGGTCGCCATGCTCTGCCAGCCGGACTGGCGGTCCGCCGAGCCGTTCAAGCGCTTCGGCAAGCCCCGTCTCGGCTTCCTCGTGTCCGCCGGGAACGTCGATTCCATGGTCGCCCACTACACCGCCGCGAAGAAGCGCCGCAGCGAGGACTACTATTCCCCCGGCTGTAAAGCGGGTCTCCGTCCCGACCGCGCGACCATCGTCTACTGCAACCGCATCCGCGAGGCGTACGGCGACGTGCCGATCCTCATCGGAGGGCTGGAGGCGTCCCTCCGCCGCGCGGCGCACTACGACTACTGGGGAGACAACGTCCGCCGGTCCATTTTGATCGACAGCCGCGCCGACATCCTCATGTACGGCATGGGCGAGCGATCGGTCGTCCGCCTCGCGGAGCTGCTCGACCGGGGCGTCCCCGTGAAGAAGATCCACGACGTGCGCGGGACGGCGTATCTCACGAAGCCCGGCGACAAGCTCGCCTTCCCCTGCGCCGAAGGGCTCGACGAGGACGGACAGCCGAACGGCTACACCTACGAGGAGCTCAAGACCGACAAGGCCGCCTACGCCGCCGCCTTCCGCATCCAGTACCGGAACAACGACGCGGTGAACGGCAAGGCGGTGGTCGAATACTACGACGACAAGATGCTCGTCATCAACCCGCCCCAGCCCCCGCTCGAAAGGGACGAGCTGGACGCGGTCTATGCCCTTCCCTACGCCCGCACCCATCACCCGATGTACGAGCCGATGGGCGGCGTTCCGGCGATCACCGAGGTCCGCTTTTCCATCGCGTCGGTGCGCGGCTGCTTCGGCGCGTGCAGCTTCTGCGCGCTCACCTTCCATCAGGGCCGCATCGTCACCGCGCGCAGCAAGCGCTCCATCCTGGAGGAGGGGCGGCTCCTGACCCGGCAGCCGGGTTTCAAGGGCTACATCCACGACGTCGGCGGCCCCACGGC
>JAFPWV010000196.1 GCA_017412675.1 Clostridia bacterium
ATTGAGCAAAGGTACAAGAGAATCCGAGGTACGCACGTTGAGGGTGGATTCCCAAGGCGGGAACGGCCTTGGGCGGCGGTGATTGACAAGAGGCCGGCCGTGAAGGCCTCTTGTCCGCCAGCCGCGCAGGCGAAAAAAACAAGTGATTTCGCTGTACATCCCCGCAAACGTTAGTGCGCAGGCCGAATAAACGGCGTAAACGAAACCGCGCAAGCTGGATAATCGATCAAACCCGCTCTTCGCGGGCTTGCCAACGGTGAGCTCGCCTCCTCCCTCCTGCCACTCCCTTCACTTTTCCCTTGACTTTTCCGAAAAGTCATGCTATAATAAAATGTTGTATGCCAATGAAATCCCATCACGATATAAAGGAGCATCCACCCATGCAATGGACCTCTGTCAATGACCTGAGAGAGAAATTCCTCTCCTTCTTCGAGTCCAAGGGACATCTGCGCCTCCCGTCCTTCTCGCTCATCCCGCAGGACGACAAATCCCTCCTGCTCATCAACGCGGGCATGGCCCCGATGAAGAAATACTTCACCGGCGAAGTCGAGCCCCCGCGCCACCGCGTCTGCACCTGCCAGAAATGCATCCGCACGCCCGACCTCGAGCGCGTCGGCCACACCGCCCGTCACGGCACCTATTTCGAGATGCTCGGCAACTTCTCCTTCGGCGACTATTTCAAGAAGGAGGCGATCCCGTGGGCGTGGGAATTTCTGACCGTCACCCTCGAGATCCCGCCGGAGAAGCTCTTCCCGTCCGTGTATGAAGAGGACGACGAGGCGTTCGATCTCTGGAACAAGACGATCGGCGTCCCGGCGGACCGGATCACGCGCCTCGGCAAGGAGGACAACTTCTGGGAACACGGCACCGGCCCCTGCGGCCCCTGCTCCGAGATCTACTTCGACCGCGGCGAAAAGTACGGCTGCGGCAAGCCCGACTGCCGGCCCGGCTGCGACTGCGACCGCTATATGGAGATCTGGAACAACGTCTTCACGCAGTTCAACCGCATGAGCGACGGCACCTATGAAACCCTCGAGCATAAGAACATCGATACGGGCATGGGTCTCGAACGCCTCGCGTGCGTCATGCAGGGCGTCGACAACATGTTCGAAGTCGACGGTGTGCGCAAGATCCTCGACAAGGTCGTCGAGATCTCCGGCAAGCCCTACGGCGAGGATCACGACCGCGACGTCTCCATCCGCGTCATCACCGACCATGTGCGCGGCGCGACCTTCATGATCTCCGACGGCGTCATCCCGTCGAACGAGGGCCGCGGGTACGTCCTGCGCCGCATCCTCCGCCGGGCCGCCCGTCACGGCAAGCTCCTCGGCATCGACCGGGAATTCCTCACGGACGTCTGCGACGTGGTGATCGCGGAGAACGTCGCGGGCTACCCCGAGCTCGGTGAAAAGGCCGCCTATATCAAGAAGGTCATGTCGATGGAAGAGGACCGCTTCAACGCCACCATCGACGCCGGCCTCTCCAAGCTGGGCGAGCTGATCGCCGACGCGAAGGCCGCGGGCAGGACCCTGCTCTCCGGCGACGACAGCTTCCGCCTCTACGACACCTACGGCTTCCCGGTCGACCTCACCCGTGAGATCGCCGAAGAAGCGGGCCTCGAGATCGACAACGAGCGCTTCGCCGCCCTCATGAAGGAACAGCGCGACAGAGCCCGCGCCGCCCGCGCCAACATCTCCGGCTGGGCCGGCACTGACAAGACCGCCCTCGCCTCCCTCCCGGCGACCGTGTTCACCGGCTACACCGAGGCCGAGACCGAAGCGAAGGTCCTCGCCATCCTCACGGAAGAGGGCCCCGTCGACGAGATCTCCGAGGGCGAATGCATGATCGTCCTCGACAAGACGCCCTTCTACGCGGAATCCGGCGGACAGGCGGGCGACTGCGGTGTGATCCTCACCCGGAAACAGGGCGTGCTCCTCACCGTCAACGACACGAAGAAGTCCGACGGCATCTTCCTCCACCACGCCACGGTGCAGCAGGGCGTGCTCTCCGTCGGCGACACGGTCCTCGCGCACATCGACGAGGTCATCCGCGACAATACCCGGCGCAACCACACGGCGGCGCACCTCCTGCAGGCCGCGCTGCGCAAGGAGCTCGGTACGCACGTCGAGCAGGCGGGTCAGCTCGTCAATGCCGAACGGATGCGCTTCGACTTCACGCACTTCTCCGCGCTGACGCCGGAAGAGCTTCAGAACGTGGAGTTCGCCGTCAATGAGGCGATCTTCGCGGCGCTCCCGATCGAAACGGTCGAGACCGACATGGAGACGGCGAAGAAGGCGGGCGCGATGGCACTCTTCGGCGAGAAGTACGGCGCCGTCGTCCGCATGGTGAAGATGGGCGACTTCTCCACCGAGCTATGCGGCGGCACGCACTGCGCGAACACCGCGAACGTCGGCCTCTTCAAGATCGTCTCGGAATCCTCCGTGGCGGCGGGCGTGCGCCGGATCGAAGCAGTCACCGGACGCGGCGTCCTCACGCTCATCGGCGAACGCGACGCCCTGATCGGCGAAACGGCGAAGACCCTCAAGGCCGGTTCCCCGGCGGACATGCCCGCGCGCGCAGCTGCTCTCGGCGCGGAGATCAGCCGTCAGAAGAAGGAGATCGAAGCCCTCAACCAGAAGATCGCGGCCTCCCGCGCGGATTCGCTTCTCGCAGGCGCCGTGCCCGTGAAGAGCGCGCGTCTCGTGGCGGCGGATCTCGGTGAGGCCGGCATGGATTCCGCGCGCGCCCTGTGCGACACGTTCAAGGACAAGTACGCGGACATCGTCGTCGTCCTCGCGGTGAAGAACGGCGAGCGTCTCAACTTTGTCGGCGCGGCGGGTGCTGACGCGGTCAAGGCGGGCGCCCATGCGGGCAAGCTCCTCGGCGCGGTCTCGGCGATCACCGGCGGCAAGGGCGGCGGACGTCCGGACAGCGCGACCTCCGGCGGCAAGGATCCCTCGAAAGTCCCCGAAGCCCTCGCGGCCGCGGCGGATCTCCTCGCGGGGATGATGAAGTAAAAACAAAAGAGCGGTTCAGCAATGGACCGCCCTTTTTGATGGAATTCAGAATTCAGAATGCAGAATGCAGAATGTCCGCTGGAATTTCTACAGCCCCGCTGGAATCTCGTTTCGAGAACGGCTCTCTTGCAGATTTGCCGGGGATGTGGTATCCTGTTATCATCACCGAAACCGACCGTCAGGAGTACAACATGAATCTTGGAACCACCATCCGCGCCGCGCGCCGCTCGAAGGATATGACGCAGGAAGACCTCGCTTCCCTCCTCGGCGTTACCCTCTCCGCCGTGAGCCAATGGGAGCAGGGTAAAACCATGCCGGACATCGCCCTCGTCCCCGGGCTCTGCTCCGCGCTCAGCCTCTCCGCCGACACCCTCTTCGGCATCGATCCCGCTTCCAAGGAGGAAAAGATCGAAGCCGTCATCGCCGAAGCCGAGCGTATGGAGGACCGGAACGAATCCCCGCGGGACGTTCTCGCCCTCCTCGAGGATGCCCTCGCCCGCTACCCCGATTCCATGAAGCTGACCGAACAGACGGCGTACGTCCTCCGCGTCCTCGCGACCGGGGACGAGGCGAGCGAATCGGAGCGGAAAGCCTTAGGCGACCGCGCCGCCGCGCTGTATGAAAAGCTCCTCGCCCATTCATCGGACGAGGAGCTCCGGCAGAGCGCGAAGCAGTCGCTGATCTTCCATTTCTGCGAACGCGGGGAGTTTGCCCGCGCGACGGAGATGGCCGAGACCATGCCGACCTGCGTGATCTCCCGGGAGAATCTGATGTTCACGATCTGCCTGTGGAGACACGACGTCCCCCTGTTCCAGTATTACAAGCAGTTCTTTTTGAACCAAGCCCTCGATAATATGACCTTCAACTGCCGGGACGCCGACGGGAATTGGTTTTACAACGCGGGCGAGATGGCGGCGATCCACGAAAAACGGCTGGCGGTTCTCGAGCTCCTCTTCGACGGGAACTACCTGCTCGCGAACGGCGCGGTCTGCTTCAGCCACGGAGAGCTGGCGGAGTACCGTGCGGGACGCGGAGAAACGGAGGAGGCGCTTTCCCATCTTGTGAAAGCCGCAGATGCCGTTCTGGCCCTTCACGAGTATCTCGCACCCGTCGTGATCGACCGGCACACCGTCCAGAACGGCGACGCGATCCCGCGCTTCACCTGCCTTCTGTTCCGGGGCGGGCAGGCCGATACGATGAACGGCGCGGGGATGGACAATGCGCGGCGGCTTCTCGGCCGCATGGCGAAGCCGGTCTTCGATCCCCTCCGCGCGCGCCCGCCATTCATCCGGGCGGAAGAAAAGGTCCGCGCGATCCTCCACGAATAAAAACCGGCCGTGCGGCTGTACGTCAAATACAGCTTCACGGCCGTTTGGTTTCCATGAAATCCGTTTACGGATTTCTTCCACAACTCTTCTCTTTTCACTCTTCGATCTTCACTTCTCCAGCATCCCGTCCAGCGTTTCCCGGATCGTTTCCGCGCGGCAGAGCCCGTTCACCTCGCCGGCAAGACGGCCCATCGCGTCGAAGAACACCGTTTTCGGCGGGGAGGTCACGTTGAACGTCACGACCCCCGTCTTGTCCATGTACAGCGGCAGATCGTAACCGCCCATCGCGATCCGCGCCTTCTTCTCGGAATCCTTCCCCGCCTTGCCGACGTTGATCGCAAGGACCGCCGCCCGACCGTCGAATTCCCCGGCGATCGCTGCGGCCTCACCGAGCTGTTCCCGCCCGGCCGACGACCAGCTTGCCCAGAAGATCACCGCGGCCGGCTGACCTGCATACTCCGCGAGGGTGTGCGTCACGCTCGTCACGGGGTTCCCCGCCGCGTCGACCGCTTCTCCCTCGGCAAAGACCTCCTTGAAGGTGAAGTTGTTCTCCTCGGCATATCCCTCCGGCACCTCAGCGGGCATGACCGGCTCCACCACCTGTGCGGGCGGCGTCAGACGGATCGAGACGATCACCACCGCGGCGGCCAGAAGAAGAAGGACCGCCAGAAGAAGGAGACGGGTTTTCATGAGATACCGCCTTTCGGGAATGCAGAATTCAGAATGCAGAATGCAGAATTCTGAATGCAGCGCAGTCGAAGTAAGAAGTGTAGCAGAAACCGCAAGCGGTTTCAAGGAATACCCGAGATGTGCGGCGAGGGATCCCGAACGCCGGGGGACGCCGTCCGGGAAACCGGAAAACCGCTGCACGCATCGCGCCGTCTTTTCCTAAGCCAGAAAAGTTTTTGAAGAGGGGGTCTGGGGGAGGAACTTTTGCAAAAGTTCCTCCCCCGCAAATCTCAGCCCTTGGCTTTCTTCGCGTCGAGCTTCGCCTGCTGACGCGGGGGGATGGGCTTCTCGGAGATTTCGCCGGCGCGTTCGAGCGCGATCCGGGTCATGAGAGGTCCGACGAGTTCATACACGAGCACGGCGAAGAGGGCGATGTTGCGGATGATGACGCCCGTTTCGCCGAGCGACATCGCCGTCAGGGACATGCCGAGGGAGACGCCCGCCTGCGGGAGGAGCGTGATCCCGAGGTATTTCTGGATCTGCGGCTCGCAGTGCGTCATCTGCGCGGCGACCTTCGCGCCTTCGATCTTGCCGAGGGAGCGGAAGAGGATGTACACGATGCCCACCAATATGATCGCCCAGTCGTGGAAGACCGCGAACTCGAGCCCCGCGCCGGAGAGGACGAAGAAGAGCACCATGATCGACCCGGACCAGCGATCCATGAGGTCCATCAGCTCCGACGAGAACGCGCAGAGGTTGCAGAACACCGTGCCCATCATCATGCACACGAGGAGGGACGAGAACCCGACCGTCACCGGGCCGATCTTCACCTCGAGCATCGACAGGGCGACCGCGAGGAAGACGAAGGTCACCGAAATGCTCATGCGCTTCGAGCGGGAGAGGAAGAACTGCTCTGCAAAATGGAAGAGGAAGCCGAGCAGCGCGCCGAGGATCAGGGACGCCGCCACCTCCACGAGGGGATTCACGATCACGGACACCACGTCCACCGTCCCGTGCTCCAGCGCCCGCGCGATCCCGAAGGACACCGCGAACACCACGAGGCCCACCACGTCGTCGAGCGCGACGATGGGGAGCAGGAGCCGCGTCAGGGGGCCGTCCGCCTTATACTGCTTCACGACCATGAGGGTCGCCGCGGGAGCCGTCGCCGTCGCAATGGCGCCCAGCGTGATCGCCGCGGAGAGCGGGAAGCGGCCCGGCATCAGAAAGTGCACCGCGCAGAGGGCGATGTCCACGAAGAGCGTCGCGACCAGCGCCTGAAACACCGCGATCAGGCACACCTTTTTGCCCATGTGACGGAGATCCTCGAGCCGGAATTCGCTGCCCATCGCAAAGGCGATGAACCCGAGCGCGGCGTCGGAGATGATGTTGTAGTGCGCCACGTCCTCCGACGAGACGAAGCCGATCCCCAAAAGGCCGAGACGGCCGAGGCAGTAGGGACCGATGAGGATCCCCGCGACCAGATACGCCGTCACGGCGGGAAGATTCCAGATTTTTGTCAGACGGGACATCAGAAGCCCCGTCATCATGGCGATGGACAACGCGAGAAGGGTCTGCATAAAAACGATACCTCGATCAGGATTCCCCGCGCTCCGCCGCACAGGACCGGCGCGCAGAGGTACGGCCTTTCGCCGCGCGATCATTATACTCCCTTTCCCCCGGCAATACAAGAGATATTCCTACCAAAAATCCGCCCGGCGCCGCCGCAAAACCGCGCAGATTGCCGTCACACCATCTCGGCGAATCCGATCCGGCGGGAATTGAATTTGTCCGTGCACCACCAGCTCCCGCTCGCGAGCGCGTGATCGCCGAACCGCTCCCGGATCCCGTCGACCGCCGTTTCCAGCCGCAGCAGCTTCTCCTCCCGCGCCCGATCCGTGAAGAGGTCCATCTGCTCCGGCGCGCCGACCGTCGAAAGGTAGATCGCCCGCACCGTCACGCTCCGGATGTCCCGCCGCCAGAAGTGCTTCCGGTGGAAGAGCCGCATCGCCGCGCCCGCGATCTCCCGCGTGAGCTGGGTCGGGCGGCAGAACTTCTCCTGATACTCCCGCCACACGAGGTCGTTGTCCCGGATTGCGACGCACACGCCCGCGCAGCACAGGCCGTTCTTGCGCAGCTTCGTCCCCACCTCCTGCGAGAGCTCGATGATCGTGTCGAAGACCTCCCGCTCGTTCGTGAGATCGGCGGTGAGCGTCATCCCGTGCCCGACGGACTTGATCGGGGGCCGCTCGTCCTCGCGCATCACCGGGGAGTTCTCGAGCCCGTTCGCGCACACCCACAGCACCGCCCCTGCCTTGCCGAGGTAGGCCTGCATCAGCTCGATGGGGCATCGCGCGATGTCCCCGATCGTGCGGACGCCGCGGTTGTACAGCTTCTGATACGTCCGCATCCCGACGCCGATCATCTCGTTCGCGGGCAGGTCCCATACGATCTCCCGGAAGGTCTCGGGCGGGATGTGCGTCACGGCGTCTGGCTTTTTCATGTCGGAGCCGAGCTTTGCGAAGACCTTACAGAACGACACGCCCACGGAGATCGTGAGTCCGGTCTCGCGCTTGACCGTCTCGCGGATCTCCTCGGCGATCGTGACGCCGTCCCCGAAGACGCGGCGGCTGGCCGTGACGTCGAGAAAGCACTCGTCGATGCCGAAAGGCTCCACGAGGTCGGTATAGCGGCCGTAGATCTGACGCACGGCCCGGGAACAGTCGAGGTAGCGGTCGTAGTGCGGTTCGAGGGAGATGAGCGACGGGCATTTGTCGACCGCCTGCGCCACGGTCTCGCCCGTGATGATGCCGTACGCCTTGGCGGGGTAGTTTTTGGCGAGGACGATGCCGTGCCGGTCCTCGGTCGATCCGCCGACGATGACGGGCAGATCGCAGAGCTCTGGGTGGGAGAGCAGCTCAACCGAGGCGAAGAAATTGTTGAGGTCACAGTGGAGGATGGAGCGGAACATGATGGGGAAAGCCTTTCTGTATTTCTGCGCGCATACGCTTGCGGATAACGTGATTCTGCACCTTCCGTGCGGGGAGTGAGGAAGAAAGCCCTTCGGGGCTTTCAGGGATCGCCTGCGCGGCCGGACGGTGCCCGGTGACATACGGCGGGCTCACTTCGCAAGCCCGCGAAGAGCGGGTCGCTCATTCTGCCTGCGCACTGACGTTTGCGGGGATGTACAGCGAAATCACTTGTTTTTTTCGCCTGCGCGGCTGGCGGACAAGAGGCCTTCACGGCCGGCCTCTTGTCAATCACCGCCGCCCAAGGCCGTTCCCGCCTTGGGAATCCACCCTCAACGTGTGTACCTTGACGTTTCTGTACCGTTACTCCATTTTG
>JAFPWV010000019.1 GCA_017412675.1 Clostridia bacterium
GCCTGAACGAGGTCCGCGGGCGGGGCGAGCGTCCCGACTACACCGCACAGACCGAAGCCATGGCCGCCATGCTCGGCTATCACGGCTATTTCGGCCGCTCGTTCTACGTCGGCGGGTGGAACCCCTACGGCAACGCCGTCCTCTCCCGCTGGCCGATCGTCGAGGCAAAGGTCTTCCGGATCCCCGATCCCGCGTCGAAGGCCGATGCGCCGCGCTTTGAGCCCCGCTCGATCCTGCGCGCCGTGATCGACTTGCCGGACGGCGGACGCTTTGCCGTCTACGCGTCGCACTTCGGCCTCTCGCACGTCGAAGCCGAGCACGCCGCCTCCCTCGCCGCCTCGCTGACCGCGGAGGAGCCCCTTCCCTTCGCCCTGATGGGCGACTTCAACGTCACGCCCGACGATCCGGTCCTCGCGCCCCTCGACGCCTCCCTCTGCGAGACGCATTCGATCCTCACGTCCCGCGGTGAGCTGAGCCATCCGTCCCACGCGCCTGCCGACCTCATCGATTTCATCTATACCGCGAGATCCGTGACGGTGAAGGACGTGCATGTGCACACGGTCGTTGCGAGCGACCATTGTCCCGTCGTCGCCGATCTCTCCTTCTGAACCGAAACCCGCCCCGCGTCCTCTCCGGAAGGGGCGGTTTTTCGTATTCATGAACGACGAATTGCGAAAGTATGAAAAAACAACCGTCGTTTTCCCGGATTTCCGCGGCGATCGCCGTCCGCTGCGCGCAGTTATGCACAGCCTGTGGAAAAGTCCTGTGGAAACAGGGGTTTCAAGGCCTTCGCCGTCGCGCGGGATGGTAATTCCACCCAATACAAGAAGTAGAGGTTTGTATGAAATATCAACATGCCCTCCCAACGGACGTCCGACGGGCCGCCGAGACGTACAACCGCCTCCGTCCGACGGATTGCCTGCTCCCGATCGACGGGGAGGAAGCGGCCGCGCTCTTTCTGCCGGGGCACCCCCTGCCCGATCCCTCCCTTTCGGCGCAAAAAACGGCGATTTTCGCGCAAAATGACGCCACCGACGCCGGATTTGCCGCCGGAAACGCAGCGCCTGGCTCGGAGACCGGTTATGTGACGGTCCTGCTCGCCGCGGATGACGGCACGCGCCGCGCGCTCCTCGACGAACTCACAGCGGCGATGCGGGCGGAGAATCCTTCGCTGAAGCGGCTCCGCTGGGTATTTTATAATCCCTGTCTGCTCCGCTGGCGTCTGCCCGGGCCGGGCCGTTTCGAGCATCCCGGACTGCCGGGCGTCCCGGAGGATTCGGCGCTCCACGCCTTCCTTCTGGCTCGCGGATGGCGGGATTTCGCCCAAATGAACGTCTATCTGCGCCCGCTCGCGGATTACCGGATCCCGGACGGGCTGCGGGCAAGGATCGAGGTGAACGCGGCGGCGGGGCTCTCCGTCCGGCTGTGGGATCCCGCGCGGGACACCTCCTTCACGCCGCTCACGGATGCCCTCGGCAACGACGACTGGCGGCGGACCCTCGCGGCGAACGAAGCCTCCCCCGCGCCCCTGCCCGTGATGATCGCGGCAGATGAGCGGGAGGTGACGCGGGCCGAGTACGGCGGACGGGCCCTCGTGTGCGGGTTCGCCGGTCCGATGCGGCGCACGGAGAACGGACGGGGGTATTTCGCCGGGATCGGCATCCATCCGGACTACCGGCGGCGCGGACTCGGATCGACCCTCTTCGCGTCGCTCTGCGAAGGGCTGCGTGCGCTCGGCGCGGACTACATGACCCTCTTCACCGGATCGGACGGCGCGGCGCGGCATATATACGAGGCAGCGGGCTTCGAGGTCCGCCGGACCGTCTCCGCCATGGAGCTCTCCCTGCCCGCGGATGTGAAATCCCGGTGAATAACTGCGCCGAATTCTGTAAAGCCTCCCGAAAAGGCTTGAAATCCGGGTTTTCCTGTGGTATAATATTCGGGTACATCGCAAAACCTCACAGCATTTGAAAGGAGCTTTTCCAGAACATGACGAAGGAAAAGAAAAAATCGATTCTGATCACGGTATGCGTGATCCTCGCCGTCATCCTCGTGCTCGGGCTGGTGGTCTACAACCGCCTCTACGATTCCGGCGTGATCCTGCGCGCGAAGACCGCCGTCTCGTCCGAAAACTTCAAGGTCTCCGGCACGATGATGGCCTACTTCTACAATACGCAGTACCAGAACTTCTACTCGTATTTCAGCTATCTCGGCATCCAGGCGGGGACCTCGCTGAAATCCCAGGCCTGCTCCCTGCTCTCGAACGGCGGCTCGTGGTTTGACTACTTCATGGCCACGACCGAGAGCTACGTCGGCAACATGCTGGCGCTCTGCGAAGCCGCGAAGGCGAACGGCGTCACCCTCGACGACGAGGACAAGGCCGCGATCGACGCAAACATGGACGCGCTTGAAGCGACCGCGAAGGCCTACGGCTACAACACGAAGACCTACCTGCTCATGACGATGTCCAATCCCGTGAGCGCCGGCGACGTGCGCAAGTGCCTCGAGCTCAACGCCCTCGCGCAGAAGTACTACAACACCTACATGGATTCCCTCTCCTACACCGACGCACAGATCGAAGAATACTACAACGAAAACGCGTCGACGTTCGAGGGCGTGGACTACTATTCCTACACGCTCTATTCCACGGACTTCGCGGAATACGACGAGAACGAGAACCCGACCTCCACCTCCGCCGAGAACTCCGCGAAGGCGTATGAGGCCGCCAAGACCCTCGCCGCCGCGACCACCGCCTCCGCGTTCGAGGATGCGCTCCGTACGCTCGCCGCGAAGGAAGGCACCACCGACGATTCCGTCGATTCGGCCATCGAAAACGCGTACCACCGCCACGTCCTCGCCTCCTCGATCCCGACGATCTCCGACTGGGCGTTCTCCGCGAAGGCCGGGGAGAGCATGATCGACGGCGAAGAGGGCGCGACGACCTACACGGTCTACCTCCTCACGAAGGAGCCGTACCGCGATGAGCAGAAGACCCGCGACATCCGCCACATCCTCTTCCAGCACGACAACCACGAGGATTCCTCCGCGGCCGAGGCTGCCTATGCCGAATGGGAAGCCGCCGGATTCACCGAAGAGAAGTTCATCGAGATGGTCCCGCAGTACTCCGAGGATCCGGGTTCCGTCGACAACGGCGGTCTCTATGAGAACGTCGAGAACGGCGACATGGTGACCGAGTTCAACGACTGGCTCTTCGACGAGAGCCGCAAGCCCGGCGACCACGACCTGATCGAGGCCTCGTCCACCGGCTGGCACCTGATGTACTACGTCGGCGAAGGGGACAAGGCCGCATGGCAGAACACCGTGGAATCCGCCCTGAAGACCGCGGACTACGACAAGATGGTCGAGTCCTACGCCGGCGGCATCCAGTTCAATTCCTCCGTTTATTCGCAGATCAACGGCTGACAGATCCATGAGGGCGGGAGCTTATCCCGTCCTCTTTTTTCCAAGGAGGTTATCATGATCGCATACAATGAAATCACCACGCTCTTCGTCTCCCCGAACGGCGGATCCGGCACGAGCGGCACGGAGAGGACCTCCTCATCCGCCAGCGCGCCCCTTCCCTCCCTCGAAGCAGCCTTCTCCATGATCGCGGGTCTGAGGCGCGTGGGCGTCGGTCAGCCGATCACCGTCCGCCTTCTGGACGGCATCCACACGCTCTCCCGCACCGTGAAGATCGGTCCGGCCGTGACGCGCGTCACCGTGGAGCCGGATCCCGGGGCAAACGTGCGCGTCATCGGCGGCCTGAAGATCGACGGCTGGGAGTGGGACACCTACAACGGCGTGAAATGCCTCTCTGCCCCCCTGCCCGGCGCGGCGGACTTCACCGATTTTTACGTCAGCGGAGAGCGCGCGAAGCTCACCCGCTATCCCGAGGAGGGCTGGCTCTACCCCGAGGACGTCGAGAACCACGAGGGCCAGCTCTTCTCCTCCTCGAAGTGGTTCATCGCGCGGGAGGGGGACATCCGGGACTTCAAGAACATCGACCGCGTGCAGATCAGCTTCTGCCACTACTGGATCGACGAGCACACCCCGATCGAGGGCTATGATCCCGCATCGCGCCGCGTGACCTTCCTCTATCCCTCGCGCTTCAACATCGACGGCGGCAGGGGAACGGCGTCCGGGCTCGAATACTGCCTCGAGAACGTGGCGGAGACCTTCGGGCATCCCGACGAATGGTACGCGGACGGCGGGCGGATCTACTACGTCCCGCGCGACGATTCGATCACGCCCGAAACGATCGAGGCGTTCATCCCGCGGATCGCAAAGCTCTTCGAGATCGAAGGGACGGCGGGAAATCCCGTGAAGAACATCCGCTTCCGCGGCCTCAGAATGGGCGTGACCCGCGGCGAATACGGCTCCGTCGGGTACGGCGCATCCGGCGAGGGAGAACCCGTGAAGTTCGCCTCCGACGCGCAGGCAGTCGCGCAGGCCGACGGGTCGGTCTCGTTCCGGTACGCGGCCAACTGCTCGGTCGAGGACTGCGCGCTCGAGAACTACGGCGTCCACGGCTTCGTCATCGGCGAGGGCTGCCACGGGATCCGCATCCTCCGCACCCTCATGCGGGACGGCGGCGCGGGCGGTGTCAAGATCATCGGCGGGCCTGAAGGCTCCCCGGAGGCGACGCATACATACGGCAACGCGGTCGAGGACTGCACGATCCTCTCCTGCGGACGGCGGTATTTCGCGGCCTGCGGCGTGCTGCTCATCCACACCTACGAGAACAGCGTCTCGCACAATGAGATCGGCGACCTCTACTACACCGGGATCTCCGCCGGATGGGTCTGGGGATACGCCCCGAGCATCTCGCGGGACAACCGGATCGAGAAGAACCACATCCACCACCTCGGCGGCGGGATGCTCTCCGACATGGGCGGCGTCTACCTCCTCGGCGCGCAGCCCGGCACGGTGGTCTCCGGAAACGTGATCCACCATGTGAAATCGAAGAACTACGGCGGCTGGGCGCTCTACACCGACGAGGGCTCGTCCTTCATCACGCTCGAGAACAACATCTGCTACGAGTGCTCCGACAACTCCTACCATCAGCACTACGGCTCGATGAACACCGTGCGCAACAACGTTTTCGCCTTCGCACACGGACAGGAGATCCGCGTCAGCCGCACCGAGCCCCACCTCTCGATCCTCTTCGAGAACAACATCCTCTTCGCCGACCGCGTCCCGCTCTACGAGATCAGCCGGGAGCAGATCGCCGGGCACACCGTCTCGGCGAAGCGCAACATCCTCACGGACTGCACGCGCGGTCAGAACGAAGAAGTGCTCCGCCGGTTCGGCGACGAGCAGCTGACCCTCGCGGACTTCCAGGCGGCGGGCATGGAATACGAATCGATCTCCGCCAACCCGCTCTTCGAGGATCCTTACAACTATAACTTCACCCTGAAACCGGAGTCCCCGGCGCCCGCGCTCGGCTTCCTCCCGATCGACACGTCGGACGTCGGACCGCGGACGGGCAAAAACGGAGGGGAACCATGGAGAAGCTGACCAAAACGACGGAGTTTTCCTTCACGCGGGGGAACAAACGGCTTTTCGGCGAGCTGGTGACGCCCGCGGGCGAGGGTCCGCATCCGGCGGTGATCCTCTGCCACGGCTACGGCGGGAATCACACGCACAACATGGGCTTCGCGGCGTACTTCGCGGAAAACGGCTTCGCGGCGGCGGCCTTCGACTTCGCGGGCGGCGGATGGGGCAACCGGAGCGACGGGCGATCCGACGAGATGTCCGTCCTCACGGAGGCCGAGGACCTCTTCGCCGTCATGGACGGGCTCGGCGCGATGCCGGAGATCGACGCGGACAACCTCTTCCTCTTCGGGCAGAGCCAGGGCGGATTCGTCTGCTCGTATGCGGCGGGGAAACGCCCCCAAGCGGTCCGCGGACTCGTCGCGCTCTTCCCGGCGTATGTGCTCCAGGACGACACGAGGCGGCGCGTGCCGGATCCCGCAAACATCCCCGCGCGCATGGAGGTCATGGGGATGCCCCTCGGCGCGATCTACCACCGGGACGCCCTCTCCTTCGACATTTACGACGTGATCCGGGAATACCCCGGTCCGGCGCTGCTCTTCCACGGGACGGCGGACACCCTCGTGCCGATCGCGTACTCCGAGCGCGCGGTGAAGGCGTTCCCCTCGGCCCGCCTCGTCGCCATCGAAGGCGCGGGTCACGGCTTCGGCCCCGAGGACGGCGCAAAGGTCGCGGAAGAAAGCCTCGCGTTTTTCAGGGAGAACTTGAAATAAACGAACAGAAACAGAAAAAAGAAGGGATTGCCCGGCGAGAGCAGTCCCTTCTGTTGTTATCTGTGATTCAAACGATCTCCCCGCACGCGTCTGTGAGGATCTCGTCGGCGAGGGCGAAGACCTTCTTCATCCGCTCCGCGAACGGCGCCTCTTCCGTGAGGATCGCATAAAACGCGAGGGCGTCGTCCCGGTACGGTCCTTCCCGCACCCCGGTGAGCGCGTCGAACGCCTGTGCCGGATCAGCAGGGCCGCCGTCCGCGGGATCGCCGTGTTCCGCGCGCACCGCGAGAGCCGCCGCCGCGCCGAGGGAGAACCACACCGGACGGATCCCGGCTTCCTCCGCAGAGCAGGCGGCGCCCGTCAGCCGGTCGGATTTCGCCAGCTTGCGCGGGATATCGGCCCCGACCCTCACCGCGGTATCGCCGAGCGCGCGGTTGCCGAACCGCCGGATCAGGTCCTCCGCATGGGCGAGGAGGGCGTCGAGATCCTTTCCGTACCGCTTTGCGAGCGCGCGGGCAGACGCGGTCATGGCCTCCCGCACCGCCAGCCGGATCGGGGGATCGGCGATGGCATCCGCGATGCGTTCGTGTCCCGCGAGCATCCCGAGGTAGGCGCAGAGGGCGTGGCCCATGTTGTGCAGATAGAGCTTGCGCTCGATGACGAAGCGGAAGGGCGAGACCGGGATCAGCCCCGGCACGTCGGGAAGCGGTCCCTTCCACGCGTCGGCGTCGAACGGGAGCACCCCGTACCGCTCCGCCCGCACGAGCAGCGGCTCCTTCTCGAGGAGGGTCTTGTCCGGCAGCGGCACCATGCGGCCGACCGAGGTCTCGACGAGCCCGACGTCCGCCCGCTCCTCCGGGGTGAGAACGTCCGCCAGCAGCGAATCGATGTACCGGTCCGCATCCATGAGGTTCTCGCAGATCAAAAGATTGAGCGGACCGCGGCCCTCGGCATGGCGCAGCTTCACGCCCGCCGCGAAATTCGGGATGATGTATTTGATCGCCTTCGCGCCGACGCAGGTGACACACACATCCGCCTCCGCCGTCACCCTGGCCGCCGCCTCGCGGTCGTTCCCGTTGACCGCCGAGACCGGGGCGATGATCCTGCGCTCACATCCGCTGCTCGAGACGATCTCGAGGGGATACGCCCCCGCCGCGTTCAGGGCGTCCACCACGGCGGCTGCGACGTCGAGATAGCAGACCTCCCATCCCGCCTCCGAAAAGAGCTGTCCGATAAAGCCGCGGCCGATGTTCCCCGCGCCGACGATGACGGCCCGCTTCATACCGCCGCCTCCCCCGGGATCGCCGGAGTGACGGGCGCGCCGAAGCTGTCCGTGACTGCAAGGCATTCCTCCGCCGTGCGCATGGCCTCGGTCGCCCCGGGCGCGTTCAGCGAAACCGTCGCCGCCGCGTTGCCGAGCTTCAGGGCCTCCTCGAGCGTCATGCCCCGGTGCGCCGCAGCGAGAACGCCCGCACAGAACGCGTCTCCCGCGCCGACCTTTCCGCGGATGTAGCCCTCGGGCGTCGGGATCTGCCCGTAGGACGCGAACCGGCCCGCGCGGTCCATGCCGAAGCCGCCCTCGGGACAATGGATCACCGCCCACTCCCCGACGCCGAGTCCGAAGAGCGCCCGGAGGCAGGGCACGATGTTCTCCGTCCGGAGGGAGCCGTCCGGCGCGCGGAGCTCGATCCCCGTGGTCCGGCCCGCCTCGATCTCGTTGATGACGCAGAAATCGGTATAGCGGAGCGCGGGCGGGACGATGCGGCTGAACCGCTCCCCGGTCTCGCTCACGACGTCCACCGATGTGCGGATGCCGCGTTCCTTCGCATGACACAGCAGCCGCGCGAGCTTCGTGCCGTATTCCGCGTCCTCCGCGTCGAGCGCGTCGAGGAGGAGGATATAGGCGACGTGGAGGATGTCGCAGTCGACGGCGTCCCACGAGAAGGAATCCTCGGAGAACAGGGCGTTCGCGCCGCGGTACTGGAAGAAGGTGCGCTCGCGGCTGACGGTGTCGCTCATGACGGCGGTGAAGGACGTGATGCCCTCCCGCCCGACGAGCGAGACGTCGATGCCTTCGTTCGCCATTGCCGTGAGCGCGAATTCCCCGCCCTCGTCATTTCCGACCAGGCCGAGCGCGGCGACCTCGGTGTCCGGCATGAGGCGCTTGAGGTCGATGCCGACGTTGCAGACCGCGCCGCCGACGGACCGTCCGATGCCGTCGAGGATGGTGGTGAGCTGACCGCGGTCGGGCCAGCCCGCGATGGGATAGAGGTGGTCGACGAGGATGTTCCCCGCGACGATGATCTTGTTTTTCTTCATAATCAGCCGACCTGTTTGTATGCGTCGATCAGTTTGCCGAGCATTTTGTTGATGACCTTTTCCTTCTTCGCGTAGGCGGACGCGAAATCGGAGGACTTGGCCGAGATGACGTCGCGGATCATGTGGCCGACGTCGCTCAGCGAGCTCGAATGCAGCAGCACAAAGTCGAAATACACGCCGTTCTTGATGATGTCGAAGATCTCCGCCGTCACCATGTCGCGGGCGAATTTCTCTTTCAGAAGGGTCTCGAAGTACACGTCCGTCACGTCCCGATAGCTCTGGGAAGCGAAGGCCTCCATGAACGCGCCGGTCATCTCCGCTTTTTCGAGATTGGTGATTGGCACGCAGAACACGGACACGGAATCGTGCACGCCCGTGCTGTATTCCGCCTGCGTTTCGTCATACTTCGGAAGCGGGACGATGGCGTAATCCGATTCCATGTCGCGGAGCTTCTCGGAGACGTCCGCGCGGAACGGGAGGAACATGAGGGTATCAGACTTGAACTTGTTGATGAGATCCGATTCGCCCTCGACGGATGGCGCGGCGATATAGGAGCCGATGTTCTCATAGAGCAGCCGGTAAATCTTCTCGACGAAATTGACGGTGCGCTCGTTGTTGATCGTCACCTTCGGATAGCCCTCTTCGTCGTATTCGCACCACCTCAGGCCCGCGCCCGCGACGGAGTAGTCCAGCATGGACAAGGTGGTTGTCCCGTAGCCGTAGATGTCGCCGCCGTCGGTCTTGCCGTCGCCGTTGACGTCGGTATAGACGTCTTCGCAGTATTCGGACATTTTATCGAAGGTCCAGCCGCCTTCAAGGACGATGGAATACAGATCGGGGATCGCGCCGAAGTACTGGGTGTAGATCGTGTTGTTCACATACATGGTCGCCATGTTGCGCAGCATGGACAGAGCCGCGTCGCCGGTGAGGAAGTACAGACGCTCGCCGCCGATGGTGCAGGCCTCGGTGAACTGGGCGGCCCACCACGGCTTCGTGGTATCGACGTACTTGATCTCGTTCCAGTTGCGGAGGATGCCCTCCGTCGCCATGCCCATCGCGTAGTACTGATAGGCGGCGCAGAGGTCGAAGTCGTCGGAACCGGCCTGCGCCGTGCGCCTCAGAAGCGCCTGCGTGTCATCCGCGGGCACGGAGACGATCGTGAGGCCGAGACGGTCCTCCACCTTGATGTTGCGCGCGTAGATCGCGGAATCGAGGGCGTCGCCGGTGTCCTCTTCCACATAGATCTCCTGCGTGGTTTTTTCGCCGCTCCGGTGAGCTACGCGCATATCCGTGCCGTCAAAGTCGAGATCGGCGGGGAGATCGTCCTTGAGCTTGGTCTCGGGCACGTCTTCGGCGGGCTCCGTCACGACTTCGTTCGGATTGCCGGAGGGATCGGTGTTCGCGGCGGGATCCTTCTGCGTCGTCTCTGAGCAGGAAGCGAAGAGCGGGAGCAACATCAGCGCTGCGAGGATCAGGGAAATCGTCTTTTTCATGAGGTTCCTCCTTTTTGGGTACCCATTCGGCGGATTCTTCGTTCCCCTTTATCATAGCACAGTTTTGTCGGTTTTGCAATGGGGATCGAGGGATTTTCGCGCATTTCGGGCAAATCTGCACAAGAGCGGGCCGGGACGCTTGACTTTTGGGCCGATCTCTGGTACACTATACCCGTACATCCCACCCCGGGAGGCGGACATGAACATCCAGATCTTCGGAACGAAAAAGAGCGCGGACACGAGGAAGGCCGAACGCTGGTTCAAGGAGCGCGGCATCCGCATCCAGTCCGTCGACATGCGCGAAAAGGGCCTCTCGCGCGGGGAATTCGACGCGGTCCTCAAGTCCGTCGGCTCCCTCGACGCCCTCCTCGACGAGGACTGCCGCGACCGGGAGCTCTATGCCCTCGTGAAATACCTCGGCGAGCGCGACCGCGCGGACAAGGCCTTCGAGAATCAGGAAGTCCTGCGCCTTCCCATCGTGCGCAACGGCAGACAGGCCACGGTCGGCTACGCCCCCGACGTGTGGAAGACGTGGGAATGAAATCCCTTCCAGAAACGGAGCACCAAATGAAACGCTGCCTATCCCTCCTCCTCACCCTCCTCCTCTCGCTCACCGCCGTCCCCTTCGCCTCGGCAGACGGACCGGACGGACCGCCCTCCTTCCCGATCTTCGACGACACCCCGACCGACGCGTGGTATTACGCCGATCTTCTCTATGCCTATCATTCCGGGCTCATCAACGGCAAATCGGAAACCCGCTTCGCGCCGGACGATCCCCTGACCTACGCGGAGGCCGTCAAGCTCGCGGCCTGCATGCGCCAGCTTCACGACGGCGTCTCCTTCACGCCCCGAAAGGACGCGGGCATGTGGTATGAGCCGTATGTCAACTACTGCAAGGCTTACGGGATCATCGCCGCGGACTATCCGTGGAATCAGCCGGCGACGCGGGCGGGCTACATGGAGATCTTCGCCGCAGCTCTACCGGACACGGACCTCGCCCCGATCAACGAGATCCCCGACGGCGCGATCCCCGATCTCGGCGGGCTTTCCGCGGAAACGACGGCCGCGATCTACAAGCTCTACCGCGCCGGGGTCCTGCAGGGGACGGGGGACGACCACGCCTGCGCGCCGTACGCATCCATCCGGCGGTGCGAGGTCACGGCGATCCTCTCGCGGATGATGGAGCCGGAAAAGCGCATCTCGTTCACGATGACCGTGCCGGAGCACCGGATCGAGACGGTCGGCGGGATCACCTACGTCGATGGCATCCTCATCGCAAACAAGACCTATTCCCTCCCCGCGGATTACGCGCCGGGCGGACTCACCGCGGAATGCCAGGCAGCGCTCGACGCTCTCTCGGCAGGCGCCGCGGCGGACGGGCTGACGATCTACCCGATCTCGACGTACCGCTCGTATGCCTATCAGGCGGGTCTCTATGAACGCTACGCGGCGCGGGACGGCTATGCCGAGGCGGACCGGTATTCCGCGCGTCCGGGGCACTCCGAGCATCAGACGGGCCTCGCCGTCGACGTCAACAGCCTCGACTACGACTTCGCCTACACGCCCGAGGGCATCTGGCTCGCCGCTCACTGCGCGGAATACGGCTTCATCCTGCGCTATCCGGAGGGCGAGGAAGCCGTCACGGGCTACCGCTACGAGCCGTGGCACATCCGCTATCTCGGCACGGAGACCGCGCAGAAGGTGAAGGACAGCAGCCTCACGCTCGAAGAATACCTCGGGATCACGTCGGCATACGCAGACTGAACCTTCGTTTTTCTCCCCGCTTGGGCAAAACCGGGCGGGGATTTGTCTTTTTCCGGGAACAGCGGGAACAATTTGCGCCTTTTTCGTCCGACGCTGTTGACCTCGGGGGGAAAAAAGTGTATAATATATCCTGATATAATAGGGTATTTTTGATTTCGCCGGACAGAACGACCGGCGCGGAAAGGAGTCTTCATGCCCGAGATCACCGGGGTGCTTCCCCATTCCCGTGCCGCGCGCGCGGGCGTCGTCGAGGGCGACTGGCTTCTGGAAATCAACGGACATCCGATCCGCGACGTTCTCGACTACCGGTTCCGTCTCGCGGAGAGCCGCGTCACGCTCAAGCTCCACCGCGGGCCGGACATCGTCGAGGTGACGATCAAAAAGAACGAATACGACGACATCGGCCTCGAGTTCGGGACCCCGCTCATGGACAAGAAGCACCGCTGCGAAAACGGATGCCTCTTCTGCTTCATCGATCAGAACCCGCCCGGGATGCGCGACACGATCTACTTCAAGGACGACGACAGCCGTCTGTCCTTCCTGCACGGCAACTACGTCACCCTCACCAACCTGAAGGACGAGGACATCGACCGCATCATCGAGATGCACATCTCCCCGGTGAACGTCTCCGTCCACGCGACCAACCCCGAGCTGCGCGTGAAGATGATGAAGAACAAGCGCGCGGGGGAGGTTCTCAAGTATCTCGGCCGCCTCGCCGACGCCGGGATCACGCTCCGGGGGCAGATCGTCTTGTGCCGGGGACTCAACGACGGCGCGGAGCTCGAGCGCTCGATGCATGATCTCTCCGCCTACTGGCCCGCGATGGATTCCGTCTCGGTCGTCCCCGTCGGGCTCACGGCGCACCGCCACGGCCTCTATCCCCTCGAGCCCTTCACCCCGGAGGAATGCGCCGCCGTCATCCGTCAGATCGACGCGTTCAACGAGGAATTCGGGAAGACGCACACCGGCGAGGACGGCGGACCCGCGCGGCTCTTCTACGCCTCGGACGAGTTTTACGTCAAGAGCGGCACGCCGCTCCCGGACAACGACTTCTACGGCGACTACACGCAGATCGACAACGGCGTAGGGATGCTGACCTCGCTCGCGCACGAATTCCGCCTCGCGCTCTCGATGATGGATGAGGACGAGCGGACGGTTTCCCGCGAGGTGTCGGTCGCCACGGGGGAAGCGGCGTATGCGGTGATCGCTTCTCTCGCCGACGAGCTCACGGCGCGCTGTCCCGGCATGAAGGTCCATGTCCACGCGGTGAAGAACCGGTTCTTCGGCGGGCAGGTGACCGTCACGGGGCTGCTCACGGGCCGGGACCTCGTCGAAGGCCTCCGGGACAAACCCCTCGGGGGGACGCTCTATCTCTCCCGGACCACGCTCCGCGCGGAAGGCGACCTCTTCCTCGACGGCATGACGCCGGACGCCCTCTCCGACGCGCTCGGCACCCCCGTTGCCTTCGTCGACACCGACGGCGCGGCGCTCTGCGATGCCCTCTGCGGCGTATCGTGGTGAGCGCCCATCCGTTTTCCCCATACTCCCCTCTCAACGAAAGGAGATCCCCGATCTATGAAACCAGTCATTGCGATTGTCGGACGCCCGAACGTCGGCAAAAGCACCTTATTCAATAAACTCATCGGCGAGCGGCGCGCCATCGTCGAGGACACGCCCGGCGTCACCCGGGACCGCATCTACGGCGAATGCGAATGGCGCGGCAAGGTCATGATGGTCATCGACACGGGCGGCATCGAGCCGAAGAGCGACTCCGTCATCCTTCAGAAGATGCGCGAGCAGGCCCAGATCGCCATCGAGACCGCTGACGTCATCCTCTTCATGGTCGACATCCGCACGGGGCTCGTCGCGGACGACATGGACATCGCGCTCATGCTGAAAAAGAGCGGCAAGCCCGTCATCCCCGTCGTGAACAAGTCCGACAAAATCGGCGACGTGGACCCGACCTTCTACGAGTTTTACGAGCTCGGCTTCGACGTCGATCCCATCGCGATCTCCTCCCTGCACGGCAGCGGGAGCGGGGACGTCCTCGACGCGGTCCTCGACGCCCTCCCGGATTTCGAGAGCGCGCCCGACGACGACGAGACGATCTCCGTCGCGGTCATCGGCAAGCCGAACGCCGGAAAATCCTCCCTCGTCAACCGCATCCTCGGCGACGAGCGGTGCATCGTATCCGACATGCCCGGCACGACGCGCGACGCGATCGACACCTATTTCGAGAACGATCACGGCAAGTACAACTTCATCGACACGGCGGGCATCCGGCGGCAGTCCCGCGTGGACGACCGGGTCGAGAAGATCAGCGTGCTGCGGGCGAAGATGGCGGTGGACCGCGCGGACGTCTGCCTCATCATGATCGACGCGAACGAGGGCATCACCGAGCAGGACGAGAAGATCGCGGGCATCGCGCACGAAGCGGGCAAGCCGTCGATCATCTGCATCAACAAGTGGGACCTCATCGACAAGGACAACAGCACGACGAACGAATTCACGAAGAAGGTCTACGACGCGCTCTCCTACATGACCTACGCGCCGATCCTCTTCCTCTCCGCGAAGACCGGTCAGCGCGTGGAGAAGCTCTTCGAGCAGATCAACTACGTCAATATGCAGTCGAAGCTGCGCGTGACGACGGGGATGCTCAACGACGTCCTCGCCGACGCTGTCGCCCGGGTCCAGCCGCCGTCCGACAAGGGCCGCAGGCTCAAGATCTACTACATGACCGAGACTGAGGTCGCGCCGCCCACCTTCGTCGTCTTCTGCAACATCGCCGAGCTCTTCCACTTCTCCTATCAGCGGTATCTCGAAAACTGCCTCAGGCAGACCTTCGGATTCCGCGGCACGCCCATCAAGCTCATCATCCGCCAGCGGGGCGACAATGAAGATCAGGATTTCGGGGGCAAAAAGTAATGCTGTATTTCTTCCTCTCACCGCATTTCTCGGAGCTCGGCGCCGAGGGGCTCGTCGGCTATTTCTGGAAGGACATCCCCGTCGCCGCCTCCCTGCTCCTCGCGTTCGTCTATATCCTCATCCCCTATCTGATCGGCTCGGTCAACACCGCGATCATCGTCTCGGACAAATTCTATCACGATGACATCCGCAACTACGGGAGCGGGAACGCGGGCTTCACGAACATCATGCGCATCTACGGGAAGCGCGCGGCGATCGTCACCTTCGTCGGCGATTTCCTCAAGACGGTCCTCGCGATCATGATCGGCTGGTGCTGCTTCGGCTATCTCACCGCCTACATCGCGGGCTTCTCGTGCTTCCTCGGCCACATCTTCCCGGTGTACTACCGATTCCGGGGCGGCAAGGGCATCCTCTGCCTCACGGCGATGCTCTTCATGCTCGACTGGCGCATCTTCCTCGTGCTCCTCGCGATCTTCCTCCTCGTCGTCGCCATGACGAAGTACATCTCGTTCGGCTCCGTGCTCTGCTCGGTGCTCTACCCGCTCGTCTTCAACCGGATGAACAAGTCCCTCCTCACCCTCGTGCCGCACATGTACCTCTGCCAGCTCATCGCGGTCGCCGTCGCGGTGATCGTGGTGATCAAGCACTGGGGCAACCTCAGGCGCATCTTCGACGGCACGGAAAGCAAATTCCAGTTCAAGAAGAGCCGGGAGACCCCCGAGGAAGAAGCGACCGCCGCAGCCGGATCCGAGCCGGCGCGTGAGAAGAAGATCAACTACGGCGCGCTTCCGGGACAGAACGCCGGAAAGAAGAACAAGAAATAAGCATGACACACGATAAAATCACCGCGTTCGCCGCGCTGCTCCGAAGAGCCGCCGAGGCCGGGACGATGCAGAACGTCACGTTCCACAGCCCCGCCGCGGGAGACGCCCTGAAATGCCGGGGGACGCTCCGCGCGATCGGCGGGCAGACGCTCGTGCAAATGGAGACCTTCCTCACCGAGGGCCGCGTCTCGCAGGAAAACATCGCGCCCGCGGATCTCGAGGCTGCCGCAGAACGCCTCTTCGACACCTACCGGAAAGCCGATCTCACCGACGCGGGCGGCACGGCGTCGCTCATGGTCTCGAAAAAGGGGACCGTCACCCTGCTCCGAAAGGGGCAAATCGGCGAGGGGTATGCCGCGGGCAGCCATCCGGCATCGCTCCCGCGTCCGGGCAACGACCGCGTGAAACGGCGGCTTCTGACGGGGGAGGAGCCCTTCCTCGTCCCGCTCGGCATTTCGGATCGGACCGGGCGGATCCACGACAAGATGCAGCCGAAATTCCGGCAGATCGCGCGCTTCGCGGAATATGTCGCGGAGGCGGAGAAGAAGCTCGATCCGGACGGCCCCCTGACGGTCTGCGACCTCTGCTGCGGCAAGAGCTATCTCTCCTTCGCCGCGTATTACGTCCTCACCGCGCTCTCGGGCCGTGACGTCCGCATGTTCTGCGTCGACCGGAAGGCGAGCGTGATGGAAACCTGCGCCGGGATCGCGCGGGCCTCGGGCTTCGGCGGCATGGAATTTTACGCAATGGACATCGGGGACTTCGATCCCGGCTGCGCGCCCGACCTCGTCCTCTCCCTTCACGCCTGCGACACGGCGACCGATCTCGTCCTCGACTACGCGTCCCGGCACCGCGCGAAGATCATCCTCTCGACGCCGTGCTGTCAACAGGAGCTGAACCGCGCGCTCGACTGCCCGACGCTCGACTTCATCGCCTCCGTCCCGGTCCTGCGCCGATCCTTCGCGGCGACGGCGACGGACGCCCTCCGGCTCCTCAAGCTCGAGGCCGAGGGCTACCGGACCGACGCGACGGAATTCGTCGATCCCGAGGACACCCCGAAGAACGTGATGCTGCGGGCCTTCCTGCGGCCGGATTTCGATCCCGCCTCCGCCGACGCGGCACAGAAGCGCGAACGGTACGAGCGCACCCGGGCCTTCCTCTACGGGGACGGATACCGGGGACATGAACTGAACAATTTCTGACACCCAGAAAGGCGGCAATATGAAGAAAAGCGAACTGCTCCAGACCATCAGCCGGACGGATGTGCCGGCATCGGCGCGTCTTGACGCCCTGCGCGGTCTTCGCGCGATGATCGATGCCGGGGAGATCGAGACCCCGGCGCGCGGGATCTACGTCAACAACCACATCCACACGAGCTATTCCTTCTCGCCCTACACGCCGACCTCCGCGGTCTTTTACGCGTGGAAGGCGGGGCTTAGAACCGCGGGGATCATGGACCACGATTCTGTCGGCGGGATGCGGGAGTTCATCGAGGCGGGCGCGATCATGGACATGCCGATCACCTGCGGCTTCGAGTGCCGGGTGAACGTGGACGGCACGCCCCTCGTCGGACGCCGGGTCAACAACCCCGACCAGAAATCCTGCGCGTACCTTGCGATGCACGGCATCCCGCACACCCAAATCGACGCCGCGGAAGCGGTCCTCGCGGGGCTGAGGGAAAAGCGGAACGAGCGCAACCGCAAAATGGTCTCGAAGATCAACGATCTCGTCGCCGGGGCGGGGATCGCGCTCGATTTCGACCGTGACGTGTACCCCCTGTCCATGGCGCAGGAAGGCGGCAGCGTGACCGAGCGGCACCTCTGCATGGCGCTTGCGAAGAAGATCACGGCGGCCTATCCCGAGCGCGCGGCGGTCTGCGATTTCCTCGATGCCGTGACCGGCGCGCCGATGAACGAAAAGACCCGCAAAAAGCTGCTCGAAGCGCCCGACGCCTTCTATGAATACGACATCCTCGGCGTCCTGAAGGGCCATCTCGTCGAGAAGTTCTACGTCGACGCCACGGACGAATGCATGAACATCCGGGACTTCACGGCGCTGGCGAAGGAGCTCGGCGCGGTCTCGGCGTACGCGTACCTCGGCGACGTGGGCGAATCCCCGACGGGGGACAAGAAGGCGCAGAAATTCGAGGACGACTACCTCGACGAGCTCTTCGACACCCTCGCGGACTGCGGCTTCGACGCCGTGACCTACATGCCCTCGCGGAACACGAAGGCGCAGCTCGAGCGCGTCATGACCCTCTGCCGGGAACGCGGGCTCTACCAGATCTCGGGCGAGGACATCAATTCCCCGCGCCAGTCCTTCATCTGCGAAGCCCTCGCCGACTATCCGCATCTCTTCACCGCCACCTATGCCCTGATCGGCCAGGAGATCGCCGCGACCGAAAACCTCGGCGACGCGATGTTCTCCCCCGCGGCAAAGGAAAAATACCCCGACCTCGACGAGCGCGTCGCCGCATACGCGAAGATCGGCGGGATCGACCGGAATTGAACTCCATATTCACGATAAGATTGAAGAAAGAAGGAAATCCAAGATGAGCACAGCACTCGAAACGCTCGTTGCGTATTCCAACCGCTACGGCGCGGACGCCGGTTTCGTCCTCGCGGGCGGCGGAAACACCTCGATGAAGACCGATGACACCCTCTGGGTCAAGGGCAGCGGCACCTCCCTCGCCGCGATCCGGGAAGAGGGGTTCGTCAAGATGGACCGCGCGAAGCTCGCCGCGATCTGGGAGAAGACCTATTCCCCCGATCAGGCGGCGCGGGAAGCGGAGGTCCTCGCCGATATGATGGCGGCGAAGCTCCCCGGCGAGGAGGCGAAGCGTCCCTCCGTCGAGACCCTGTTGCACGATCTCTTCCCGCAGAAGTTCATCCTGCACGTCCACCCGTCCCGCGTCAACGCCCTGACCTGCTCGAAGGCGGGCAAGGACGGCATGAAGCGCCTCTTCCCCGACGCCGTGTGGGTCGACGAATGCGAGCCCGGCTACATCCTCGCGTCCCGCTGCCGTTCGATGATGCAGGCCTACCGGGCCGAGACTGGACGCGACGCCGACGTGGTATTTCTGCAGAACCACGGCATCTTCTTCGCGGCGGATACCGGGGACGCGCTCGACGCCCTCGTCGCCTCCGTGATGGAGAAGCTCGACGCGGAAATCAAGGTCCGTCCCGACTTCACGGAGGCCCAGACCGACCGCACCGTAGCCGCGAAGATCGCGCCGGTCCTGAGGATGCTGTACGGCGATGAGGCCGCGGTCGTCTTCACGGCGGACAGGACCGTCCTCGACTTCGCCGCATCCGCCGAGGCGTTCTCGGTCCTCAAAGAGCCCCTCTCCCCCGACCACATCGTCTACTGCAAGGCGGAGCCGCTCTGGCTCGAGGACTTCACTCCGGACGGCATCCGCGCGGCGTTCGAGGAGCTGAAATCCCGCCGCGGGTTTGTCCCGAAGGTCGCGTTCGCGCGCGGCATCGGCATGTTCACGATTGGCAAGACGCTCAAGGAAGCGAAGACGGCGGCGGCGGTCTGGCATGACTGTATGGCGATCACCGTCATGGCGGAGAACTTCGGCGGCGTGCGGCACATGGCCCCGGCGATGGTGGACTTCATCGTCAACTGGGAGGTCGAAAGCTACCGCGCGAAGGTCTCCCTCTCGTCCGGCGGCGGCAAGAAGCTCGAGGGCAAGATCGCCGTCATCACGGGATCGGCGCAGGGCTTCGGCGCGGGCATCGCGGAATTCCTCGCCACGGAAGGCGCTGCGGTGGTCATCGCCGACATGAATTTTGAAGGCGCGAAGGCAACCGCGGCCGAGATCGGCGAAAAGACCGGCGCGGCGACCCTGGCCGTTTCCGCGAACGTCTCCGACGAGGACAGCGTCCGTCAGATGATCGAGGAGACGGTCCTCACCTTCGGCGGGCTGGACATCTTCGTCAACAACGCCGGGATCGTCCGCGCGGGCTCGCTCGAGGAGATGACGAAGAAGAACCTCGAGCTGGTCACGGCGGTCAACTACACGGCCTACTTCCTCTGCGCGAAGTACGCCTCCGCGGTCATGAAGCTGCAGCGCGCGGCCTCGCCGGAATATATGGCGGACATCATCGAGATCAACTCGAAGTCCGGGCTTGCTGGATCGAACAAGAACTTCGCCTACGCGGGCTCGAAGTTCGGCGGCATCGGCCTGACGCAGTCGTTCGCGCTGGAGCTCGCGCCGTTCGGGATCAAGGTCAACGCGGTCTGCCCGGGCAACTTCCTCGACGGGCCGCTGTGGAGCGATCCGGAAAAGGGCCTCTTCGTGCAGTACCTCAACGCCGGGAAGGTCCCGGGCGCGAAGACGGTCGCCGACGTGCGGAAGTTCTACGAGGCGAAGGTCCCGCTCGGACGCGGCTGCCGGATCGAGGACGTTGCGAAGGCGGTGCTCTACATCATCGATCAGAAATACGAAACCGGTCAGGCCGTCCCCGTCACGGGCGGTCAGGAAATGCTGAAATAAGAAAAAGGGGCTGTCGCATAAACTCCAAGAAACGGAGAAATGCGACAGCCGTTCTCTTTCCATAGCGCTTTCGGCGTTCTTTTTCTCCTTTATCTGAGGAGCGCATGAAATCGGAGATTTCATGCCAAAGAACCAAAAAGAGGAACTCTCTGGAAGGCTTGGGTGTTTCGACCTCTGCGGAGTGCGGGTCAGGGCGCTGCCCTCGACACTCGGGATGCTTTGCATCCCGGGACACCATTTTGAAAAAGGTGGACGAAAACTTTTGCCCTATTTGCGACAACCCGCTTTTTGATGTGTTTCGCGCGGTTTTATTTCCCGAAATACCGCTCGAGCAAGCCCTGGAACGCTCTGCCGTGACGGGCTTCGTCCTTCGCCATCTCATGGACGGTGTCGTGGATCGCGTCGAGGTTCGCGGCCTTCGCCTTCTTTGCGAGCGCGAATTTGCCTTCGCAGGCGCCGTTTTCCGCAGCCACGCGCATCTCGAGGTTCGTCTTCGTGGAATCCGTCAGCACTTCGCCGAGCATCTCCGCGAACTTCGCCGCGTGCTCCGCCTCTTCGTAGGCCGCCTTCTCCCAGTACAGGCCGATCTCCGGATAGCCTTCGCGGAACGCCACGCGGGACATGGCGAGGTACATGCCGACCTCGGAGCATTCGCCCGTGAAGTTCGCGCGCAGCCCTTCGACGATCTCCGCCGGAACGCCGTCCGTGATGCCGACCTCGTGCTCGGTCGCCCAGTTCATGCCTTCTTCGACGACTTCTTCAAACTTTTCGCCCGGGGCCTTGCAGAGGGGACATTTCTCGGGGCGGACGTCACTCTCGACGATCTCGCCGCAGATGGTGCATCTCCATTTTTTCATGATGGGATTCTCCTTTTTGTTTGTGTTTGTGTGATGGGATATGTATGAGATCATCCTGACGCGGTCCGGCCAGGAGGTTCACCATTGATAGTTGAACGCGATCGTCTTGGCGACCGAGGAATCCACGACGCAGAAGAACGATTTGCCGCAGTTGAGGATCACCTCCGAGCCGTCCGCGTAGGTCAGAACGAGCGGGGAGGTCAGGCTTGCGCGCGACCAGTTGATCGACTTGACCACGCCGTTCGTCGCATAGTACCCGGTCCCCGATCCGACCGTCGTCACCGCGACGCGCGCTTTCTCGTCGCCGGGGATCACGCCGATGTCCGTGAACAGGATGAACACGTTCTTGACGGAGATCTGGTTGCCCGTCGAGCCGTCCACGTGGGCGATGCCGTTGTACTGATAGCGCAGGTATTCCTTCGTCGCCGCGCTGTACACGAAGTCCACCGTCTGGATGGAGGTCGAAATCATGCGGATGTGGCTTGCCGCGGAGCCCGCCAGCTGGTTGTCCGTGCCCTCCGCGCAGAATTTCAGGGACGGAACGTGGCCCGTGTTCAGGTTGGTGCGGTATTTCTTGAACTGGATGCCGGACACGATGCCCGAGCCGTTGGTCATCAGGCTGTGCTCATAGCCCACGTTGTACAGACGCCATTGATCCCGCCAGTAGGTCGAGGGCAGGTACATGTTCGCGCCGTCGAGGTTCGAGAGCCCGAGGTCCTGGATCTTCTGATACGCCTGCGGGGATCCGCCCGCGTGGACGTAGATCGCGTCGAAGTCGTTCAGAAATTCCGTGAAATAGTCGCGCGAGGAGCGGATCGAGCCGATGGTCCCCATCGATTCGTAGTTGTCCGCGAGCATCATGAGGCGCGTGATCCCGCCCTCCGTCACGACCTCATAGAAGATCGAGCCGTAGTCCAGACCGAACTGCGGGAGCTGCTGCCGGAGGTTGTTGATCATGATCGCCACGGGGCGCTTCTGCTGTTCGGCGAGCGTGACCGTCTTGCCGTTCAGGTAGTTGTAGATCCGGTTGTCCCCCGCATCCTTCGGAGGCGTTTCGGTCTTGGTGTCCTTGGAATCCTTGGTATCTTTGGAATCCTTCGTGTCCTTGGAATCTTTCGTTTCTTTGGAGTCCTTGGTGTCCTTAGAATCCTTCGTGTTTTTGGAATCCTTCGTGTCTTTGGAATCTTTCGTATCTTTGGAGTCCTTCGTGTCTTTGGAGTCCTTCGTATCCTTGGAATCCTTCGTGCCTTTGGAATCCTTCCCGTCTTCCTTTTCCGTCTCTGCCGCTTCGGTTTCCGGTTCCTCGGTCTCGGGCGCTTCGGTCTCGGGTGCTTCGGTCTCTGGCGCTTCTGTCTCGGGTGCTTCGGTTTCCGGCGCTTCGGTCTCGGGCGCTTCGGTCTCCGGCGCCTTGGTTTCCGGTGCCTCGGTTTCCGGTGCTTCGGTTTCGGGCTCTTCGGTTTCGGGCTCTTCGGTTTCGGGCTCTTCGGGTTCACCGGCCTCGGCTGCGGGCTTCTCCGTTTCGGCGGGGACGGGCTCTGCGAGGTCGGTCTCCGGGACGACGGGCGTCTCCTTGTGGCATCCCGCCGCCGGGAAGAGCATGGCTGCGGCGAGGACGAGGGCGATCAGCGCTCTTCTTTGCTTCATGTTCATGATTCCTGTTCCGTCATATTGATAAAATTTGATAAAATGATAAGTTATTGAAACCCTTCGGGAGCGTCACGCCCGCGGCGCAAAGACGTCGAGCAGCAGCGCGATGTTTCCTTCGTCGAAGACCGTGTCCTTCGGCGTGTGGATCTTGTTCATGTAGAGCCCGACGACGGGGGATCGGTTCAGCGCGCAGACGGCGGCGGACACCTTGAAATTGGCCTGATCGGAGGGGTAGATCGTCCCGCGCTTCGGGAGGACGTCGATGTCCTTACCCGTGCCCTCAAAGACAGCCGGGGCTTTTGCGCACAGATCCTCATAGAACGGTCTCTTCTCCGCCTCTTTCGAGAAGAGAACGAGGAAGTGGTCCCCGTCCGAGACGCAGTCGAAGTTCACGATCATGGTGTTCTTCTTCACGTCCGGGTGCGCCGCGGCGTAGGCCATCGATCCGAGCAGCCCGACCTCCTCGTTGTCGAAGAGGATGAACGCGGCGTCCGGGTCGTCGGCCAGCCGGTCCGCGAGGGTGAGGACGGTGACGACGCCCGAGGTGTTGTCGTTCGCGGTGTGCGGGTTCGGGACGCCGATGAGGAAGACCCAGACGAACAGGACGAGGACGAGGATTAACGTCCCCTCCGCTGCGAGCAGGGAAACGAGAGGCCCCGCGTTCCGGGTCAGATACCCGGCGAGGATCTCGAGGGCGAAGGCCGGGATCACGAAGAGCAGCGCGATCCCCACCTGATAGAGCAGATAGAGGAAGATGTTCTTCGGCGTGATGAAGTTCGGGATCGGGAGGCGCGCGCAGGTGTCGTAATGCGCGGTGTAGACGGTTTTCGCGGTCTCGGGCGATCCGAGCACGATGTTGCGGCTCTTTACGAGGCTGCCGCCCTCCTCGACATGCATCCGGTCCCCGTATTCCTTCGAGAGCAGATCGATGAACGCCTGCTTTTCGGCCTTCGACTTGCGGATCTCATAGGCGGGGAGGAGGATGTCTTTCCAGTTGTGTTCCATGGTGCCGCTCCTTGGCGTTGATGCCTGATCATGTCTATTGTACACCCTTCGGCGCGCGATGTCAAGAACAGGATGTGACCAGGATGTGAGCATTTCCGTTTTTCGCCGAAAACGCCTTGCATTTCCGGCCGCGGTGTGCTATAATACAGTATTATCAAAATTCTTCCGATTCAAAAGGAATGCACAAGATGGAACTCACAAGCATCCGCACCCTTTACCGCGAGCGGGACACCGTCGACCATGCCTCTGTACGCGTGGGCGGCTGGGTCCGCAGCATCCGCGCTTCCAAGGCCTTCGGGTTCATCACCCTGTCCGACGGCACGTTCTTCGAGACGCTCCAGATCGTGTACGACGAAAAGCTCCCGAACTTCGCCGAGATCTCCAAATTCAACGTCGGGGCCGCGCTCATCGTCGAGGGTGAGCTGATCGAGACGCCTGACGCCCAGCAGCCGTTCGAGATCCACGCCTCCTCCGTCGTGCTCGAAGGCGCGTCGACGCCGGACTATCCGCTGCAGAAGAAGCGCCATTCGATCGAATTTCTGCGCACGATCTCGCACCTGAGACCGCGTACGAATCTCTTCCAGGCGGTCTTCCGCGTCCGCTCCCTCGCGGCTTATGCCATCCACCGCTTCTTCCAGGAGCGCGATTTCGTCTACGTCCACACCCCGCTCATCACGGGTTCCGACTGCGAAGGCGCGGGCGAGATGTTCCGCGTGACGACGCTCGATCTCGACAACGTCCCGAAGACGGAGGACGGCGCGGTCGACTTCTCCGAGGACTTCTTCGGCAAGAGCACCAATCTGACGGTGTCCGGCCAGCTCAACGGCGAGACCTACGCGATGGCCTTCAAGAACATCTACACCTTCGGCCCGACGTTCCGCGCGGAGAACTCTAACACCACGCGCCACGCGGCGGAATTCTGGATGATCGAGCCGGAGATCGCGTTCGCGGACCTCAGCGATGACATGCGTCTCGCGGAGGATATGCTCAAGTATATCATCCGGTACGTCATGGAAAACGCGCCGGAGGAGATGGCGTTCTTCAACCAGTTCGTGGACAAGGGCCTGATCGACCGCCTGACGCACGTCCTCGAATCCGATTTCGGCCATGTGACCTATACCGAGGCGATCGAGCTCTTGAAGGCGCACAACGACAAATTCGACTACAAGGTCTCGTGGGGCTGCGACCTCCAGACGGAGCACGAGCGGTATCTCACCGAGGAGATCTTCCGGCGTCCGGTCTTCGTGACGGATTATCCGAAGGAGATCAAGGCGTTCTATATGAAGCTCAACCCGGACGGAAAGACCGTCGCGGCGATGGACTGCCTCGTCCCGGGATCGGGGAAATCATCGGCGGCAGCCAGCGTGAGGACGACCTCGGCCTCCTCGAGCAGCGCATGGACGAGCTGGGCCTCGACCGCGCGTCGTACGAATTCTATCTCGATCTGAGACGGTATGGATCGGCGCGTCACGCGGGCTTCGGGCTCGGGTTCGAGCGCTGCGTGATGTACCTCACGGGCGTGGCGAACATCCGGGACGTCATCCCGTTCCCCCGCACCGTCGGGAACTGCGAGCTCTGACGAGCAGCCAGCGGCAACGAATATGGAGAGTGCGTATCTGAAAAGGTGCGCACTTTTCTGTCGTGCGCAAAAAAGAAACGGCGCGAGCGAAAGACGCTTCTGCTACATAAAATTCACAGATTGTATTTTGACTTCCCCCTTCCTCTGTGCTATAATATTTCATTATGAATGCTAAAATCGGGAGCAGTATCGGAAAACGATGATCATCCTCGGAATCGACCCCGGTATCGCCATCGTGGGGTGGGGCGTCATCGAGTCCCTGGGCGTCGGAAAAAAGATCCGCCCCGTCGACTACGGCGCCATCAAAACCTCCTCCTCCATGAAAACGGAGGACAGGCTTCTCGAGGTCCACCGCGAGCTCACCGCCGTCATCCGGCAGTATCGGCCGGAGGCCTGCGCCATCGAAGAGCTCTTCTTCAACACCAACCAGAAAACCGGCATCATCGTGGCTGAGGCGCGCGGCGTCCTCCTCCTCGCCTGCCGGGCCGGGGGCATCCCCGTTTACGAATACACCCCCCTGCAGATCAAGCAGGCCGTCGCCGGATACGGCCGCGCGGACAAGAACCAGGTCATCCAGATGGTCACGACCTTCCTCTCCCTCCGCGAGCCGCCGACTCCCGACGATACCGCCGACGCCCTCGCCGCCGCGATCTGCCACCACTACGCGGGCTCCAACCGTCTCGCCGAGTATTTCAACCGCCCCACCACCATGGCCGGAAAGATCGGTCAGGAGGGGAAGGGCAGCCGTTCCGTGTGGGCATCCCGCCTCGGCGGCGCAAACGCGGAGGTCCTCGCCCGCGCGAAGGAGATCGAAGAGCAGCGGACCGCCCAACAGCAGCAAAGAAAGCAGAACGAAGAATCATGATTTTTCTCGCCGATCGCTGGAAATCCTACGAACTGATTGACGCCGAGGGCGGCGAACGCCTCGAACGCTGGGGAGAGCAGATCCTCGTGCGGCCCGATCCCCAGGTGATCTGGAAGGGGGAGCGCAAGAATCCCCTCTGGCGGCGCGCGGACGGTGTCTACCGCAGACAGGGCGGGGGCGGCTCGTGGGTCGTCAACCGGATGCCCGACGCGTGGAACATCACCTATCCCGGCACCGCGGGCGAGCTGACCTTCCGGCTCCGTCCGATGGGCTTCAAGCACACCGGGCTCTTCCCCGAACAGGCTCCCAACTGGGACTGGACCGCGGGGATCATCGGGCAGGCGGTGCAGAACGGCCGGGAGCAGCCGCGCGTCCTCAACCTCTTCGCCTATACCGGCGGCGCGACCGTTGCCTGCGCGAAGGCCGGTGCCGCACTCGTCCACGTCGACGCATCGAAGGGCATGACGAACGCCGCGCGGGAGAACATGGCGCTCTCCGGACTCGGCGACGCACCCTGCCGGTACATCGTCGACGATTGCCGGAAGTTCGTCGAGCGGGAGATCCGCCGCGGGAACCGGTACGAAGGGATCATCATGGATCCGCCGTCCTACGGAAGAGGCCCGGGCGGCGAGGTCTGGAAGCTCGAGGAATGCGCCGCGGATCTCGTCGAGACCGTCGTGAAGGTCCTCTCGGACGAGCCCCTCTTCTTCCTCATCAATTCCTACACCGCGGGACTCTCACCGGCGGTCATGCAGTATATCCTCCTCCGCGCCCTGCCGGAAAACCTCCGGAGCCGCGCCGCCGTGACGGTCGGAGAGACCTGCATCCCCGTCGCGAGCACCGGGCTGGCCCTTCCGAGCGGCTCGAGCGTCCGGGTGCAGTTTTAAGACCCCGGCGCAGTTATGACGAAAACAGGTACGTTATGGAACTCATCAAAGCAGAACACCTCTCCTTCACCTATCCGGGGGACGAGGAGACAAAGCCGGTACAGGCGCTGACGGACATCTCCTTCTCGATCCCCGAGGGCTCCTTCACGGCGATCCTCGGGCACAACGGGAGCGGAAAGTCCACCCTTGCGAAACTTCTCTGCATGATCTCCCTCCCCGATTCCGGGCGGCTGTGGATCGCCGGGCACGAGATGACCGCCGACGGCACCACGGAAGAGGACATCCTCGCCGCGCGCCGGGAGGTCGGCATGGTCTTTCAGAACCCCGACAACCAGATCGTCGCCACCATCGTGGAGGAGGACGTCGCGTTCGGGTGCGAGAACCTCGGCATCCCGCCGCAGGAGATCCGCCGCCGGGTCGACGAAGCCCTCGCAGCCGTCGGCATGTCGGAATACGCGCGGCATCCCTCCTACAGCCTCTCCGGCGGACAGAAGCAGCGCGTCGCCATCGCCGGGGTCATCGCCATGCGCCGCCGCTGCATCATCTTCGACGAATCCACCGCGATGCTCGATCCGGTGGGACGGCGCGAGGTCATGGACATCATCGAACGGCTCAACCGAGAGGAGGGCATCACCGTCCTCATCATCACCCACCACATGAATGAAGCCGCCCGCGCGGACCGCATCCTCGTGATGAACGGCGGCCGGATCTTCGCCGACGGGACGCCCCCCGAGGTCTTCGGCAATCCCCTCCGGATGTGGGAAGCCGGCCTCGACGTGCCGCAGACGACCGAGCTCTGCTATAAGCTGCGCGCACAAGGGCTGAACGTGCCGCTCGACGTGTTCGACGCGGAGGAGTGCGCCCGGATCGTGGCGGAGGAATGTATGCGGATCCTCACCGAAAAGAACGGAGGGCGGACAGTATGAGCGCGGAATATGCCATCGAACTCCGGAACATCTCCTTCACCTACAACAAAAGCCTGCCCTCGGCCACGCGCGCGCTCGACGACGTGTCCCTCACGGTGAAGAGCGGCGGGATCACCGGCCTCATCGGGCATACGGGGAGCGGCAAATCGACCCTCGTGCAGCTCTTGAACGGGCTGCTCAAGCCGGACAGCGGCACGGTGCTCCTCGACGGCACGGATATCTGGGCGGAACCGAAGAAGATCCGCGAGGTGCGTTTCAAGGCGGGCCTCGTGATGCAGTATCCCGAATACCAGCTTTTCGCCGAGACCGTCTCGGACGACATCGCCTTCGGCCCGAAGAACATGGGCCTCTCCGGCGACGAGCTCGAGCGGCGGGTGCGTGAGGCGGCGGCGTTCTCCGGCCTCGGAGAGGATCTGCTCGCCAAGTCCCCGTTCGATCTCTCGGGCGGGCAGAAGCGCCGGGTCGCGCTCGCGGGCATCATTGCGATGAACCCGAAGATTTTGATCCTCGACGAACCCGCGGCGGGTCTCGATCCGGCGGGCAGGCGGGATATCCTCGGCGGCATCAAGCGCTTCTCGCGGGAGAGCGGGACGACCGTGCTCATCGTGTCGCATTCCATGGAGGACATGGCAATGTACTGCGACGACGTGATCGTCATGGCGCACGCGAGGATCCTGATGCACCGTCCGACGGCGGAGGTCTTCTCCCGCGCGGACGAGCTGACGGCGGTGGGCCTCGACGTTCCGCTGATCACCCGGGTCGCCGCGGCTCTGAAGAAGAACGGCGTCGACATCGGTCTCGACGTGTACACCGTCGACTACGCCGTCGGGAAGCTGAAGGATTACCTCGCCGGATGACGTCCGGAGCCCCCCTTGATTTCGCTTTGAAACGGATTTGCACATGAAATCAGATATTATCTTCGGCCAGTATGTGGAAGGGGATTCCCTGATCCACCGGCTCGATCCGCGCATCAAGATCATCGCGGCCTTTCTCTACATCGTCGTGATCTTCCTTGCGAAGAGTGCGACGGCCTTCGCGCTGCTCACCCTGTCGGCGGTCGTCTTCGTCCTCATGACCCGGATCCCGCCGCGGATGATTTTCCGCGCGATGAAGCCGCTCATCTTCATCATCCTCTTCACGGCGGTCATCAACCTCTTCTTCATGACGGGCGAGCATCTCGTGTTTCAGCTCGGCTTCATCAAGGTCTACCGCGAGGGGATCGTCAACGCCTTCCTCATCGTGCTCCGCATCCTTCTCCTCATCGTCGCGACCTCGGTGTTCCTGACCTACACGACGACGCCCATCGCCCTGACGGACGCGCTCGAATCGCTCCTGTCACCGCTCAAGAAGCTGCACGTTCCGGTGCACGAATTCTCGATGATGATGACCATCGCCCTGCGCTTCATCCCGACGCTGATCGACGAGACGCAGAAGATCATCAACGCCCAGACGGCGCGCGGCGCGGATTTCACCTCGGGCGGGCTGATCCAGCGGGGCAAGGCGCTCATCCCGATCCTCATCCCGCTCTTCATCTCGGCGTTCCGGCGCGCGGACGAGCTGGCGACCGCGATGGAGTGCCGCTGCTACACGGGCGGCGAGGGACGGACCCGGATGAACACGCTGAAAAGCGAGCCGAAGGACTGGGCCTTCCTCTGCGTGATCGTCCTGCTCGGCGCGGCGGTCGTATTGCTCAACCGGTTCTTCCCGCTCGTGACGATCCAGCTGTGACGGTGACGAAATGAAACTTCTTCTCAAACTGATCTGGAACGGCGCGGGGTACGCGGGCTATCAGGCCCAGAACGACGAAGACGCCCCGAAGCCCTCGATCCAGCGTACCCTCACCGCCGCGTTCTCCGAGGGGTTCGGCTTCCCCTGCAAAGTCACGGGATGCAGCCGCACCGACGCGGGTGTGCACGCCCTCGGATTCTGTGCAGCCGTCGAACCGGCAGATCCGGCAGAGGCGCGGGACGGCTGGCTCCGGATCCCCGTCGGACGGGTACACCGGGCCATGCGCTGCGTCCTGCCCCCGGATATCGCGATCGCGGGCGAGGCGGCGGTCCCGGATGACTTCCACCCGCGGTATTCCGCCGTCGGGAAGGAGTACGTCTACCGCATGAACGACGCGCCCTGGGACGATCCTTTCGCGGCGGGGACTGCCTGGCATCTTCCCCGGCCCCTGCCCCCGGACGGCGTGGACCGCATGAACCGGGCTGCCGCGTATTTCGTCGGGCGGCAGGACTTCACCTCGTTCATGGCGGCGGGCTCGAAGATCACCGACGCGACCCGGTGCGTGACGGCGCTCTGCGTGACGCGGTCCGGGCACGACCTCGCGCTGAACGTCGCGGCGGACGGATTCCTCTATCACATGGTCCGCATCCTCGCGGGGACGCTCGCCGACTGCGCGTGGGGGACGATCGAGCCGGAAGACATGGCCGCGATCCTTGCAGCGCGCGACCGGACGAGAGCCGGCAGGACCGCGCCCGCCCACGGACTCTATCTCGCGCGGGTGGACTACGATCCCCCGATCAACTGGCTCTGCCTGTGACCCCCTCAACTTCATCTCGGATGACTTCTTCTCCGAACTCCCCTCAACTCCATCACTCCATCACCCCATCACTCCATAACTCCATCACTCTCAGAAAGGAGGCCCTCCCATGCCCCGGACGGATGAAAAGCTGGCGGTTGCCGGAAAGATCGAACCGGAATTCAACCGACACTATGCCAAGGTGGCGAAACGGTACGCCGCGGCGGGGATCGTCTGCATGATCCTCTTCGTCGGGTATCTGCTCGGTCTGATCGTCTTCGGCTCCGAGTACATCACCTACGACAACATGCGCTACCTGATCCGCGACTTCGGCACGGCGGCAGGAGAGGGTACCCGGGAATTCGGGAAGATCGTCTACAACGGCTCCGCCGACACCGTGTTCGCCTATTTCCGCGGAGGCGCGGCGGTCTGTACCCCGGATGCCTACCGCTATTTCGACAAGAACGGCACGCAGATTATCGCGGACCCGCTGAATTATTCGGATCCCGTGCTCGCGCCTTCGGAAAAATACATGCTCGTCTATGACATGGGCGGCACGGGCTATTCCGTTTACAACCAGCTCACCGGGATCGTCGCGAAGGAGACCGAGGGCCGGATCATCGCGGCGGATGTCGCGGACGACGGCTCGCTCGTGCTCGTGACGCGCTCGAAGGACACGAAATTCGTGGTCGAGCTGAACAATGCGGCCTTCAACAAGACGATGGAGGTCTACAAGGACGGCTATGTGCTCGGCGTCGCGATGGCCCCGGACGGGAAGCAGTTCCTCGTGGCCTCGGCGGTGCAGTCCTCCACGGACTTCAACTGCGAGATCCAGATCTGCGAGCGCGGCTCGGCCGAGGAGGTCTCGAAGGAGATCATCCCCCATACGATGCCGCTGGCGGTGCGCGCGACGGACGACGGGTACATCGTGCTCTGCGACACGGCGGTCTACTATTACAGCCGCTACGGCACCGCCGTCAAGACCGTGTCCCTCGCCGGGATGACGCTGAAATACGCGGACATCGGCGGCGGACGGGTCGCCCTGCTCGGGCAGGTGAACGCGCTCGGCAGTGAACACCGCATCCTCGTGCTGGACCGGGCGGGCGAGATCCTCTACGACGGCACGATGCGCACCCGGCCGAGCGGGATCCGGGCGTCACGCGGCGAGGACGCGCTCTGCTATCTCATCACCTCCGACGGCGTGATCCGGGTCGCGGCGGACAGATCCCTCTCGCAGGAGAGTCCGGAGAGCGGCGACATCCTCGACGTTATCCCGCTCAGCGCGGGCGCCCTGATGTGCCAGAAAAACGCGGCCTATCAGATCTTCGTCGGGAAAAAGTAAGAAAAAAGCAAGAAGCAAGGAAAAATCCGCCCGTGCGGGTTTCGGGAAACGAATTCAAAACGATCTGGATCATACCGAAGGGAGTGTTTCATTATGACGCTGGCGATTGACGCGATTCTGATTTTTGCGGCGGTTTTGTGTATCTGGGCGGGGACGCGGAAGGGATTCGTGCGCTCCGTCATGGGCCTCATCAGCACCCTGGTGGCGGCCATCGCGGCGTACGCCTATACGCCCGTGCTCGCCGCCTTCATCCGCGACCGGTATCTCATCGGGCGGATCACCGACGGCATCGACGAGACCCTTCGTTCCCTTGCCTTCGACACGTCGACCGATCTCTTCAACCTCGACCGCGTCGCCGCCGATCTTCCGGAGCCCTTCACGGCGATCCTCTCGCGCTACCGGATCGACCTCTCGGCCATCGTGGAGAAGATGCGCGGGTTCACCGGCGTGGATCGGGAAGCGGTGCGCTCCGTGGCAAGCGATATCGCCGGTCCGACGGCAAACGCGCTGGCCTCTGCGATCTCCTTCCTCCTCCTCTTCATCGGCGCGATCATCGTGCTCTCGCTCTTGACGCTCCTGCTCGACGCGATCTTCCGTCTCCCGGTGCTGAAGGGCGCGAACACCTTCTTCGGATTCCTCTTCGGCGTCCTCGAGGCGGCGGTGATGGTCAGCGTGCTCGCAATCGTGATCTCCGTACTGACGGAAGCGCTCGGCGCGTTTGACCCGGCGCTCTTCGGTCCGGAAACGGTCGACCGCACGGTGGTGTGCCGCTTCCTCCTCCAGTATAATCTCTTCGACAAGATATACGCGGTTTTGCGGTAAGACGCCGCGGGACCGGGAATTTCAAATACAGGGTAACAGAACAGAATGGTAATGTGTTCAAGGTGCCACAAGCGCGTGGCAGTTGTATTTCTCCGCACCATCAAGGACGGCGCGGAAACGCAGGACGGCTTCTGCATCAAGTGCGCGCGGGAACTCGGGATCAAGCAGATCGACGACGTGATCGCGCAGACGGGCCTCGACGACGAGACGATCGAGCGGCTCAACGGCGAAATGCTCTCCATGATGGAGAACGGCGATTTGGCGAACAACCCGGAAAACGCGGACGGGCGCGCGCCGCTCTTCAATTTCTCCAAGCTCATGGGCGAGGGGCAGAAGAGCGAGAAGAAAAAGAAAAAAGCCGACAAAAAGGATGAGCCGGAGGAGCCGGAATACCGCTACCTCTCGACCTATACGACCAATCTGACCGAGAGGGCGCGGGAAGGCAAGCTCGACCGCATCGTCGGACGCGAGCGCGAAATGGAGCGCGTGATCCAGATCCTGAGCCGCCGGCAGAAGAACAACCCGTGCCTGATCGGCGAACCCGGCGTCGGCAAGACCGCGATCGCGGAAGCGCTGGCCCAGCGGATCGCGGACAACCGGGTGCCGTACAAGCTGAAAAACGTGGACGTCTGCCTTGTGGATTTGACCGCGCTCGTCGCCGGGACGCAGTTCCGCGGGCAGTTTGAATCGCGCGTACAGGGACTTCTGCGCGACGTGACCGAGCGGGGCAACGTGATCCTCGTGATCGACGAGGTCCACAACATCGTGGGCGTGGGCGACGCCGAGGGCTCAATGAACGCGGCGAACATCCTCAAGCCCGCGCTCTCCCGGGGTGAGATCCAGGTCATTGGCGCGACGACCTTGACGGAGTACCGCAAGTACATCGAAAAGGACACCGCGCTCGAGAGACGCTTCCAGCCCGTCATGGTGAACGAGCCGTCGGTCGCGGACACGGTGGAGATCCTCCGCGGCGTCAAGAAGTATTACGAGGATTACCACGGCGTGAAGATCGCGGACGCACTGCTCGATGCGGCGGCATCCCTGTCCGAGCGCTATATCACGGACCGGTATCTGCCGGATAAGGCGATCGATCTGATCGACGAGGCGGCGGCGCACATCGCGGTGAACTCGCCCGAGCTGGCGGAGCGTCACGAGCTGGCGGACCGCCGGGTCGAAGTCGAGCGCGAGCAGGCCGATCTCGAAAACGAGATCAACGCGGGGGACACCTCGAAGGAGGATCCCGCCGCTCTGGAAGAGCGCTACAAGCGGCTCGCGGACCTCAAGGCGGAAGAGCTGCGCGTCGAAAAGCGGCTGCGCTATCTCGACGAGGTGTGCGGCAACATCCGCATGAAGGAATCCGACCTCGCGGACGTGATCGAGATCTGGACGGGCGTCCCGGCCTCGACCATCGCGGAGAGCGAATACGAAAAGCTCGAGAAGCTCGACGAGCGGCTCCGCGCCCGGATCGTCGGGCAGGACGAAGCGGTGGACGCGGTGGCGAGAGCGGTGCGGCGCGGCCGGGTGGGCGTGTCGTACAAGCGCAAGCCCGTGTCGTTCATCTTCGCGGGCCCGACCGGCGTGGGCAAGACGGAGCTTGTGAAGGTGCTCGCGGCGGATCTCTTCTCGTCGCCGGAGACCCTCATCCGCCTCGACATGAGCGAATTCATGGACAAGTTCTCGGTGAGCCGCCTCGTGGGGTCGCCTCCGGGCTATGTCGGCTATGACGACGCGGGCCAGCTGACGGAGAAGATCCGCCGCCGCCCGTACTCGGTCAACCTCTTCGTCGAGATCGAGAAGGCGCACCCGGACGTGATGAACATCCTCCTCCAGATCCTCGACGACGGGATCATCACGGACTCGCACGGCAAGCAGGTGGATTTCACGAACACGATCATCGTGATGACGACGAACGCGGGGAGCACGTACGCGCAGAACAAGCCGGGCTTCACGTCGAATCCGAAGGGCTTGACGGAGGACAAGACGAAGCGCGCGCTCGAGGACTTCCTCCGTCCGGAATTTCTGAACCGCGTGGACGAGATCATCACCTTCAACGCCCTGACCGAGGAGAACTTCCGCGGCATCGCGTCCCTCATGCTCGGCGATCTCAAAGCCCTGCTCGAAAAGAAGGGCATCGACGCCCACTTCACGGACGAGGCGCGGGATCTCGTCGCGGAGAAATCCTATTCGGCGAAGTACGGCGCGCGCAACATGCGGCGGTATATCCAGACCGAGATCGAGGACCGGATCGCCGAGCGCCTGATCGCTGCCCGCGGGGAAGTCTCCGCCCTCACCATCGACGTGCGGGACGGGAAGATCACGGTGGAATGACCGCCTGATGCAGAGCTGAAACCGCTTGCGGTTCCTCCCCCTGTTCACGCTTTCTCTCTTCATTGTTCACTTTTCGCAAGAAGGAGGCTCCGATGAACCTGTCCAATTCCTGGCACCTCTTGGATAACGGCGAGGTGCTCCGGCTCCTCGAGTCGGATATGTATCAGGGCCTCTCGTCGAAGGAGGCGAAAAAACGCCGCCGCGCCTCCGGCTCCAACAACGTGTGGCATGTGAAGCGCACCCCCGCCGGGGAAGTCGTGCTCTCCGCCCTCTTCGATCTGCCGACGCTCCTTTTGGCAGTCAGCGCGGGCGCCGCCGCCATCTTCGACAAGCGCTTTGAAGCGGGCGCGATCGCTGCGGTCCTCGTCGCGGGGGCTCTGCTCCGGACGGCAGCCGCCGTGCGCGCCAACCGCATTCTCGAGGACATGGCCCGCGAGCGCATCCCGCACTCCTCCGTCATCCGCGACGGACGCATCCACCTCCTCCCTGCCGAGGAGATCGTCCCCGGCGACATCATCTTCCTCGAGGCGGGCGACACCGTCCCCTGCGACGGGAGAGTCATGACCGGCGAGGACGCCGTCGTCAGCGAGCGCGGGATCACCGAGAACAACCTCCCGGTCCATAAATTCAACACCGTCATCGCGACCGACGCCGACAGCGGGGAGATCCCCTGCGAATTCCGCTCGAATATGCTCTTCGCCGGGTCGCTCGTGCTGTCCGGATCCGTGCGCATCGCCGCGACTGCCTGCGGAGACGGCACCCTCGTCTCGATGAAGCAGGGCGGCGTGACCGTCGAGGCCGAACACAGCTTTCCCCTCGTCGAGCGCCTGCGCAGGTCGGGCCGCACGGTCAGTCTGTGTATGCTCGCGGCCGTCCTCGTGCTCACCGTCCTCTCCCTTTTCGTGGGGGACGGCTTCACCCTGCCCGACGTCTTCCTCTGCACCATGGCGATGGCCGTCGCCGCGATGAGCGAGTTCATGCCCGCCGTCGCGTCGATCATCCTGGCTTCCGCCGTGCGGGACGCAGCGTCCGGGAGGGAGCCTGTCGGGTGGCGCGACGCCGTGAAGAGACGTCTTGACGATGCCAAGAACACCGTGCGGGGCAGGGAAGACGAGATCCGTGCCGCGAGCCGCGCCGTGTTCCGCGATCCGTCCCGCATGGAGGAGGTCGCATACCCCGACGCCGTCGTCTTCTGCGGCACCGAATTCTTCAAATCCGGCAACGCGGAGCTCCTTGCCTACCGCTTCCGCGGAACCTATACCGGCATCGACGAGCGCGGCGGGGATCCGTCGGAGCTTTTGGCCCTCGCGCTCGCCGCAACCTCGCAGACCGCGTCGCGGAGTGCATCGCGCGGCGGGGAAAAGACGGGCATGTCCGCGGGCGGCAGACGCTCCCTGTCCCATAAGGCCGCCGGACGTGCCGCACTGGTTTCCGCTGCGGCGGACGCCTGCGTGCATCGGACGGGCAAGCCCATCGGCTACGGGTTCGCGCTCGCGGATCACCGCGATTCGACCGACCGGATGGCGATGAACTGCGAGGTCTCCCTTGCGGAGGCGGGCGGAGAACTGTGGGCGGTGGCCTGCGGCGCGCTCGGTGACGTTTTGGCCTGCTGCTCGACCGTGGAGACCGCGTCCGGGGCGATCCCGCTGACGGACGATGAGCGGCGGAAATACTTCGCCGAAGCGGCGGCACTCGAATTCGGCGGCGCGCGCGTGCTGGCAGTCGCCCGTCGGACCTCGCCCTATCCGCAGCTCAACCGGCTCGCGGTCCTGACGCAGGCGATGAGCTTCACGGGCTTCTTCGCCGTCGCGCTGGAACCCGAGGAAGGCGCGCGGGAGAGCATCGCGTTTCTGAAGGAAAGCCGCGTCTGCCCGATCCTCTTCACGGAGACACCCGAAGAGGACCGGTATTACGGCACCCGGATCGGGCTTTTCGAGCGCGACACGCCCGTGATCCCGTTCGCGGAATGGAACGCGATCCGGGCGAAGGAGGTCCTCTCCGGGAGTGAGAACGACCGCCGCGGGGTGATCGTGTCCTTCGAGGACATCGGCGACCAGTACCTCGGCGGCGCGTATGTGCAGGCCATGACGGCGCTCGGCGCAGCGGACGGGGATGCCGTCACGGCAGCGGTCGGGCGGGAAGCCTGGGATGCCGGCGCGCTCGGACGGGCGGATTTCGGCTTTGCCGTGACCCGCTCGAAGATCCGCGCAGTCCCGGATGCCCTTGCGCGCAACGCAGCGGCGGTGATCTGGCCGGGCGACGGATGCGCGGCGGGATACGGCGGTCTGGACGGCGTCCGGGGCGCGGTCCGCACGGCGCAGCGGGTGCTCGCAAATACCGAAACGGCGAAATTCTATCTGACGGCCTCGCAATGCGCGCGGCTTCTCACGGTCCTCGCGGCGATCCTCGGATGGATCCCGCTGCTCGGAGCGGTGTTCCTCCTCGTGTGGGGCCTGATCTTCGACTTTGCCGCGATGCTCGTGATGGCGTTCGACCGCGACGGAAAACCTCCCCGGGCCCGCCCCACGGAGGAAACGGACCGGCGGCGCACGCGGTTTGCGATCGTGTCGGGGCTTCTCTGGGGATTGCCCCTCGCGGCCCTGCCGATCCTCTTCCGGTATGCGCCGGCGCTTTCGGAGCTCTGGTCCCCGGAGAGCGCGCGGGCGATGCTGTCCTCCGCGGCGATTTTGTCGGGACTGGCGTTTTCGGCGGAATGCGGCGCGAACGGGAGCCTCTTTTTGAAGCGGGAATTCAACCTCGCGCAGGCGATCTTTGCGCTGACCTCGGCGGCGTTTGCGGCGTGGATCCTCTTCTCGTCCGTAGGCGCGTCGATCGTCGGCGGGGTGCCGTGCGGCGCGGAAGGACTCTGTGCAGTCCTCCCGGCGGCGTTCGTGCTGCTCGCGGCGGAGATCCGGAAAGCGGTGAAGAAGTGAATTCGGAATGAAGAATTCAGAATGAAGAATGAAACGGTCGTGAAGCTGTATATCCCGTACAGCCGCACGACCGTTTTAATTCATGGAGATTCTCTTAATCTTCGCTCTTCACTCTTTCCGCTTCCCGCGCCGCCGAGAGCATCAGCTTCAGGCGGTTTTCCTGATTCACCGCCGAGGTGCCCGGGTCGTAGTCGATCGCCACGATGTTCGCCCCCGGGATCGCCTCCTTGATCGGCTTCATCATGCCCTTGCCGCAGATGTGATTCGGCAGGCATCCGAACGGCTGGGTGCAGACGATGTTCATCACGCCGGAATCGCAGAGCTCCAGCATCTCCGCCGAGAGGAGCCAGCCCTCGCCCATCTTCGTGCCGTAGCCGATGAAGTCCTTCGTCAGCTGCATCGTGTGGTCGAACGGCGTCATCGGGCGGAACGTCCCCTCTTCCCGGATCGCGGCGATCAGGTCCCGCTGCTTCGAGAGCAGGAACCGGTAGGCGATCTTGGAGAGCAGGTATTTCGTGCGCGAATGCGTCTTCGGGTAGAGCTTGTAATCGATGATCCCGTTGCACACGCAGTAGTTGAAGAAGTCGAGCAGGCCGGGCATCACGACCTCGGCGCCTTCGGATTCGAGGAATTTCTCGAGCCCGTTGTTCCCGAGCGGGGAGAATTTCACATAGATCTCCCCGACGATCCCGACCCGAACGACCTCCGGACGCTCCACGCGCGGAATGGCCGCAAAGTCGCGCACGATCGCGGCATAGTTCTTTTTGATGTGCCCGTAGGAGATCGTGCGGCGGGCGAGCTCCCCGACGAGGGTCTCGGTCCAGCGCGTACAGAGCGCATCCGCCGCGCCCTTTTCCGCCTCGTAGGGACGCACCTGATTCGCAAGGGCCATCATCAGGTCCCCGTAGAGGACGCCGTAGGCCATGCGGTGGTAGAGCGGGATCGAATTCCGGAAGCCCGGGTGCCGCTCGATCCCCGCGAGGGAGAGCGGGATCACCGGGACATAGGCCATCCCCGCGTTTTCGAGCGCCTTGCGCATCAGGGAGACATAGTTCGAGGCCCGGCACCCGCCGCCCGTCTGGAAGAGCATCAGGGCGCATATGTGCGGGTCGTACTTCCCGGAGAAGAGCGCGTCGAGCATCTGCCCGATCACGAGGATCGCGGGGTAGCAGGTGTCGTTGTGGACGTATTTCTGCCCGGTCTCCGCGAGGTGCGGGCCGGTCGTCTCGAGCAGGACGGCGTGATAGCCGTCGTTTTCGAGGATGCGCTTCACCAGCTTGAAGTGGATGGGAAGCATGTTGGGGATGAGGATCGTGTGGGTCGACTTCATCTCCGCCGTGAATTGGACGTAATTGTGTTTCATGACCGAATGCCTGTTTCCTTGAAATCCGAATCGGCGGATATCTGCCTCAGCTCCTCAGCGGTGCTCTCGACCCGGAACGTTCAGAGCACCGCAGCCAGGCTCCTCAGCCGGATCTTGACCGCGCCGAGGTTGGCGATCTCGTCGATCTTGATCTGCGTGTAGTATTTGCCCGCGGCCTCGAGGATGCGCTTGACCTCGTCCGTCGTGATGGCGTCGACGCCGCAGCCGAAGGACACGAGCTGCACGAGCTGCACGTCGGGATTGTCCGCCGCGAAGGCCGCCGCCCGGTAGAGACGGGAGTGATAGGTCCATTGGTTGAGGACGTGGACGTCCGGGGTCGCGGCGAGATGGTAGACCGAATCCTCCGAGACGACCGCGAAGCCGAGCGAGACCGCCAGCTTGTCGATCCCGTGGCCGATCTCCGCGTCGGCGTGGTAGGGACGCCCGGCGAGGATCATCACGGGACGGCGGTTTTCGCGCGCCCAGCGGACCGCCCGCTCGCCCTCTGCCTTGACCGCATCGCCGAATTCCCCGAGCATCCGGAAGCCCTCGGAAACGGCGCGGCGGATCTCAGCGCGGCGTATGCCCGGGAACCGGTCCCTGAATTCGCGCCAGAGGCCGTCCGCCAGTTCTCCTTCGCTGTCGAGGGAGAGATAGGGGTAGAGGAAGCGGACCTTCCGGAGGCTGTCCATGTTGCCGCGGAGCAGCTCGCTGTAATACGCGACGACCGGGCAGTTATAGTGGTTGTCGGAGGCGTGCTCGTCGAGGTTCCACGTCATGCGGGGATAGAAGACGGCGGGGACTCCCTCTTCCACGAGCTTTTCGATATGGCCGTGCATGATCTTCGCGGGATAGCACGCCGTGTCGGACGGGATCGAGAACTGCCCCTTTTCGTAGATCGCCTTCGAGGACATCCCGGAGAGGACCGGGGTGAAGCCGAGCGAGCGGAAGACGCCGACCCAGAGCGGGAGGAGCTCGTACATCCCGAGGCAGAGCGGAAGCCCGATCGCGCCGCGCGGACCGACCTCTTCGGGGATCGTGTCGGGCGCGAGGGAGAGGAGGTAGTTCCGCTTGAATTCGTGCAGGTTCGGGACGCCGCGGTTGACGGCCGCCATGCCCGCGCCTTTCTCGCATTTGTTACCGGAGATGAAGCGTGCGCCGCCCGAGAAGGTGTTGACGGTCAAGAGGCACCGGTTGGTGCAGCCCTGGCAGGTCGCGGTCTTCGAGGTGTGGGTGAAGGAGGCGAGGGCGTCCTTCGAGATGAGTCTGGTGGGCTCGCCGGTCTTTTCCGCGCGTTCCTTTGCCCAGAGCGCCGCGCCGTAGGCTCCCATGAGCCCCGCGATGTCCGGCCGGACGACCTCGCGCCCGATCTCCCGCTCGAAGGCGCGCAGAACGGCGTCGTTGTAGAAGGTGCCGCCCTGCACGACGATGTGCTGCCCGAGCTCGTCGGGGGAGTGCGCGCGGATGACCTTGTAGATCGCGTTCTTGACGACGGAGAGGGAGAGGCCCGCCGAGATGTCCTCCACGGTCGCGCCGTCCTTCTGGGACTGCTTGACCTGCGAATTCATGAAGACGGTGCAGCGGCTCCCGAGATTGACCGGCGCCTCGGCGAAGAGGGCCTTTTGGGCGAATTCCGCCGACGTGCAGCCCATGGAGCGGGCGAAGGTCTCGATGAAGGACCCGCATCCGGAGGAGCAGGCCTCGTTGAGCATGATCCGGTCGACCGCGCCGTTCTTGATCTTGAAGCACTTGATGTCCTGCCCGCCGATGTCGAGGATGAAGTCGACGTCGGGCATGAAGGTCTTCGCGGCGGTGTAGTGCGCGACGGTCTCGACGATGCCGTAATCGACGCCGAACGCGTGCCGGATCAGCTCCTCGCCGTAACCCGTGACGGCCGCGCCGAGGAACGTGACGTCCGCCGGGGCGGTTTCGTAGATGTTCGTGAGCTCCTGCCGCACGATCGAGACGGGATCGCCGTGGTTGGAGGCGTAGTATGTATAGAGCAGCTCGCCCGCGGATCCGATGACTGCGAGCTTGGTGGTCGTGCTGCCGCAGTCGATGCCGATCGCCGCCGGACCGTGATAGTCCGCGAGGGAGGCGAGGGGGACGGATGCCTTCCGGTGGCGCGCGGCGAAGGTCTCGTATTCTTCGCGGTCCCGGAAGAGCGGCTCGGTGCGGGTCGATGTGGAGCGGATCTTCGCGCCTTCGATCTTCGAGATGAAGCCGTCGAGGTCGCAGAGATCGATGTCGTCCGAGACGCGGACGGTGCGGGAATACAGCGCGGCGCCGAGAGAGACGGCATTGCGGGCATATTCCGGGAAGATGGCGTTGTCCGGGGAGAGGCCGAGCGTCTCGACGAAGCGTTCGCGCAGCCCGCGGCAGAAGTACAGCGGCCCGCCGAGGAACATGACGCGTCCCTCGATGCGGCGGCCCTGCGCGAGTCCGGCGACGGTCTGGTTGACGACCGCCTGATAGATCGACGCGGCGATGTCCTCCTTGGACGCGCCTTGGTTGAGGAGGGGCTGGACGTCCGATTTGGCGAAGACGCCGCAGCGCGACGCGATCGGGTAGATCTTTTTGTGCCGCAGGGCGAGCTCGTCCATTTCGTCGGGCGTGACGTCGAGGAGGGAGGCCATCTGGTCGATGAACGCCCCGGTCCCGCCCGCGCAGGTGCCGTTCATGCGCTCGTCGGTGCCGCCCTGCCAGAAGATGATCTTCGCGTCCTCGCCGCCGAGCTCGATGACGACGGAGATATTCTTTTCGAGTTTCTTGATGACCTCTCCGGTGGCCCAGACCTCCTGCACGAAGGGGATGCCCGCACCCTGCGCCAAGCCGAGACCGGCGGAGCCGGAGATGGCGGAGGTGAAGCGCTCCTTGCCGAGGACGGGGGCGGCTTCCCCGAGCATCTCGACGAGGGATTCGCGGATGCGGGAATAATGCCGCCGGTATGCGGTATAGACGATGTCGTCCCCGCGCAAAACGGCGATCTTGGCGGTGGTGGAGCCCACGTCGACGCCGAGGGAGAGGGGAAGTGTAGCGGAATGATTCATGCGGAACGAAATTCCTTTATTCCTTTATGATATCGGAAAAAAGCCGCAGAAACCCAGCCGGGGCGCGGTCTGCCGAAAATACTTTGAGATTGAAATGATAAAGAAATGGCTATCATTCCATTCTTCATGATAGCGCATGAGGGGGAGAAAATCAAAGACTTTATTTAAACTTTTTATGATTTTTCTTTCTGTTTCGACCATCTGCGCGGCTGCGCTTGCGGATGATATGATTCCGCACCTATCGTGCGGGGAATGAGGAAGAAAGCCCTTCGGGGCTTTCAGGGATCGCCTGCGCGGCTGGCGGACAAGAGGGCTCCGGAGCCGCCCTCTTGTCAATCACCGCTCCCAGAGGCGCGTTCCCCGCCTCTGGACTCCACCCCCTCAACGTGCGTACCTTGGATTTTCTTGCAGCGTTGCTCCATTACGTCTGGTCCCACGGCGGATGGAACAAGTTCCATCTCGCCTTTCGCACGTTGGATTAAC
>JAFPWV010000197.1 GCA_017412675.1 Clostridia bacterium
CAGAAACCTCGAGGTACGCACGTTGGAGGGGTGGAGTCCAGAGGCGGGGAACGCGCCTCTGGGAGCGGTGATTGACAAGAGGGCGGCTCCGGAGCCCTCTTGTCCGCCAGCCGCGCAGGCGATCCCTGAAAGCCCCGAAGGGCTTTCTTCCTAATCCTCTGCACGGAAGGTGCGGAATCATGTGATCCGCAAGCGAAGCCGCGCAAAAAAAGAGAGACGGCGCAAGCCGTCTCTCCGCGCGCACCTTCGACGCGCGCTCTTTTTCTTCAGTTTCCCCCTTCCCCCATCTCGCTCGGGTACACCGCGACATGGCACTTGACGTACGATTCGCTCGTGAAGCCCTTGTAGGTGAAGTTCAGGATGTAATACCCTTCGTCGAGGCCCACGACCTCGAATTCATAGTCCTTCACGCCCTGCTCGAACGTCCCGTCCTCGTAGCTCGCGACGACGTAGAAATCGTCCTTCGTGAACGTGTAGTCCGTCGTGGTCGCATCCTCGCCCATATACGCCGCGACCAGACCGATCACCGGGTTCTTGTGACAGGACGATAGGCAGAGGCAGAGGGTCAGGGCGAGCAGCAGCGCGAGGGCCGCCGTTTTTTTGATCCGCATGGCACCCACCTCACACACCGGAATACGCCGCGAAGCCGCCGTCCACCGGGATGACGACGCCGTCGACGAATGCGGAGAACCGCTCGTCCGCGAGCCAGAGCAGCGTGCCGTCAAGGTCCGCGGGCGTGCCGAAGCGCTTCATCGGCGTGTGGCTCAGGATCTTGTCGGAGCGCGGCGTGAGGCTGCCGTCCGGGTTGGTGAGCAGGGTCCGGTTCTGCTCCGTGAGGAAGAAGCCGGGCGCGATGGCGTTGACGCGGATGCCGACGGGCGCGAAATGCACCGCCAGCCACGCCGTGAAGTTCGAGACCGCCGCCTTCGCCCCGGAATACGCCGGAATGCGGGTGAGCGGCCGGAAGGCGTTCATGGAGGAGACGTTGAGGATCGTCCCGCCCGCGCGGCTCATGTCCCGGGCAAAGACCTGCGTCGGGATGAGCGTGCCGAGGAAGTTGAGGTTGAAGACGAAGGAAATGCCCTCGGGATCGAGATCGAAGAAGGTCTTGACGCCGTCTAGCGTGCCGTCCGCGTCGAGGGAGGCGACCTCTTCGGGGGTCAGGACGTCGTGCGAGGTGGAGCCCTTCGGGTTGTTGCCGCCCGCGCCGTTGAGGAGCAGATCGACCGCCGTGACGCCGAACGCCTCGTAGATCCTGTCCCGCGCCGCTTCGACGGAGCGCTTGTCGAGGACGTTCATCTCCACGGCGATGGCGCATCCGCCGTCCGCGTTGATGGCGTCCGCGACTTTCAGGGCGGCATCCGGACGCAGATCGCACACCGCGACGCGCGCGCCCGCCTTGGCCAGGGTCTTCGAGAATCCGGAGCAGAGGACGCCGCCGCCGCCCGTGACGACCGCGGTCTTGCCCGTGAGATCAAAGGTGAGATTCATATCGTGTTCCTTTCGTTTGCGCTCAGTCCTCGACCGGGTACGCGATGGTCGTCATGAGGGCCATCTCCGCGGCGGAGGTGTCGAGGCGGGAGTACTGCACCACGAGGGGCGTGTTCGATTCGAGGAGGACGGCGTAGGGCGTGTCGCGCGGGATCGGCTGACCGTCGGCATTGCGGAGCTTGTCCATGCGGATGTGATGCGTGCGCATCGCCGGGCAGTGGGAGGAGAAGTCCGTGCGGGCTTCGCGGTCCTCGAAGAAGAGGGTGAGCTTGATGTCCGCGTCCACGTCGGAGGTGTTGATCACGCAGATCGCCTCGTGCGAGACGCTCCCGTTCTTCGAGACGGAATCGAGAAACGTGTCGGGAATGAGCCAGGTTTTCTTGCCGTATGCTTTCATGGGAGTGTGTCCTTTCTATGAGGGGGTTTTTGAAAATCATGGATCGGGATGGGATCGGCAAAGCCGCCGTGACGGAAAACCGCGCGAAATTCTTAATTCTGAATTCTGAATTCTGAATTCTCCCCGTGCGTCCGCAGCGTCCTCCTCCACCGCACCGCGAACACCGACGAGCGCACGATCCAGTCCGCGACCATGGCGCACCAGACGCCTATCGCGCCCATGCCGAGCCGGCTGCCGAGGACCATGGAGCCGCCGACGCGGAAGACGAACATCGAGACGACGGCAACGATCATGACGAACCGCGCGTCGCCCGCGGCCTTCATGGCGTTCGGGGTGACGAAGGACGGCGTCCAGAGCAGGATCGCCGAGCCGTTGTGGATGAAGATGAGGATGAGCGCGAGGGAGGCGGCCTCGTCGGAGACCTTATATAAATGAAGGATCAGCGGCAGGCAGGCGAAGAGGATCGCGTTGAAGGCGACGAACGCGGCATAGCTCATGCGGAGCATCTTCGCCGTGTAATACTTCACCGCGCGCCAGTCGTTCGCCCCGACGCACTGCCCGACGACCGTGATGATCGCAAGGTTGAAGGCGAAGCCCGACATGACCCCGAAGGTGTCGATGTTGTTCGCTACGGCGTTGGCGGTGATCTGCGCGGTGCCGAAGGTGGAGATGATCGAGAGCACGAGGATGCGCCCGAGCTGGAAGGTGCCGCTTTCGAGCGATCCGGGCAGCCCGACGCCGAGGATGCTGCGGGCGAGCGTGCCGTCCGGGCGTTCGGTGAAGAGGGCGCGGTAGTCGAGGCGGATGTCGAGCCGCCGGTCCGCGATGCGGATGAGGAAGAAGAGCATCAAGAGCCCGCGCGAGACGACGGTCGAGAGAGCAGCGCCGAAGACGCCCCAGTGCAAAACGAAGATCGCGACGGCGTTGCCCGCGACGTTCAAAAGGTTCGCGGCGGTGGAGGCGATCATGGTGATCTTCGAGTTCCCCATCGAGCGGAAGAGCGCGGCGCACGCGGAATAGAGCGCGATGAAGGGGAAGGAGAGCATCGTGGTGCGCATGTACACGGTCGAGGCTTCCATGACGTCGTCTTCGATCGAGCCGTAAAGGAGGCGCAGCAGCGCGGTGTCCGCGATCGCCACGATGCCGAGCATGAGCAGCGACGCCGCGAGGGAAATGATCATGAGCGCACCCGCGCTTTTCGACGCCTGATCGGGCCGTTTCGCGCCGATGCAGCGGGAGGCGATGACGGCGCCGCCGGTCGCGAGGGCGCCGAAGATGTTGATGAAGAGGATGAAGATCATGTCCACGAGCGAGACGCCGGAGACGGAGGCGTCGCCGAGGGACGAGACCATGATGGAGTCCATGATCCCCATGAGGATGGAGAGGAACTGTTCCGCGATGAGGGGGAGGATCAGGGCGAGGAGGGTGCGGGTGGAGAACCGGATCGAGAAGGAGTCCTCGATCTCCTGCTCGCCGAAGGCTTTTTTGAGGATGGAAGTCATAGGGGGATCCGTGGCGCGGTGCGCACCTGCGGCTTTCCTGCGGAATTTTCGTAGTCCTGTTCGGGTATATTATAGCAGAAGAAAAAAGGAAATGCAAGAGCGGAGGCACGCTTTTGTGATGCGCAGGCGGAGAAGAATGAAGAATTCAGAATTAAGAATTCAGAATTCAGAATTGAGGTAGAAACCGCAAGCGGTTTCAATTTAAAAAAATAAGCCGAACACAAACCGCTGCACCCTATGCCTGCCCCTCTGGGGAAGGTGGCGAGCAATTTGCTCTGCAAATCCGCGAGCCGGAAGGGGTGAAAGGGGGAGGAACTTTTCGTACAATCCGGAAGAAACGGTTGATCTTCGCCCCTTCCGCCCGTCATCTTCTTCAGAAGCTGCCGGGCAC
>JAFPWV010000198.1 GCA_017412675.1 Clostridia bacterium
ACGACTGCAGGCTGCTTACAAACTGCACACTCTTTTATCATTATCAACACCCACCGCAATTTCACTTTATTATATTTTATCATAATCTTTCCACTTTTTCAACCACTTCGACAGAATTCTCATGCTGGTTTACACATATTTTGATTATTTTGAAAACTATGGGAAATCCCACGCCTGCCTGAGCCTAAATATGCGATCCTACGACGCCTCATTCCAATTTCCTAGCTCCTAGCTCCCTCAAGTACTTTTCCACATCCCTGCTCACCACATACTTCCTTGGTGCGTTGAAGATCAACCAGTTGGTTTCCACCTATTTTTTCACAACCGTCTGTTGAAATCCCGCTCCGCCCCACCTCTCCCCCCTTTTTCCGAATCCCCTTGCAATTTCCCGCGGCGCATGTTATAATGAAGCGTACGATTTCCCGGCAAATTCTACAAGGACATAAAGGAGAACACCAATATGCCTCTGCATCTTCCCGATTATCACGAGAATCCTGAGACCCTGCACATCGGATGCGAAGCGCCCCGCGCGTACTTCATTCCGTTCCCCTCCGAGAGCGACGCCGCGCACGAGAACCGCGGGGAATCCGCCTTCTTCAAGTCCCTCGACGGCGAGTGGGCGTTCCGCTTCTTCAAGTCCGTCAAGGACGTCTGCTGCCGCGATGTGACGGGCGCGGACTTCACGACCGAAGGCTTCGAACGCATGACCGTCCCCATGAGCTGGCAGATGGCCCTCGGCCGCGGGTATGACGTCCCGAACTACACGAACGTGAACTACCCGATCCCGGTCGATCCGCCGTTCGTCCCGGACGAGAACCCCTGCGCGCTCTATGTCCGCGACTTCACGATCCCGGCCGCGATGAAGGCGAAGAAGACCTATCTGAACTTCGAGGGCGTCGACTCCGCGTTCTACGTCTGGGTCAACGACACCTTCGCCGCCTATTCGCAGGTCTCCCATCTCTCCACCGAGATCGACATCACCGGCCTGATCCACGAGGGGAAGAACACCCTCAAGGTCCTCGTCCTCAAATGGTCCGACGGCACCTACCTCGAGGACCAGGATATGTGGCGCATGTCCGGCATCTTCCGCGAGGTCTTCCTCCTCTTCCGCGATCCCGTGCATGTGCGCGACATCTTCGTCAAGTGCGATCTGAGCGACGACTTTGGGACCGCCTGCTTCAAGGCAGAGCTCTCCCTCACCGGCGAGGCGGACGTCGCGTGGAAGCTCGACAGCCCGTGCGGGAAGACGTTGTCCTCCGGCAAGCTCACCGTGAACGGAGAAGGCACGGTCGAGATCCCCGCCGTCGAGGACGCGATGCTCTGGAGCGACGAGGAGCCGAATCTCTACACCCTGTACCTCGCCTGCGGCAGCGAGCACATCGCCCTGCCCGTCGGCGCGCGCCGGATCGAGATCCGAAACAAGTGCATCCTCATCAACGGCAAGAAGGTCAAGGCCAAGGGCGTGAACCGCCACGACAGCCATCACCTCCTCGGCCACGCGACCCCCGTGGAGCACATGAAGCGCGACCTCATGATCATGAAGGCGCACAACGTCAACATGGTCCGCACCTCGCACTATCCGAACGATCCCCGCTTCACCCAGCTGTGTGACAGATACGGCCTCTATGTCTGCGACGAGACCGACATCGAGACCCACGGCATGCATCCGTGGAACGGCCTCTCCGACAATCCGGAATGGGAAAAGGCGTACGTCGACCGGGCTCAGCGCATGGTCGAGCGCGACAAGAACCATCCGTCGGTGATCTTCTGGTCCCTCGGCAACGAATCCGGCCTCGGCCGCAACCACGCCGCGATGACCGCGTGGATCAAGTCCCGCGACACCTCCCGCCTCGTGCATTACGAAGGCGCGCACTCCGGATACAACAACGGCGAACACAAGCGCGACGTGACGGACGTGGAGAGCCACATGTACCCGACGCCGCAGTGGTGCGCGGAATACTGTGAGGACCCGAAGTTCGATCAGCCGCTCTTCCTCTGCGAATACTCCCACGCGATGGGCAACGGCCCCGGAGACCTCGGCGCGTACTGGAAGGTCATCGAGAGCCACGACGAATTCTTCGGCGGCTGCGTCTGGGAATTCATCGACCACTCCGTCGCCATCGGGGACCGGTACGGCAGCCCGTCCTTCACCTACGGCGGCGACTTCGGCGACACCCCGAACGACGGCAACTTCTGCGTCGACGGGCTGGTCTATCCCGACCGCCGTCCGCATACCGGCCTCAAGGAACTGAAGCAGGCGATCATGCCCGCCGAGGTCACGGAAGTGAAGCCCGGCACCTACCGGGTCCGCTCCCGCCGCTATTTCAAGAACTTCGACGATCTGTCCATGGCGTGGACGGTGAAGCGTGACGGCCGCGTCCTGATGTCGGGCGTCTCCCCGAACCTCGCCATCGAACCGGAAGGAAGCGAAGAATTCACCCTCTTCGACGAGCTTCCGACGGGCGGCATCGTGACGGTGGATTTCTCCTTCCGTCAGAAGGTCCCGACGGAATGGGCGCCGGTCGGCTACGAGGTCGGCATCGCGCAGTTCGTCTATGAGGACGCCGTCCCGATTTATCAGGCTCCCGCCGCGCTCTATCCGGTGGAGACCGAGGTCTGCCGCCGTGCGATCACCGTCACCGCCGGCGAGACGGTCTACACGATCTGCCGGACATGCGGCATGGTGAAGGACATCGTCGACAACGGCGAGCACCTCATCACGAAGCCCATCGTCCCCGAGCTCTGGCGCGCGCCGACCGACAACGACCGGAACGTGCGGTGGGGCTGGCAGAGAGAGGGCCTCGACGAAGCGAAGATCAAGTGCTATTCCTGCGAGCTCACCGAAGCGACGCCCGAGAAGGCCGTCGTGGTCTCGAAGATCTCGATGGGATGCGCGCCGCACGACCCGATCCTTCATGCGGACGTGATCTACACGATCCGGGCCGGCATGGGGCTGAAGATCGACTTTGACGTGAAGATGCGCAAGATCGAGCACGGGAACCAGTGGGACCGCAGCCGCAGAGAGAGGATGTTCTTCCCGCGCTTCGGCGTGCGTCTGACGATGCCGGAGGGCGCGGAGCAGATGTCCTACTTCGGCTATGGGCCGATGGAGAGCTATGCGGACAAGAGGCTGGCGTCGCGGCTCGACGAATTCCGTTCGACCGTGACGGAGAACTACGAGCCCTACGTCTTCCCGCAGGAGAATTCCTCGCACTGGGGATGCCGCTGGGCGGACGTGCATACGGTGGCGGGACACGGATTTCTGTTCACGTCCGGCGAGCCGTTCTCGTTCAACGCGTCGCACTTCTCTCCCGAGCAGCTCACGGAAAAGAAGCATCACTACGAGCTCGAGCGCGAACCGGAGACGACCGTGATTCTCGACTGCCGTCAGTCGGGTATCGGCTCGAACTCCTGCGGCCCGCAGCTCGCGGAGGAATTCCGGTTCCAGGAGACGGAATTCACCTGCTCCGTGACGGTGCGCCCGGTCTTCTCGGCGGAGGTCGATCCCTACCGCGAGAGCCGGAAGGAATGGTAAACGGGCGGTGGCGCGGAGTCCGCGGAGACACAAGACTCACCAATGATGAAAAGTGCGTACCTGAAGAAGGTACGCCTTTTCTTTCGTTTGCGCGCTGACGCTTGCAGATTTGGTATCGGCGAAGCCGATCGTCTTTTTCGCCTGCGCGGCTGGCGGACAAGAGGGCTCCGGAGCCGCCCTCTTGTCAATCACCGCTCCCAGAGGCGCGGTTCCTCGCCTCTGGACTCCACCCCTGCCTCAGGTTCAACCTCCTTTTTCTTTCTGAAACGTTGTTCAATGGGGCATAACGCTTCATCCATTCTTGATTACAGGGGCCAGTTCCACGTTAGGGAAACCAAGGTCGCACAAGATACGCTCAACGCCGAAGATGCAGGTTGCCTCGTCAGGCTTTCACCAGCAAAGGTGCAGCGAGCAAGTGCTCGATCCAGCCCTGACGGCTCGCTGTGCACGCCTTGCCTCGACAGAGTCGAAAGTGCTAACACGTTCAAACTGTATCTTCGGCGTTGAGCGAGCTGCTGCATTATCCGTGCCACTCATCTTGGTGAAGGCCCTGTTAATCATCCGTGCGAAAGGCGAGATGGAACTTGTTCCATCCGCCGTGGGACCAGACGAAATGGAGCAACGGTGCAAAAATGTCAAGGTACGCACGTTGAGGGGTGGAGTCCCAAGGCGGGAACGGCCTTGGGCGGCGGTGATTGACAAGAGGCCGGCCGCGGAGGCCTCTTGTCCGCCAGCCGCGCAGGCGAAAAAAACGAGTGATTTCGCTGTACATCCCCGCAAACGTTAGTGCGCAGATGAAATGAGCGGCGCAAGCTCAAATCCGCAAGCGCGCAAGCTGGATAAACGGCGCAAGCGTCTTCACGCAACTCAAGTGAGCGAGAGCTAACTTCTCGCGGTTCCTCATTTTCCGTCATGTCCCTTTTCTGCAAAGCATTTTTCAGAAAAAATCCGCGGAATCGTTCCCGAATCTCTTGTAATTCCCCGCGATTTGTTGTATAATAACAAAGAGTATCATAGCATTATTCTGGCGTCATGCGGCGTCAGCAGGAAAGGATTTATTTTTCATGACCGACAGCACCAACTGCACGCACGACTGTTCGACGTGCAGCGCCAACTGCTCCTCCCGCGCCCCCACCTTCGAGGCGCCCCATAAGGATTCCCACATCAAGCACGTCATCGGCGTCGTGTCCGGCAAGGGCGGCGTCGGCAAGTCCATCGTCTCCTCGATGCTCGCCGTCACGCTGCAGCGCCGCGACCTCTCCGTCGCCCTCCTCGACGCGGACATCACCGGCCCCTCCATCCCGAAGGCGTTCGGCACCAAGGGCGACATCCTCGCGATGGACGACGGACTCATGCCGCTCGAAACCAAGACCGGCATCAAGATGATCTCCGTCAACCTCCTCCTCGAGGACGAGACCCGTCCCGTCGTCTGGCGCGGACCCGTCATCGCCGGGACTGTCAAGCAGTTCTGGACCGACGTCCTCTGGGGCGACGTCGACTATATGTTCGTCGACTGCCCGCCCGGAACCGGCGACGTCCCGCTCACCGTCTTCCAGTCCATCAAGCTCGACGGCGTCATCATCGTCACCACCCCGCAGGACCTCGTCTCCATGATCGTCTCGAAGGCCGTCAACATGGCCTCGCTCATGAACATCCCGGTCATCGGCCTCATCGAGAACATGGCCTATGTGAAATGTCCCGACTGCGGCGCCGAGATCGAAGTCTTCGGCAAATCGAAGGCCGAGGAGGTCGCGCGTGAGTTCGGCATTCCCGTTCTCGGACGGATGCCCATCGATCCGAAGCTCTCCGCCCTCGTGGACCGCGGCGTCATCGAGCTCATGGAGAACGACTACCTCGAAAAAGCGGCGGACGCCGTCGAAGCGTTCTGCGAAAAGAAATAATCCGAATCCCTCATCACACATAACAAAAACTCCCAAGGAGGCACATATACCCATGAAAAAAGTCATGACATCCGTTCCCTTCCGCGGCACGCCCGAACAGCTCGCCGAGCTCGATCGCGTCATCGAAGAGAACAAGAACCAGCCCGGCGCGACCCTCGCGATCCTCCAGAAGGCGCAGGACATCTACGGCTATCTGCCCGAAGAAGTGCAGCGCCACATCGCCCTCGCCCTCGACATCCCCTTCTCCGAGGTCTACGGCATCGCCACCTTCTACGCCCAGTTCCAGCTCAATCCGAAGGGCGAGCACCCCGTTTCCGTATGTCTCGGCACCGCGTGCTATGTGAAGGGCTCCGGCAAAGTCATGGAAAAGCTCGTCGAAATGCTCGGCATCCCGGCCGGCGGCATCACCGAAGACCTGAAGTTCTCCCTTGACGCGACCCGCTGCATCGGCGCGTGCGGTCTCGCACCCGTCATGACCGTCGGCGAAGACGTCTACGGCAGACTCGAGCCCGGCATGCTCAAGGGCATCCTCGCAAAATATCAGTAATCGCACCCCGAATACGGCGGCAGACTCGAATGCAAGCTCTCTCGAAGGAAGAGGATGGAAAAATATGAAAATCGGTGAAATCAAAGAGCTCTTGAACGCTGAACTGCTCTGCGGCGAAGAATATCTCGACCACGACGTCTTCGCGGCCTGCTGCAGCGATATGATGAGCGATGTGCTCGCGTTCGTGAAGGACCAGGGCGTCTTGCTCACGGGACTCCTCAATTCACAGGTCATCCGGACCGCCAACATGATGGATATGGTCTGCATCGTCATCGTGCGGAACAAGGTCCCCACGGAAGAAATGATCGAGCTCGCCTCCGACACCGGACTGGTGCTGATGCGCTCCCCCCTCCGCGCCTATGAGGCATCGGGCGTTCTCTACTACGCCGGACTCGGCAGGAGGGAAGAGGATGGCTGAGAATATCCGGTTCCATTTTGACGTCGACGGCGAGAACTTCACCTCCGCCGGAGAGGCGTCCGTGGCCGTGAAGAAAAAACTCAGACAGCTCGGCTTTCCCCCGGACGTCATCCGCAAGGTTTCCATCGCCATGTACGAAGGGGAGATCAATATGGTCATCCACGCAGACGGCGGGACCGCGGACGTGGAGGTGACCGACGACGAGATCGTGATCATCCTCGCCGACCACGGTCCGGGCATCCCGAACGTGGAAATGGCCATGCAGGAGGGCTTCTCCACCGCCCGCGACAACATCCGCGCCCTCGGGTTCGGAGCGGGCATGGGTCTTCCGAACATGAAAAAGTACACCGACGAGATGAACATCGACACCGAGGTGGGCGTCGGGACCACCATCACCATGAAAGTGTATCTATAACGCCGCGCTCCGTGTCCCTCACGGCGCATGACACGGCGTTCTGAGGTGGCTATGGCAGAATACAAGCATTCGGTATCCCTCGAAGTCAGCAAATGCAAGGGCTGCACAACGTGCCTCAAGCGCTGTCCGACGGAGGCGATCCGCATCCGGGACGGGCACGCCGTCATCCATTCCGACCGCTGCATCGACTGCGGCGAATGCATCAAGATGTGCGCGTACAAGGCGAAGAAAGCCGTTCACGACAGCCTGTCCTGCATCGAGAAGTACAAATACACCGTGGCCCTGCCCGCGCCCTCGCTGTACGGCCAGTTCGACCACATGGACAACATCGGCTACATCATCCGGGGACTCAAGGATCTCGGCTTCGACGACGTCTTCGAGGTGGCCTGCGCGGCGGAGCTCGTATCTGCCTACACCAGACTCTACATCAAGCGGAGCGACGTAAAGAAACCCGTCATCAGCTCCGCCTGTCCGACGATCTCCCGCATGATCTCGATGAACTACCCCTTCCTCATCGACAATGTCCTCCCGATCCTGCCCCCCGTGGACATCGCCGCCTACCTCGCGCATGAGAAGGCAAAGGCGGACCACCCGGAGCTCTCGGACGAGGAGATCGGGATCGTCTTCATTTCCCCCTGTCCCGCCAAGGTCAGCTATGTGAAGAACGACTTCGCCGGAGAGCGCAACTACATCACCGATGTCGTCTCCGTCCGCGACGTGTACTTCGCACTGCTCGACGTCATGAAGGAACGAGAGGACGAACCGCTCGAAAACACCGAATCCGGCATGATCGGCATCGGCTGGGCAACCACGGGCGGCGAATCCACGGCGATCTTCAACGAGCGCTACCTCGCGGCGGACGGGATCGAAAACTGCATCCGCGTGCTCGACCAGATCGACAACGAGGACATCACGAGCCTCGATTTCGTCGAGCTGAACGCGTGCGACGGCGGATGCGTGGGCGGCGCGATGACCGTCGCCAACCCCTACATCGCCCAGGCGCGTCTCCAGGCCCTGAAGCGCTACCTCCCCGTCTCCCCGAACCGTCCGGCGAGCGAGTGGATCCCCGATCAGTATTTCAACGAGCGCGGGATCGAATACACCCCGGCGACCCTCCTCTCCGAGGACCGGAAGATCGCCCGCCAGATGATGCAGGAGATCGAGTCCATCAAGGCGAGCCTGCCGCAGATCGACTGCGGATCCTGCGGCGCACCCACCTGCATGGCCTTCGCGGAGGATATCGTCCGCGGGGAGGCCAACGTGGACGACTGCACCGTCATCATGAAGATGCTGTTCCACCAGTATCTCGCGGAACACAAGGAAAAATCCGTTCTCGACAAAATCGCCTCCGACCCCATCCTGAACCTGAAAAAGGAGAACGCGGAATGAATCTCAGTCAACTTACGGAAGCCCTGGAGCTCGACGTGATCGCGGGCGACACCGCGGACAAGGTCTGGCACGGCGTCTATGCCGGCGACCTGCTCAGCCGCGCGATGAGCCATGTCAAGCTCGACAATCTCTGGATCACCATCATGTCCAATGCCAACGTGATCGCCGTCGCGAGCCTGACGGAAGCGTGCGCGGTCATTCTGGCGGAGGGCGTGGAGCTTCTTCCCGAGGCCCTCGACGCGGCTGTGGACAACGGCATCACGGTCCTCTCGTCGAAGCGCACGGTGAACGAGCTCTGCATCGCGATCCACGAAGCCGCGGGGAAATGAAGCCGTACTTCTGCGATCTGCACATTCATTCCTGCCTGTCCCCCTGCGGCGACGACGATATGACGCCCGCAAACATCGCGGGAATGGCGTCGCTGAACGGGCTGGAAATCGTCGCCCTAACCGATCACAACTCCTCGAAGAACTGCCCCGCCTTCTTCGCGCAGGCAAAGCGGGCCGGGATCATCCCCATCCCCGGCATGGAGCTGACCACCGCGGAGGACATCCATGTGGTCTGCCTCTTCCGCACCCTCGAGGACGCGATGGACTTCGACGCCTATGTGAGCGCACACCGGCCCCTGATCCCAAACAAGCCCGAGATCTTCGGGCATCAGATCATCCGCGACGAAAACGACGAGATCGCCGGAGAAGAGCCGTACCTGCTCCTCAACGCCGCCGATCTCTCGCTGGAGGACGCGTACCGGGAAGTCACGAAGCGGAACGGAGCGGTCTACCCCGCGCACATCGACCGGCCCTCCAACGGCATCGTCTCGATCCTCGGCACCTTCCCGCCGGATCCGCCCTTCACGGCCTACGAGCTGAACGACGCGGCGTCCGATGAGGAATACCGTGAGAAATACCCGGTGATCAGACCCCTCGCGCGGGCCGTTTCCTCGGACGCGCACTATCTGTGGAACATATCCGAAGCCAGCTTTTCGATCCCGCTGGACGACGAACCGTATTCCTCGTCCCTCGTGCGGAACAGGCTGATCGACTACCTGTCGGGAAAAACCAAGACCCCGGCGGATCAAGGAGGATGAACGAATGGATGAGCTGTCGCTCTATGTTCTCGACATCACGATGAATTCCGTCCGTGCCGGCGCCACGAAAATCACCATTACCCTCCGCGAGGACGGCGAATGGCTCTGGTTTACCGTGGAGGACAACGGCTGCGGCATGACCGAAGAGCAGCTCAAAAAGCTGACGGACCCCTTCTTCACCACCCGCAAGACCCGCAAGGTCGGCCTCGGCATCCCGTTCCTCAAAATGCTCGCGGAGATGACGGACGGTTACGTCCGCGTCACCTCCGTCCACGAATCCGTCTCGGCGGACCACGGGACGAAGACCGAAGCGAAGTTCGGCAAGAACCACATCGACTTCATCCCGCTCGGCGACATCGTCGAAACGGTCAAGACCCTGATCCAGGGCGCCCCGGAGATTGACTTCACCTTTGAACACGCGTTCGACAACGGCAAGGTCGAGCTCTCCTGCGCGGCGCTGCGCGAAATGCTCGGCGAGGGCATCCCGCTCTCCGAACCCGACATCCTCCAGTGGATCGGGCAGTATCTCCACGAACAGTACGACGAGCTGGGTCACCCGGCGGAACGTCTGTAACTCCGTTATCAAATTCAAATCCATATACGAAAGGACCAAACTCTATGAAATCTCTTGAAGAGCTCATGGCGATCAAAAACAAGATGGCTGACCGTGTCGCCGTCCGCACCTCCTCGGGCAACACCCGCATCGTCGTCGGCATGGCGACCTGCGGCATCGCGGCCGGCGCGCGTCCCGTGCTGAACGCGTTCGTCGAGGGCGTTTCCGAAGCGGGCCTCGCCGACAGCGTCATCGTCACCCAGACCGGCTGTATCGGCATCTGCCAGTACGAACCCGTTGTCGAAGTGTTCGAGAAGGACAAGGAAAAGACCACTTACGTCAAGATGACCGCCGAAAAGGCCAAGGAAGTCATCGAGAAGCACATCAAGGGCGGTACTCCCGTCGCTGAATACACCATCGGCGCTGCACAGCTCTGATTAACAGGAGGATAAAACACCTATGATTCGTTCACATGTACTGGTCTGCGGCGGTACGGGATGTACCTCTTCCGGCAGCCGCCAGATCCGCGAGAGACTGGCCGAGGAACTGAAGGCGAAGGGTCTTGACGAGGAAGTCAAGATCGTCCAGACCGGCTGCTTCGGTCTCTGCGAGCACGGCCCGATCATGATCATCTATCCCGAAGGCACCTTCTACTCCCGCGTGACCCCGGACGACGTCCCCGAGATCGTCTCCGAGCACCTCCTGAAGGGCCGTATCGTCGAGCGTCTGGCCTACACCGACACCGGCGACGAAGAAGTCAAGAAAGCAGCCGACGTCTCCCTCAGCGACACCGTCTTCTATAAGAAGCAGAACCGTGTCGCGCTCCGCAACTGCGGTGTCATCAACCCCGAGGAAATCGACGAGTACATCGCGATGGACGGCTATTTCGCCCTGAACAAGGTCCTCACCGAGATGACCCCGGACGACGTCATCAACACCATCTCCGCATCCGGTCTGCGCGGACGCGGCGGCGGCGGTTTCCCGACGGGACGCAAGTGGTCCTTCGCGAAGGCCTCCGTTTCCGATAAGAAGTACGTCGTCTGCAACGCGGACGAAGGCGACCCGGGCGCGTTCATGGACCGTTCCGTTCTCGAAGGCGACCCGCACGTCGTTCTCGAAGCCATGGCCATCGCGGGCTATGCGATCGGCGCCGACGAAGGCTGGATCTACGTCCGCGCGGAATACCCGATCGCCGTCAAGAGACTGAACATCGCGATCCAGCAGGCGCATGAATACGGCCTGCTCGGCAAGAACATCTTCGGCACCGATTTCAGCTTTGACATCCACCTCCGTCTCGGCGCGGGCGCGTTCGTCTGCGGCGAAGAAACGGCTCTTCTGACCTCCGTGGAAGGCAACCGCGGCGAACCCAGACCGCGTCCTCCGTTCCCGGCCGTCAAGGGTCTGTGGGGCCAGCCCACCATCGTGAACAACGTCGAGACCTGGGCGAACATCCCCCAGATCATCCTCAAGGGCGCCGACTGGTTCGCCTCCATGGGCACCGAAGGCTCCAAGGGCACGAAGGTCTTCGCGCTCACCGGCAAGATCAAGAACACCGGCCTCGTGGAAGTCCCGATGGGCACCACGCTCCGCGAGATCATCGAAGAGATCGGCGGCGGCATCCCGAACGGCAAGAAGTTCAAGGCTGCCCAGACCGGCGGTCCTTCCGGCGGATGCATCCCGGCCTCCCTCATCGATACCCCGATCGACTATGACAACCTGACCAAGATGGGCTGCATGATGAGCTCCGGCGGTCTGATCGTCATGGACGAAGACACCTGTATGGTCGACATGGCGAAGTTCTTCCTCGAATTCACCGTCGACGAATCCTGCGGCAAATGTTCTCCCTGCCGGATCGGCACGATGCGCCTGCTCGAGATCCTCAACAAGATCACCGACGGCAACGGCGAGCTCGAAGACCTCGACAAGCTCGAAGAACTGGCCAACTACATCAAGTCCGCATCCCTCTGCGCGCTCGGACAGACCGCTCCGAACCCGGTCCTCTCCACCCTCCGTTTCTTCCGGGACGAGTACGTCGCTCACATCGTGGACAAGAAGTGCCCCGCCGGCGTGTGCAAGAGCCTCCTGCAGTACGTCGTCGATGCAGACAAGTGCAAGGGCTGCAAGCTCTGCATGAAGAACTGCCCGGCCGGCGCGATCGCCGTCAACCCGGCGCAGGAAGTCAAGGAAGGCATGAAGCTGCCTTACGTTGTCATTGATACGAAGAAGTGCGTGAAGTGCGGTGCTTGTATCGACAACTGCAAGTTCGGCGCCATCTATAAGAAATAAGAAAGGGTCGGAATCAAACAATTATGGCTATGGTTAATATTAAAATCAACGGCGTCGATTATTCCGTGCCGTCTGACGTGACCGTTCTGGAAGCGTGCAGATATGCGAACATCGACATCCCGACGCTCTGTTACCTGAAGGACGTCAACCAGATCGGCGCGTGCCGCATCTGCCTCGTTGAGGTGAAGGGCGCGAGAGGCATGGTGGCTGCCTGCGTTTACCCCGTGAACGAAGGCATGGAGATCACCACGAACTCTCCGAAGATCCGTCAGATCCGCAAGACCAACCTCGAGCTGGTCCTCTCCGCGCACGAAAAGAAGTGCCTCTCCTGCATCCGCTCCACGACCTGCGAGCTCCAGAAGCTGGCGCAGGAATACAAGTGCGATGAGACGAAGTTCGCGTACTCCCCGAAGGAGAACCTCGAACCCATCGATTCCTCCTCCCCGTCCATCATCCGCGACAACAACAAGTGCATCCTCTGCCGCCGCTGCGCAGCCGCCTGCGAAAAGCTCCAGGGCATCTCCGCCATCCGCGTCGTGAACCGCGGTTACGACTCCAAGGTTGCGACCATGTTCGAGAAGCCGCTTGCCGAGACCTCCTGCATCAACTGCGGTCAGTGCATCGTGGCATGTCCCGTCGGCGCCCTCTATGAGAAGGACGACACCCAGAAGATCCTCGACGCCATCGCCGATCCCACGAAGCATGTGGCGATCTGCACCGCTCCGTCCGTCCGCGCGACCATCGGCGAATGCTTCGGCTATGAGCCCGGCACCGACTGCGAGGGCAAGATGGTGGCGGCGCTTAAGAAGCTCGGCTTCGACGGCGTCTACGACATGAACTTCACCGCCGACCTCACCATCATGGAAGAGGCGTACGAATTCATCGGCCGCGTCCAGAACGGCGGCAAGCTCCCGATGATGACCTCCTGCTCGCCCGGATGGGTCAAGTACTGCGAGCACTACTTCCCGGATATGATCGAGAACCTCTCCACCTGCAAGTCCCCGCAGCAGATGTTCGGCGCGGTCTACAAGACCTACTTCGCCGAGAAGATGGGCCTCGATCCCAAGGATATCGTGTTCGTCTCCGCGATCCCGTGCACCGCGAAGAAGTTCGAGGTGGGCCGCGACGGTCAGTCCGTGGACGGCATGCCCGGCGTTGACATCGCAGTCACGACCCGCGAGCTCGGCCGCATGATCAACCAGGCCGGCATCGACTTCAAGGCTCTCGAGGACGAGAAGTTCGACCAGCCGATCGACATCGGTTCCGGCGCAGGCGCGATCTTCGGCGCAACCGGCGGCGTTATGGAAGCTGCTCTTCGTACCGCGGCGGAAGTCCTCACCGGCAAGCCGCTCGAAAAGCTCGACTTCGACGACGTGCGCGGCACCGAAGGCCTTAAGTTCGCCGCCTATAAGATCGGCGATCTCGAACTCAAGGTAGCAGTCGCATCCGGCACCGCCAACGCAAAGAAACTCCTCCGCGGCGTCCAGGACGGCACCTACGACGTGCAGTTCATCGAAATCATGGCGTGCCCCGGCGGATGCGTCAACGGCGGCGGTCAGCCCACGCAGCCCGCGGACGTCCGCAATAAGGTCGACCTCAAAAAGGTCCGCGCCTCCGTGCTCTATAACGCCGACGCGAATAAGCTCGAGTATCGTAAGTCTCACGAGAATCCGCTCATTAAGAAGATCTATGACGAATTCCTCGGCGAGCCGAACTCCCATAAGTCCCATGAACTCCTTCACACGCATTATGTGAAGAGAGGGCTGTAATCGATTGAGATGACGGGGGAGGAACTTTTTTGGAAAAAAGTTTCCTCCCCCGAACCCCCTCTTCAAAAAAACTTTGGGAAGGGGGCATGGCTCTCCCAATATCGTGCGGTGCGAAACAGGTTATGTGCAGCGCGAAGACGGGAGAACAGCTTGTGATATCGAAACGGATCGAAGCGTCATGCCGCGGTCCGTTTTTTCTTGGAAAGCAAAAGAAAACGGGAACCGGATCGCATCGATCCTATTCCCGCACTTTCTATATGGGGGCAGCTTGTCCCCTTTTTCAAGTTTTTTGAAGAGGGGGTCCGGGGGAGGGACTTTTTGCAAAAAGTCACTCCCCCGCTATATCATCATTTATCCATTATAAGGCACGCCGCTGATCGTGACGGTGCAGGCTTCCTTCTTGGTGATGGCGAAGCCGTTGAGGGCGTTATCTTCCACGTCGATGGCGATGGTGCCGCCGTTGAAGTTGATTGCGCCGTCGCACTTGATGCCGTTGTTGGTGGAGCCGACGTTGACGGTACCGCCGTTGAAGTTGACGGCGGAGACGGCCTGGACGGCCTCGTCCTCGCTCATGATGTTGACGGTGCCGCCGTTGATTTCGATGTAGCCGACGAGCTGGGAATCGTAGTTGGTGGACTTGATGCCGTCGCGGAGGGCGTTGACGTTGATGGTGCCGCCGTTGATGACGAGGTAATCCTTGCCCTTGATGCCGTGGCGGGCCGCGGTCACGTTGATGACGCCGTTGTCGATCTTGAGGCCGTCCTTGGAGACGATGCCGTTGGAGTAGTTCCCGTTGACGGTGAGGGAGCCGGTGCCGTTGATCGTCAGATCGTCCTTCGAGTAGATCGCGGCGTCGGGTTCGGTGTCCTCGGGGTTCTCAAACTTGTAGGACGCGCCGTCGGTGAGAACGTTCTCCGTGCCCTCGTAGAGGGTGATGACGGCGTTCTGGGTCTTGCGGATGTGGATGCAGGCGCCGTCGTCGTTCGTGATGCTCACGCCCTTCAGGACGAGGTTGATGATGCCCGCGTCCACGCAGTCGACGTAGATCATGCCGTTGTCGAGGGTACCGGTGATGAGGTATGTACCGGCGGAGTTGATGGAGATCTTCCCGTCCTCGCCGACATAAACGGAGGAGGAATCGCAGGTCGCGCCGGAACCGGTCAGGGTGATTTCCGTCGCTTTCTTTTCGAGTTTTGCGCCGGCCTCGCTCTCGTCCTTCGGCTCAGTCGAGCAGGAGACGAAGAGGAGGGAAGCCATCAGGACGGCGAGGAGGAGTGCGAGCGTTTTCTTCATTTCATTTTGACACCCCGCGGGGGATGTTCCTTTCTGTGCTGTGAGAATGTTTGGAAGAAACCGGGGAGGGCCCCGGAAACACTTTTCAGATATAATGACATTATAGTCCCCGCCCGGCGAATTGTCAAGCACCCCGCGCGGATATTAACCAAAAATTTAAAGATTCAAAGGCGCTTCTGCGATTAGCCCGGCGAAAATTTTTCCGAATCCCCTTGACAAGGCGGGGCGTTTCGTGTATAATAGTTACACTTTGATGGCGACATAGCCAAGCGGTAAGGCAGAGGTCTGCAAAACCTTTATTCCCCAGTTCGATTCTGGGTGTCGCCTTCCCCGGACGGAGATCCCGTTCGGGGGTTTTTCTTTGCTTTCGCGGGTTTTTCCCCGAAAATTCGCTGAAAATCGGGTGAAAATCGTCGATTTTTCGCAATTTCAACGAATTTCCGCTTGCATTTCCTCTGTTTCCGTGCTATAATATACTATCGGAAAATGGCCCGAAATCCGACAAACCACTCAAACCTATTGGAGGGAATTATGGGAAAATTCATTTTCAAGCAGACTGCGACCGGCTTCAAGTTCGATCTTAAGAACGATGAAGGCACGACCGTCGCCACTTCCGAAGTCTATTCCACCGAAGCTGCCTGCAAGAACGGCATCGAGAGCGTCAAGAAGTGCTCTGCCGGCGAAATCGAGAACCAGACCGTGGAAGGCTACGAGACCAAGAAGCACCCGAAGTTTGAAGTGTACACCGACAAGGCGGGCGAATTCCGCTATCGCCTGAAGGCCGTCAACGGCCAGATCGTCGCGACGGGCGGCGTCGGCTACAAGACCGTCGGCGAAGCGGTTGCCGTTGCGGAATGCGTCAAGGCCATCGCAGCAGGCGCTCCGGTCGTCACCGAATAATCGACCCTGAACCGAAGACCAAGATAAGGCCGCGGGATTTTTCCTGCGGCTTTTTCCGGCTTTTTGACGGTGTCGGGCTCCCGGATCCGCACCTTCCCCGGGAAAGCGCCGAAAATCGCGCCTCCCCCTTGACAAAACAGCCGCATCGTGATACAATAAGGCAACTTGGGGGAGTAGCAGGCGCAACGCGCAGCAAGTCAACAGTCCCGACGCTCGTCGTCTGGCTTGCTTTAAACTGCGAGACTCATGTTCGGTTTGTCCTGCATGAAGTCTCTTTTTGTTTGCCCGGACCCCCGGGGAGATCGCGTGCATGACGCCGGATGTCATGCGCTTTTTTTGTGCGGATAAGGAGGAGCTGAACCGATGAACTGGAGCTTTGTCTTTGTACTGAACAGCGTCCTCTTGGGCGTGGGGCTCGCAATGGACGCGTTCTCCGTATCGCTCGCAAACGGCCTCGGGGATCCGGGGATGAGCAGGCGGCGGATGGCGGGGATCGCCGGGACCTTCGCGGGCTTTCAGGCGTTCATGCCGATGACTGGCTGGGTGCTCGTGCATACGGTCGTGCGCATCTTCGGCGTCTTCGAGCGGTTCATCCCGTGGATCGCGCTGCTTCTGCTCGGCTGGATCGGCGGAAAGATGCTCTATGAAGGCATCCGCGAGCGCAGGAATGCCGACCGCGAGGACGCGGAAGCCAGAAAGGCCGGACGGCTCGGGATCGGCGCGCTTCTGCTGCAGGGCGTCGCCACCTCCATCGACGCGTTGTCCGTGGGCTTCACGATCGCCGATTACGAATGGCCGATGGCGCTTGCCGCTGCGCTGATCATCGCCGCCGTCACGTTCGTGATCTGCATGGGCGGCCTGCGGCTCGGAAAGACCTTCGGGACCCGCCTCGCCGGGCGCGCTTCCATCCTCGGCGGCCTCATCCTCATCGCCATCGGCATCGAGATCTTTGTCTCCTCGATGATCCGGTGAGCGAGGTCAGCCGCTTCCAACGGTCCGCATCGGCGGATCCGCCCCATTTCTTCCTATTGATATGAAGGAGCTTATCGAAATGCTTATCCCGGTCCTCCTCTTTCTCCTCGGCCTGTTGTTCCTCATCAAAGGCGGCGACTGGTTTGTCGACGGCGCGACGGGGATCGCACGCCGGTTCCGCATCCCGGAGATCATCGTCGGCGCGACCGTGGTCTCGATCGGAACGACCCTGCCCGAGGTGATGGTCTCGGCGACCTCCGCGGTCATGGGCCACGGCGAGATCGCGTACGGCAACGCCATCGGCTCGGTGATCTGCAACACGGCGCTCATTGCCGCGCTCACGCTTGCGATCCTCCCCGGCAAGGTCGACCGCAAGTCCTTCCGCACCCCGGTGATCTTTTTCTTCATCGCCGCGGCCTTCTATATCCTCAACGCCTATCTCTTCGGCGGATTCGCCCGCTGGAGCGGCATTGTGCTGCTCTCGATCTTCGCGGTCTATATGATCCTCACGGTCCGTCAGGGGCTCGCGGGCGCGGGAAATGACCTCCCGGCGGCGGATGAGGAAGAGGAGCGCGAAAAACCGATCGAATCCGTCCGGGCGCGCGCGCTGTGGCTCGATCTCGTCCTTCTTGTCGTCGGAGCGGCCCTCATCGCGGTCGGCGCGGACCTCCTCGTCGACAACGGCACGAAGATCGCGGCGGCCCTCGGCGTCCCGGAATCCGTCATCGCGCTCACCTTCGTCGCCCTCGGCACCTCGCTGCCCGAGCTGGTCACGGCGATCACGTCCCTCGCCAAGGGGCACGGCGCGCTCTCCCTCGGCAACGTCGTCGGCGCGAACCTCTTCAACCTCGTGCTGGTCAGCGGCATGTCGATCACGCTGAATCCGTTCGAGCTCCCAGCGGGCAAGACCGTCGCCGGGATGAACGCCTCCCTCGTCGTGGACGTGCCGGTGATGCTCATCGTCATGTGGATCATGACCATCCCCGCCCTCATCACGGGAAGGATGCGGCGCTGGCAGGGGATCTCGCTCCTCATGATCTACGCGGCGTTCTGCGTGTTCCAGTTCATCGGCTGAGGAACACAAAGAATTCACAGGTTATTTTTCGGGAAGATATTGATTTTTCCGCGGTTCTTTGGTAAAATGATTCCGTTCGAAATTCATCTATAAAAGAGGAGAATCACAGCATGGCACTTGTCACTACAACCGAAATGTTCAAAAAGGCATACGAAGGGCACTATGCCATCGGCGCGTTCAATATCAACAACATGGAGATCATCCAGGCGATCACCGAGGCCGCAGGGGAGCTCAAATCCCCCGTCGTTCTTCAGGTCTCCGCCGGCGCGAGAAAGTACGCGAAGCAGGAATACCTGATGGCCCTTGCGAAGGCAGCCATCGCGGACTCCGGCATCGACCTCGCCCTGCACCTCGACCACGGCGCGGATTTTGAGATCTGCAAGGCCTGCATCGACGGCGGCTTCACGTCCGTCATGATCGACGGCTCCCACCACAGCTTCGAGGACAACATCGCCCTGACTGCGAAGGTCGTCGAATACGCGCACGCACACGGCGTCGTCGTCGAAGGCGAGCTCGGACGTCTGGCCGGCGTGGAAGACGACGTCAAGGTCTCCGCCGCGGACAGCTCCTACACCCGTCCCGAAGAGGTCGAGGAATTCGTCGGCCGCACCGGCGTCGATTCCCTCGCCATCGCGATCGGCACGAGCCACGGCGCGTACAAGTTCACCGCCGCGCAGTGCACGAGAAACGCCGACGGCATCCTCGTTCCCCCGCCGCTCCGCTTCGACATCCTCGAAGAAGTCGGCAAAAGACTGCCCGGCTTCCCGATCGTTCTCCACGGCGCGTCCTCCGTTCCGCAGGAATACGTCAAGGAGATCAACTCCCTCGGCGGCAAGCTCCCGGACGCGGTCGGCATTCCGGAAGAACAGCTGAGAAAGGCCGCGACGCTCTCCGTCTGCAAGATCAACATCGACTCCGATATCCGCCTCGCGATGACCGCCGGGATCCGCCGCGTCCTCTCCGAGCAGCCGGACGTGTTCGACCCGAGAACCTATCTCTCCGTCGCCCGCGCAGAAGTCAAGAAGATGGTCGCCCACAAGATCAAGGACGTCCTCGGCAGCGCAAACACCCTGTAAGACAACATACCGGGGAGGGACTCAGACGGGTCCCTCCTCTTGTTCACCCAAGCAAAGGAGACGACTTTCATGAAATGGTCGGGAGAGTACCGGGTCAACGCGAACGACGTCGACCGGAACAATGTGGTGTCCGCCTCGAATCTGCTGCGGTACATGCAGGACGCGGCGAACAGCCAGATGGAGGCGGACGGCCCGTCGTACATGGAGCTGATGCAGGCGGGGCTGTCCTTCGTGCTCAGCCGCATCCGCGTGAGCTCCTACCGCCCGCTCCGGCCGCATGACCGCGTGACGGTCCAGTCGTGGGCCTGCGAATCCCGCGGCGCGCAGTTCTACCGCTGCTATCAGGTCCTGCGAGACGGCGTGATCGTGGCGGAGGGCGTGTCCGTCTGGGCGCTCTGCTCGATAAAGGACAAGAAGATCCACCGCGTGAACGAATTCGATCTGCACTATGGTCAGGACGAAATGCTCGAGCTCGATCTGCCGTCGCGCTTCCGCATCCCGGAGGACGTGAAGCTCACCTTGACGGGCGAGCGGACGACCGAATACGCCGACGTCGATCTGAACGGCCACATGAACAACACGCGCTATCCGGACATCCTGTGCAGCTTTCTCTCGACGGACATGCGGGGCCAGCGCGTGATCTCGATGGGGATCTCCTTCCTCTCCGAGGCGCCTCTCGGCGAGACGCTGAAATTCTACACGGGCCAGAGCGACGGCGTCCACTATGTGCGCACCGTGCGCGAGAACGGACAGACCAACGTCGACGCGGAGATCCTGCTTGAGCCGCTCGAACCGTTCGAGGCGTTTGAGCCGGCCGGTGAAGGTCAAGGCGCGTGAAACTACCGAAACTGCGAGGAATGAAGATGAAATTCAGAAAGACAGCCGCGGGGCTTCTCGCGCTTCTGATGCTGGCGTCGGTTTTGCCGCTCTCCCTGTTCTCGTGCGGAGAAGCGGTGATCTCGGACGCGCTTCACTATGTGGCCGACGCGGCGAATGATGCGCTCTCCGAAGCGGCGGACGATCTGGTGATCTACACGACGCCGGAGGAGGCCGAGACGGACGCGCCGATCCCGGAGACCGAAGCAAAGCCGGAGCCTGAAGCGCCCGCTCCCGCGGCAGAACCCGAGCCGGAGCCCGAGCCCGAACCGGAACCGGCGGTCGAACCTGAACCCGAGCCCGAGCCCGAGCCGGAACCGGAGCCTGAGGCGCCGAAGATCGACGAAAACGGCTCGTATGACGACAAGGAAAACGTCGCCCTCTACCTCCACACCTACGGCAAGCTCCCGTCCAACTACATCACGAAGAAGCAGGCGGAAGCTCTCGGCTGGACGGGCGGATCGCTCGAGCGGTACGCGCCGGGAAAGTGCATCGGCGGGACGTACTTCGGGAATTACGAAGGGATCCTTCCGAAGAAGAAGGGCCGCGAATACCACGAATGCGACATCGGCACGCTCGGGAAATCGTCGCGCGGCGCGAAGCGGATCGTCTACTCGAACGACGGCCTGATCTACTACACGGAAGACCACTACGAGACCTTTGAGCTTTTATACGGGGAGGAATAACATGCGGTATGTCATCCTGAACGGCGCGGCGATCACGGACCGGAAGACGTTCTACGACGCGCTGGAAGCACACCTCGAGCTCCCCGATTACTTCGGACGCAACCTCGACGCGCTGCACGACGTGCTGGGGGATCTTCTCGCTGCCCAGCCGCTGACGCTCGAGATCGTGGGGACGGAAACGCTCCTGCGCTCTCTCGGACGGTACGGCGAGGCGTTTCTCCACATGCTCGACGACGCGGCGAAGGAAAGCGGCCGCCTCACGCTGGCGTTCCGGTAAACCTTGTAGACAAAACAGAACAACAAACAGCGAGGACTCTTTCCCGAGATCCTCGCTGCTGTTCTATTCAGAAATTCCTCACCGCTTTGTCCGCCGCCCGGATGAGAAACACCGGGAAGAAGATGACCGCCAGCATCACCGCCGGGAGCACGGTGACCGTCCCGACCGATGCGTGCGTCCGCGCAGAGGCAGACGCCGGGGCGAGCGCTCTGTTTTCGTTTCGTTTCATGCCTTTACCGCCTCCGCGATCAGCCCGTCGATCACCCGGTGACCCTCCACCGTGGGGTGGATGCCGTCGGGGGAGAGCAGGCCGGAATAGCTGTGCGACATCAGAAACGGCGAGCGGATGTCGATGAGCGGACAGCCGTACTTCGCCGCGATCTGCTCCGCGGTCCGGTTGTAATACTCCTGCCAGCGGTACAGCATACTCGTGTCTCCCAGCCAGGACAGGATGTTCGCCTTCGAGAGGTTGCGCGAGATCCACTCGATGTACCGCCCGGCGTCGAGGGGGACGAGGTTGCAGAGGAAGACGCGGGAGCCGAGGGACTTCGCGTACTCGATGCACTTGCCGTAGCCCGCGATGAAGCGGTCCGCCGGGGTGTTCGGGGAGAATTCGCCGCCCGGGTTGGCCGAGATGTCCTGCCATTTGTAGTCGCAGTCGTTCCCGCCGAATTCAAAAATCACCGTCGCGGGACCGTCGCCGTCCTCCGGCTGGAATTTGCGCCGGAGCAGCTCCTCCCCCGTCTCGACCGTCGCGCCCATGACCGAGCAGTTCTTCACCTCGCAGCCCGTGGAGGCCGAGAGGTTCCCGATGCGCTCGCGGTACAGGCGGTGAACGCGCGTTTCTTCGTCGACGTAGATGCCGCGGAGGATGGAGTCACCAAAAATTAAAATTCGCTTCATGGATTGACCCTTTTCCTTTGCTTCTCCGTTGTGTTATCATTATAGCAGAGAAAAACGGCGCATGCCATCCCTCCGGCGGAGAGAGCCCTCTACGGAGAGGAAAACCACCCGCAGTAGGGGGACTTCCGGTAGATTCCACCGGGAGGAGAGCGCGTGACGCCGATTCTACGCCGGGTAGAGAGCATTTGCCCGTCAACGGCGGGGGAAAACGGGATCGAAGGGAGGCCGGGCACATGGCGCGCGGGAACTATCAGAAAATCATCGCCGAAAACATCGCCGCGCTGCGCCGTTCGCAGGGAATGACGCAGGCGGGACTGGCCGAACGTCTCGGCTATTCCGACAAGAGCGTGTCGAAGTGGGAACGCGGGGAAGGCCTGCCGGACATCCTCTGCCTCAAGGCCATGGCCGATCTCTTCGGCGTCCCGGTCGATTACTTCCTCGAGGACGACCACCCACAGGCCCTGCCCGACGCGGAGCCGCAGGTGCCCGAGGAGCGCGAGGCCTACGCCGTCAGCCACCGAAACATCACGCTGGTCTCCATCGCCGGGACCTGGCTGCTCGCCGCGATCGTGTCGGTCTCCGTGCGGATCGGCGGCAAGCTGTTCGTGCTTCCGCTCGTCGCGGCCGTCGCCGTCACCGCGCTCCTGCTCGTGATCTTCAATTCCGTCTGGGGCCGCCGCGCGTGGATCTTCCCGACGGTGACGTTCCTCTGCTGGAGCGTGCTCTTCCTCCTCTGCTGGATCCTGCGCGCGCATTCCCCGTGGCTCCTCATGATCCTCGGGATCCCCGCGACCGTCGTGGTCTGGCTCGCCTGCCGCATCCGCCAGCATCCGAAGGAATGACCCGAACAGCAACCAACAAAAACCTGCCGCTCCTTTTCGGGAATACGGCAGGTCGTTTTCTTTTCCGTGCGGTCACGCCGGGTGGTAGGTCGTGACGATCTCGCGGACCTTCTCGCGGATGAGGGCCTCGTTGTTCGCGTAGGCGACTTCCATCAGCTCGTTCAGCTGACGCAGGAAGGTGTCCGTGTCGAACGGGATCGGGCATCCGATGTGGATGAGGTCGTTGTCGGTCTTGCGCAGGCCTTCTTCCGCCATGAGCTTTTCCTCATAGAGCTTCTCGCCGGGGCGGAGTCCCGTGTATTCGATCTTGATGTCGACGTCCGGGCGGAAGCCGGAGAGCTTGATAAGGTTGCGGGCGAGCGTGTCGATCTTCACGGGGCTGCCCATGTCGAGGACGAAGATCTCGCCGCCGTCCGCGTAGGTACCCGCGAGCAGGACCAGACTGACCGCCTCGGGGATCGTCATGAAGTAGCGGATGATGTCGGGGTGGGTGACGGTCACGGGGCCGCCGTTCTCGATCTGCTTCTTGAAGATCGGGATGACGGAGCCGTTCGAGCCGAGGACGTTGCCGAAGCGGACCGCGACGAATTCGGTCTTCGCCTGCTGGAAGACGTGCCCGGTGCCGTCCTTGTCCGCGTTTTCGGCGCCGTCATGCGTGAAGAGCTGCGGGAGCTCCGCCGCGCGGCCCGCCTTGATCTTCGCGTCGAACGACTGGATGATCATTTCGCAGAGGCGTTTCGACGCGCCCATGATGTTCGTCGGGTTGACGGCCTTGTCGGTCGAGATCAGCACGAACCGCTTCGCGCCGTGGATCATGGCGGCATAAGCCGTCTTGTAGGTGCCGATCGCGTTGTTCTTGATGGATTCGCACGGGCTGTCCTCCATGAGCGGGACGTGCTTGTGCGCCGCTGCATGGTAGACGAGCTCGGGCTTGTATTTCTGGAACACGCCGAAGATCCGGCGGCTGTCGCGGACGGACCCGATCAGGACGACGAGGTCGAGGTCGGGGTACTTCTCGCGCAGCTCCAGCTGGATCGCATAGGCGGAGTTCTCGTAGATATCGAAGATGATGAGCTGTTTCGGACCGTGCGCCGCGATCTGCCGGCAGAGCTCCGAGCCGATGGATCCGCCGCCGCCCGTCACGAGGACGACCTTGCCGGAGACGAAGTTGTAGACCTCCTCCATATCCGCGCGGATGGGCTCGCGTCCGAGCAGGTCCTCGACGGAGACGTCCTTCATCGCGCTGACGGAGACGTCGCCGAGCACGAACTGGTACATGCCGGGGAGATTCTTCAGGGCGCATCCCGTTTCCTTGCAGATGTTGAGGATATCCCGGCGCGCTTCCGCGGAGGCGGAGGGGATGGCGAGGTAGATCTTGTCGACGCCGTATTTCTCCGCCGCGGTGAGGATCTCCTCGCGTCCGCCGATGATCGGAACGCCGTCGAGGTAGCGGCTCCATTTGTTCGCGTCGTCGTCGATGAAGCAGACGACCTTGTCGTGGATGTTCTTGGAGCGGCGGATGTCCCGCATGATCATCTGACCCGCGGAGCCCGCGCCGACGATCATGACCCGGGAGACGCCGTGCTCATCTCCCCCGCCGTCGACGTGGTGGGAGCGCATGAGGAGCAGGAAGCGGTAGGCGAAGCGGATGCCGACAGCTGCGACGAGCTGGAGACCCGCGCCGACGATGTAATAGGAGACGGGCATCCGTCCGTAGAGGATGCGGGAGATCAGGGCGTGCAGACCGGAGGTGATGATGCACGCGATGATGATCCGCCAGAGCTCCGCATAGCTCGCGTACCGCCAGAGGCTGCGGTACAGGCGCATCAGCGCGAAGACCACGAGGACGACGACGGTATAGATCGGAATGAGACGGAGCCACTCCGTGAGGTACCGCTCGGGGATCGTGGAATATTTCAGATCGAAGCGGAGCCAGAGCGCGATGAAATAGGACAGGTTGGCGGCGAAGATGTCAAAGAGCAGGATGATCGCCGCGATGCGATGCCACGGCTCAAAATGAAAACGCTTCTTTTTCGGATTCGGATTGGCTTGCATATCGGAACTCCCGACGCCCCGGCGGATGACCGGAGGTCTGCCTTCTGTGATGGATGATGATATGGAAAGGATGGGATCGGCGGATCGAGGACGGACACCGGAGGATGCCCATAAAAATACAACTTAATTATAACATAAGGATCCCGGCTTGTCAACCGAATCCGCCGAATCCTCCCGGAAAAAGAGGAGAAATGAAAGGGAAGGGAGAGAAATTGCGGAAACGCTCACAGCGCCGGGCGCGCGCGCAAATTTCTCTTGCCAAATCCCGCGCGATGGTATATAATAGGAATATCCTGATGATGCCTGTTCCGTGGGGATCGGCGATCTTTTTGACGGAGGAACTCCATGAATCTTGAAGAACTTTTCGGCGGCCGTTCGGTGACCCTGCTCGGGGCGGGCGTCTCCAATATGCCGCTTGCGGAGGTGGCCGCGCGGTACGCCTCCCGCCTGACGGTCCGCGACAAGAAATCGCCCGCGGAGCTCGGGGAAAACGCCGTCCGGCTCGAAGCTCTCGGCGCGGCGCTCATCACCGGGGAAGGGTATCTCCGGGGCATCGATGAGGATCTCGTCTTCCGCTCCCCCGGCATCCGGCCCGATCTGCCCGAGCTGAACGAAGCCCGCGCGCGCGGATCGGTCGTCACGTCCGAGATGGAGTGCTTTCTCGCCGCGCATCCCTGCCCGGTCTATGCGATCACCGGAAGCGACGGCAAGACCACGACGACGACCTTGACCTCGAAGCTCCTCATGCCGACGGGGAAGGTCTTCCTCGGCGGGAACATCGGGGAGCCCCTTCTCTACCGTCTGCCGCTCGTCACGCCGGATGACGCCGTCGCGGTGGAGCTCTCCTCCTTCCAGCTCATGACGGTCGACGCCCCGATCGACGTGGCCGCGATCACCAACATCACGCCGAACCATCTCAACTGGCACACCTCGATGGAGGAATACATCGAGGCAAAGGCGAAGATCCTCGCCCATGCGGGACGCGTCGTCTTGAACTACGACAACGACGTCACCCGCTCGCTCGGCATGGGCCTGCCCGCCAGCGTTCCGGTGACGTGGTTCTCGCTCGCCCCGATCCCCGACGGCGCACTGAGGCCGGGGGACAGCCGCGTGTGGCTCGATGCGGACGGCGAGACGATCCGGTCCGAATTCCCCGGAGAGGGCAGGGAGGCGATTATGACCCGCGCGGACATCCGCCTGCCGGGGATGCACAACACCGCGAACTACATGACCGCCATCGCCGTGACGCACGGATGCACGACGGCCGATCGGATCCGGGAGGTCGCGCGGACCTTCGGCGGCGTGGAGCACCGGCTGGAATTCGTCCGCGAGCTCGGCGGCGTGACCTATTTCAACGGCTCGATCGACTCCTCTCCGACGAGGACTGCCGCAGCGCTCTCCGCCCTGGCCGACCGTTCGGTGCCGTCCCCGGTCGTGCTGATCGCGGGCGGCTATGACAAGCACATTCCCTACGAACCGCTCGCGGACGCCGTTCTCGACCCGAAATCGCAGGTCCGCGCCGTCGTGCTCACCGGGGACACCGCGCCGAAGATCCGGGACGTCCTGCTCGCCCATGCGGCGTATCCGAAGGCGAAGGCGGAAGGTTTTCTTCTGGCCGAAGAGGCCGATTTCGACGAAGCGGTGCGGGAGGCTGCCCGGATCGCGCGGGCGGGGGACACCGTGCTCCTGTCGCCTGCGTCCGCGTCGTTCGATCACTTCAAGAACTTCGAGGAGCGCGGCCGGCACTATAAGGATCTGGTGCGAAATCTGTAAGGAAGGGGACTTCGGTCCCCTTTTGACGTCCCCGCAATGCATAGCGGGCCGCGGGGACACAGAAAGAGCGCGCGTCGAAGGTGCGCGCGGAGAGACGGCTTGCGCCGTTCATTTCATCTGCGCACTGACGTTTGCGGGGATGTACAGCGAAATCACTCGTTTTTTTCGCCTGCGCGGCTGGCGGACAAGAGGACCCTCGGGCCGGGCCCTCTTGTCAATCACCCGGCCCCAAAGGCGCGTTCCCCGCCTCTGGACTCCACCCCTCCAACGTGCGTACCTCGGCGCAACTGCACCTTTGCTCCATTTCGTCTGGTCCCACGGCGGATGGAACAAGTTCCATCTCGCCTTTCGCACGTTGGATTAACAGGGCCATCACCAAGATGAGTGGCACGGATAATGCAGTAGCTCGCTCAACGCCAAGGATGCGGTTTGAACGTGTTAG
>JAFPWV010000199.1 GCA_017412675.1 Clostridia bacterium
CAACATACAGAGTCAGAGTCTGCTGTGCTACCTTTACACAATACCGCTATATAACAAGGGTGAATGATGGGGGTCGAACCCACGGCCTTCAGGGCCACAACCTGACGCTCTAACCAACTGAGCTAATTCCACCGTAAATCGCTGCCGGTCAGACAGCGTATGAAGCACCGCGTGTGGTTCCCCCTAAGAGGGGCGCGGTGAAGGGACGAACGGGACCGGTCCGGAACCGTCCGATTCGGCAAAGCCGATGACGTGCCTTGGGGGACTCGAACCCTCGACCTACTGCTTAGAAGGCAGTTGCTCTATCCAGCTGAGCTAAAGGCACAGACAAGCGAGTGATGGGAATCGAACCCACATAACCAGCTTGGAAGGCTGGAATTCTACCACTGAACTACACTCGCAAGAGGGGAGCCTGTCGGTGTTCCATCCGCTTTCCCGAACGAATCATATCATACCACAAAACGGCCGGTTTGTCAAGCGGGTAAGCGAAATTTCATCGGGATTTTTGGTTTTTCCGTGGCTCCCCTGTTCCGGCGGACAAAAAAGAGAACCGCCCCGAAGAACGGTTCTCATGATATGCTCGGAGGCGCTTATTCCTCTTCTTTTTTCTCTTCCGCGGGCTTCTTGCTCTTGCCGCTGAGCATCAGGTTCGTGAGGATGCCGAGGATCAGGGCGCATGCGATCTCCGTGAGCGTCACGGCGCCGATCTTCAGGGTCATGCCGCCGATACCGCAGATGAGGATGACAGATGCGGTGAAGAGATTGCGGTTGTCGCCGAGATCAACGGGCTGGAGCATCTTGAGACCGGATACGGCGATGAAGCCGTAGAGGGTGATGCACACGCCGCCCATGACGCAGCTCGGGATCGTGGCCAGAAGCGTCACGAACGGGCCGAAGAAGGAGGCGAGGATCGCGATGATCGCGGTGGTGAAGATCGTGATGACGGAGGCGTTTCCAGTGATGGCGACGCAGCCGACGGATTCGCCGTAGGTGGTGTTGGGGCAGCCGCCGAAGAACGCGCCGACCATGGATCCCACGCCGTCACCGAGAAGCGTTCTGTGGAGACCGGGCTCCTTGAGAAGGTCGGAGCCGATCACGCTGGAGAGGTTCTTATGGTCCGCGATATGCTCGGCGAACACCACGAAGGCGACGGGAATATACGCGACGGCGATGGTGGCGATGTATTCACCCGTGATGGAGCCGAAGCCCTTGAAGGCTTCGAGGAAGGTGAAGGAGGGAACCCACTGCATGTTGGCGAACAGGGAGAAGTCGATGACCTTCAGCGCTTCATTGCCGGAAGCATTTCCGATCAGCGTGAAGAGGAGGGCAACGACGTAGCCCGCCGCAATACCGATGATGAAGGGAATGAGCTTCGCCATCTTTTTCCCGTAGACAGAGCAGAGCGTGACGACGGCGAGGGTGACGAGCGCGCAGATGAAGCAGACCCATACATGGGCACCCATGACATAGGCACCGGCGGATGCGTCATAAGCGCCTGCAAGGGCGTCACCGACCGCGTTGCCGGCAAGGGAAAGACCGATGATCGCGACCGTGGGGCCGATGACGACGGGGGGCATCAGCTTGTCGATCCAGCGCACGCCGGCGATCTTGACGATCAGGGCGATCACGACATAGACGAGACCGGCCAGGACCGCGCCGATGAGCAGACCGGCATAACCGACCTGAACGGAGGCCGCACCGCCGAAGGCAGCGAACATGGATCCGAGGAATGCGAAGGACGAGCCAAGGAACACGGGGCTTTTAAACTTGGTGAAACAGAGATAGACGAGGGTGCCGACGCCGGCTCCGAACAGAGCTGCGGACTGGCTCATCCCGTTGCCGACGATGGACGGGACAGCGATGGTCGCAGCGAGGATGGCGAGCAGCTGCTGCAGGGCGAATACGATCAGCTGGCCGAACTTCGGTTTGTCCTGAGGTTGATAAATGAGTTTCATAAGTCCTCCGAAAAAATGAATTCGGAATCCGAGCCCGGGCATGAAAAAAGCCCAGAGCAGGGCACAGCACAGGAAAGCACCCCGACCTTGCCGGCATCGCGGTACCGGATTAAAGCTCGTTCTTCCATCTTTTAAAGTATAACACAAACGGGTTTTCTTGTCAAGACGGGACGAAAGAAATCATCAACAAAAAAGGAAGCGCGGTTTTCGGCGGAACTTGTTGAATTATCCCGCCGACGGAAAAAGGACCGCAGCGGTGAAACTGCGGTCCTTTGGATATGCTGTTGCGGATCGGTTGATCGGGAAGATCAGTTGTTCAGCGTCACAACGCGGTAAGCCTCGTACACGTTTTTACCGGACTTGAGCTGGATATAATACGTCGCGCCGCCGTAGAGGATGGAGATGAGGTCGCTGTCGGGAAGTGTGATGGTGCCAACCGTATCGGCATTGCACTCGACGGAGTCGATCTTATCCATCGTCTTGTCGCGAACGATGTAGAGGGAGACGGTGCCGCTTGCCTTCGGCGTGAAGGAGACAGTCTTCAGATCGCGTCCGAGTGAGACATCGCTGAAGCCGGTGCCGGAGGCGTTCGAGCCGTCGTCCAGACCGTTGGTGTACGTCGATCCCTTCGTCATGTCGATCACGACGGGAGTCAGATACTCGTACTTGTATTCGAGGCAGAGGACAACATAGTCGTAGCCGCGGGCGTTGATGGTCTTGTAGTCATTTGCAGAGACCTTGAAGGAATCGTAGCGGGAGGCGGCGTTGTACTTCTTCTCAAAGTTCGACTCGCTCGGGAAATCGTTTTCGCTGTTCGTGAGATAGTAGTACAGGTAGCCGTCGTATTCGGTGCGGACGGTCACAGTGTCGTCCGACGTGTCGGGATAGGTCTTCAGACCGGAGCCCGCGGAATCGCGTCTCGAGTCTTCGATGTCGAGGACGTAAGGATAGCTGAAGTCGTAGCCGCGCGCGTCATCCGCGAGGAACGCGAGGACGATGTAACTGTTGCGCCGGTAAGCGTTCGTGTCGATCTCAAAGGAGGTGAGCTTGCCGCTCTTCACGCTGTCCACGGTGCCGCGGTAGGACGAGGTGGTGTCGCGGTATTCGTCGTAGAAGTCTTCCGCGGGGATCGCATCGTCGTTTGTCGTGTAGAAGTACCACACCTCGCCGTCTTTCCCGGTCTGGAAGTAGATCTTATCACCGGAAACATAGGGCGTGACGGTGAAGCCGCTGTCGGTGGAGTGATCGAGTTCGACCAGCACCGGCGCGTATTCCTTGTCATTCGAGTCGGTGAACATGATCGCCATGTACGGCTTCGTGTTCGCGTACTGCGCCTTGTAGTTGATGTACTCGTAGGAGATGCCGTTTACACGGACATAGCCGTAATACTTGCTGTCCACGTTCTCATACTGCCGCTTGAATTCCTCGATGGAAGGAGCGGAAGAAGAGTTGGTGTAGTAGTACCGGACCACGCCGCTGTCGGAGGTACGGAACCGGATCTCTTCCGAGGACTTGACCGAGGGATCGACATCGAATCCGGTGGAGACGTTGACCTCGAGGATCACGGGCTGCAGATAGACGCCGGAGGAGTTGCGGATCGCGATGACCATGTAAGGATAGGAGCCGGTGCGGGAGGTGTCGAATTTGAATTCATCGCTCAGCCCGAGGCGCACGGTCATGTTGCTCTTGTAGGTCGCCGCATTGTACTCGGAACGGAACTTGTCCGCATTCGGCAGGACCTTTTCGGAGGTCAGGTAGTAGTAGAGGTCGCCGGACACGTTCGTCTTGAAGGAGATGACGCCGGCGGTCTTGACGGAAGGCGCGACGGAGAAGCCGGTATCGCCGACCGGGATCACGACCGGATAGCAGTACGCGCCGGCGTTCGTGCGGACCATCAGAGCGACATAGCGGTAGTTCTTCAGATAGTTGGCGTTGAGCTCGATGCGCGAATTGGAAATGCTGTCCATCGAGACGCTGCCCTTGAGCGCAGTTTCCTTCGCGTCATAAAGGTTGAGGAAGGCTGCGGCGGTGAGCGCGTTGCCGTCGTCGGTATAGAGCCAGTAGACTGTACCGGTGGAATTTCCTTTGAAGGTGAGCGTGGTGGAATCGGAGAGATACGGCGCCGTCGAGAACCCGTTTGTGGTGTTGATCGTGAGCGGAATCACAACCGGTCTGAACTTGCGCCCTTCCTTCTGGAGCTGGAGCACCAGATACTGGTAGTTGCCGACGGAGGAAGCGGTGCCGGCGACTGCGGTGGTCCAGCGGCCTTCCTCGGCGTTGAAGTACGTCGAGTAGTTGCTGAGTTCATAGTAGGAATCGAACTCATTGATGGCCGGCGTAACATCATTGTTCGTGAAGTATGCATAGACACGGCCGGTCATGCTGGTTTTGACGTTGACGTAGTAATTGTTGGCGTCGGCAGTCACAAACGGATTGACAGAGAAGGAGGCGATATCGCTCGACTTGCCGGAGTAAGGCGCGTTTGCGAGGGACGCCGTCAGACCCTGGGCGATGTCATAGCTCGACGGGAAGATGGCGGAGGTCAGACCTGCCGCGCGGACGGTGAGATTCCCGATCGAACCGTTGCCGTTGATCTGGAGATTCGGCGTATTGACCGTGAGGTAATCGATCGAGGTACCGGTATAGACATACACATGAGAGCTGGCGTCTACGATCACATCGCTCACCCGGGTGTTGTTGGCCAGAGAGAGCGTGCCGCCGCCGGAGACGACGATCTGACCTGCCTGGCAGTTTTCCAGGGTGACATCGGCGCCGCCGCGGATATAGAGCGTACCGTCGATTTTGCAGTTCTTGAAGTCGATGAGACCGGAGGACGCGCCTTCGCTGACGATGTTGCGGCCGCCGAGGGTGACGCCGTCGATGATGATGTCGCTCTTCGTGAAGACGTTGTTCGTCGAGGGAGCGCCGGCATCACGCTTTGTCGCGCTGTAATTGAAGATGGAGCCCGCTGCGCGGTAGAGGATCGTGAGCGCTTCGGCGCGGGTCAGGGTGTTCTTCGGACGGAATTCATAGCCGCCCTTGACCTCGTAACCGTTGATGAGGGAGGCGTAGATGGCCATGAGGACGTAATCCTTGAACTGATCGGAGATCGAGTTGTAATCAAGGAAGGTGGAGGCGGGAGCCTTTTCATCCGCGGGAAGATCGAGATAGCGGACGAGGAGGGAGATCGCCTCTTCACGCGTGATCTGGCCGTTCGGGTTGGCGGAAGAACCGTAATAGAGGATGTAGCCCTGCGCGGCGGCCTTCTGGAAATAGGGGTAGAACCAGTCGCCGGCGTTCACGTCGGTGTAGGCGATCGCGCGGAGCGCCGTCAGACCGAAGGTCTCGTCGAGCATCTTGATGAACTCGGCGCGGGTGACGGCCCCGTCAGGCTTGAAGATGTAGGTCCCATTGGACTGGGCATAGCCGTTCAGCACGCCCTTCGATACGAGATAGGGGATCTGCCCGTTGGTCCAGGCCCAGTGTCCCGCTACGTCGGTGAAGGTGACGTTCGCCGCGGAGGCGGACAGCGCCGTGCCGAGGAGCATGGTCACGACCAGGAGGAGGGACAGGGTTCGCTTGATGAGTTTCATAAAAACCTCCATGAATGATTGGAAAAAGGATTCGGATGGAAATTCATCTTATTATAGCACATCGGTGGAGAAATCACAAGAGGAAAAATGTGCCGTTTTTCTGAAAATCGCACAAAATCGGCGACTTTCTCCGAATTAGACGCCGCGCGAAGGAAAAAAGTTCCCGGTTTCTCCGAATTTTTCCGTGAAGATCGGGAAAAACACGCTGATGACGGCGGAGAGGGGCGGATGGCCAAGAAATTTAACAATTCACTCTTCGCACTGTCCTTGACAGTGAAATGTAAATATGATATGATATTCTCACCTTAAAACCTTTTCGGAGGGAGCATCCCGTGAACAAGAAGCAGATCGACATCCTCAACGATTATTTCCTGCACACCGCCCTGCATCTTTTGACGCTGGAGGAACAATGCCTGCGCAAGGCCTGCTCGAAGGACCTTTCGATCCGCGAGCTGCACGTGCTCGAAGCGGTTTCCTCTCTCCGCGGATCGGGCAGGAATACCATGGCGGAGATCGCGCGCTATCTGCATCTCTCTCCGGCATCCCTCACAACGGCGGTCAACGTGCTCGTGAAAAAGGGCTTCGTCACCCGCTCCTATTCGCCCATCGACCGCCGGGTCATCTATGTGGAGCTTTCGGAGAGCGGGGAAGCGGCGAACCGGAAATACCTCGATTTCGTGCGGGACATGATCCGCACCGTCGGCCGGGATCTCGACGAGGAGAATACCGACGCCATGATCGCCTCGATCCTGAGCCTGACCGAATACCTCGAAAAAACCGCGGAAGCGTAAGGAGTTTGTATGAAAATCGTATGTCTGGACCTCGAAGGGGTCCTTGTGCCGGAGATGTGGATCGCCTTTGCCGACGCCGCCGGGATCCCCGAACTGCGCCGCACGACCCGGGACGAGCCCGATTATGACAAGCTGATGAAGGGACGGATCGCGATCCTGAAGGAGCACGGCCTCGGACTGGCCGAGATCCAGCGGGCCATCGCGACGGTCGATCCGATGGAAGGTGCCCGGGAATTCCTCGACGCGCTGCGGGAGGAGACGCAGGTTCTGATCCTTTCCGACACGTTCACGCAATTTGCGAAGCCGCTGATGCAGAAGCTCGGCTGGCCGACGCTCTTCTGCAACGAGCTCGTCGTCGCGCCGGACGGGGAGATCACGGGCTACCGCCTCCGCTGCCCGCAGACGAAGCTCTCGACCGTGACCGCCCTGCAGTCGGTGGGATTCGAGACCATCGCGGCAGGCGACAGCTTCAACGACCTCGGCATGATCCGCGCGGGGAAGGCGGGCTTCCTCTTCCGCACGACGGATGCCATCCGGCAGGCCAATCCCGACGTCCCGGCCTTCGACGCGTACGGCGATCTGCTCGCCGCATTCCGCGAAGCGCTGAGAGACTGAATGAAATCAACGGCAGGATCGGAAACGGTCCTGTTTTTGATGCGGCGGAAAACGAAAAAAAGACAGGCGGGTACTTGAAATCCGTCCGTCTTCGTGCTATAATAACTCGGTATGCGGTATCCGAGCAAAGGCTCTCCGCATCGAATCCACCCAAGCAAGGAGCATGTGCATGACGCGCTACCCGGTGATCGACTTCCACAGCCACATCCTGCCGAAAATGGACGACGGCAGCAAAGGGACGGACATGTCCCTCGAAATGCTGCAGCGGATGAAAAACTACGGCTGCGATCTGGTGGTCTCCACCTCGCACTATTACCGGATGAACGAGGATATCCCCGACTTCCTCGCCCGCCGCACGGCATCCTACCGCCATCTGTGCGCGCGGATCCGGGAAGAGCCGGAGTGGAACGTCCCGTCGATTGCGCTCGGCTCGGAGGTGGCCTTCTTCTTCGGGATTGAATCGGAAGAAAACCTCGGGAAGCTCTGCATCGGCGACACGGATATCCTGCTTCTCGAAATGCCCTTCGCGCCGTGGTCGATCTACGAATTCAACGCGGTGTCCGCACTCTGCTATGACCGGCGCTTCCGGGTGATCCTCGCCCATTACGAGCGGTTCGCGGAATTCCAGAAGGGGAACGAGATCTACGACCGCATCCTCAAGCTCCCGGTGATCGTGCAGATCAATGCGGAATCCCTGCAGTCGAAATTCGGCTGGAACAGCAAGCGCTGGATCCGCATGTTTGAAGAGGGAAGAGCCAAGCTCCTCGGGACGGACGCCCACAATCTTACGAGCCGCGCGCCGAATCTCGACGTCGCCCGCGAAACGCTCCGGACCAAGCTGTCCGCCGACGTTCTCGATCGGATCGACGAATTCGGATTCCGCCTTCTCGCCGACGGCGCGCACAAGAGATGAGGGACCGGCGATATGCAAAAGAGCAGGGAATTGCCCTGCTTTTTCTGTTTTTTATAGAATTTACAATTTGTTTACAGGAAACGGGGAAACATTTCCGGCGTTTTCGCGTCTATATGGATGAGAAGGACGGGCGCACATCCGGACCTCCGCGCAGACTCCTGACACAGGATTGGCTATTGCAGCGCGGGTTCCGGCCCCGTCCTTCTCCCGATAAATGTCCGGAAAACGAAAGGGGTGCACAGGCGGCATCCTTTTTTTCGTTACAGAAGCCTCTTCTTCGCGTCCGCGAGGATCGTTTCGGCAAACCACTTCTGCGTGTGCGCGGCGAGGTGGTTCCCGTCCGGGGAGAAGATGCTGTTCACGAGCGGTTCTTCGGGATCGTAGAAGGGACAGTCCCTCGGATCGACGACAGAGACGGACGGATCCTCGTCTGCCAGTTCGCGGAAGACGTCGTTGATCCGCCGGATGCAGCGCGGATCCTCGCCGATCGATGCGCTGCGCTCCTCCGAACGGATGAGATAAAGGTAGATCGGCAGCGGCAGGCCGACGGCATCGCGCCAGCCCTCGAAGAGTCGATGATAGATCGCGGGCAGAACGTCCAGCTTTTCGACCGGGACGCCCGTTTCTTCTTCGCCGCCGAGCCAGTGCAGACCGAGGATGACCGGTTCGAGGCCGCGCGCGGTGAGATCGTCCGTCACCCGCCGGAGCACGTCGCAGGAGAGCGGGAAGAGCGAAATGTCCGCGATCCCGTGCGGCCCGGGCTTCAGACGCCGCGGCGCGTCCGGGTACCACATGTACTTCTCCGTCACCCCCTGTGCGCCGATCGAAATCCGGATGATATACAGCGGAGGCAGTTCCGGCTCTTCTTCCCACATTCGGGCGAGATAGGTCGGCATGCAGGCGGTCTCTTCCGCGTCGGCTCCGAGATTGGTGCCGAGGGAGGTGTATCCTTCCCAGACGACCGGAGCGGGGGAGAAGGCCTGATTCGGAATGCAGTGCAGCGCATAGACCCGGGTACACGGCGGAAGGCCGCATTCCCCGGGCGGCAGCGGGACACCGTGCGCATGGGCGTTCGACTGCCCGAAGACGATGAGGACGGGAGCGGTCTGTTTCATAAAAACCTCCGGGATGAAAAAGTGTGTGGGCGGATTGCCGCGCGGCGCTTGCTTTTCGGGCGCGGGAATGATATAATGAACATCAGAACAACATCAGAACAGCAAGGAGGAGCATTTCATGAGCGATACCCGCGTTCTCGCATCCGACACGGTCCCGACCGACGGTTCGCGCGACGTCACCGCCGATCTGCAGGCGCTGATCGACGCAAATCCCAACCGCATGATTCTCATTCCGGACGGCCTGTACCGCATATCTGAACCGCTGTGCACCCCCGCCGATCCGAGGAAAGCCGTCTCCCTCGCGCTCTCGGATTTCGCCGTGATCCGGGCATCGGAGGACTGGCACTCCGAGGAAGCCATGATCCGGCTCGGAGGCAGGGATCCCTACAACTCCATCACGATCAACGGATCAAACTACGCCCTCTCCGGCGGGATTATCGACGGCGCGGGACGTGCGAAAGCCGTTTCCATCGACAGCGGACGGGAGACCGCCGTGCGGAACGTTTCGATCAAGCACGCGAAGATCGG
>JAFPWV010000200.1 GCA_017412675.1 Clostridia bacterium
CCGCCAGCCGCGCAGGCGAAAAAAACGATGGATTCAGCGTGTACATCCCCGCAAACGTTAGTGCGCAGACAAAATGAGCGATCCGCTCTTCGCGGGCTTGCGAAGTGAGCCCGCCATGTGTCTCCGGGCACCGCCCGGTGAGCCCGCCATGTGTCTCCGGGCACCGCCCGGTGAGCCCGCCATGTGTCTCCGGGCACCGCCCGGTGAGCCCGCCTTTTGCCCGCGGGGGCTCCCCGCTGTCTCCGCGGCACCGCCCGGTCACCGCGGACTCCGCAGACGTTACCCATGCTCCCGCGTGATGTTGTTCAGCCATTTCCCGCTGCGGAAGCGTCGGAGGGCAAACGGCATCTTCACGAATTCATCCGTGCACATGAACGCGTACACGACGAGGGGCGGGAACTTGAACACGAACGCCGTCAGGAGCCCGACGGGGACGGCCCAGCCCCACATCGTGATGATGTCGAGCGCCATGCCGTACTTCGTGTCCCCGCCGCAGCGCAGGATCGCCGCGATCACGAGCGTGTTGATGAGCTGCCCGATCTGATAGACGGCGCCGAGCAGCATCATGACCTTCATGTACGAGGCGGCTGTCTCGGAGACCTTAGCGATGTGCGGGATGATCGGCGTGACGGCAACGAGGATCGCTGCGCAGACGAGGCCGCAGAAAAGCGTGGTCTTGAAGAGCGACGCCGAATCGGACAGGGCCTTCTCCGGCTTCTTTTCGCCGAGCGCCTTGCCGAGCATGATGGACGCGGCGGACGAAATACCGAAGCCGACGGTCGTGACGAGCTCGCGCGCGACGGTGACGATGGAGTTGGCGGCGACGATGTCCGTCCCGAGGTGGCCCATGATGACCGAGTTCATGTTATAGGCAAAGCCCCAGAGGATGTCGTTGATGAACGCAGGGAGGGCGTATCGGACAAAATCCTGAATGAGGGTCTTCGGCAGGGCGAACACGACGGCGGGGGAACGCGGGAAGGTCTTCTGATGCAGATAATCGCCGAAGCAGATCACAAGCTCGACGGCGCGGGAGATCGAGGTGGCGACGGCCGCGCCTTCGATGCCGAGCGCAGGGAAGCCGAAGAGGCCGAAGATCAGGACGGCGTTGAGCGTGACGTTGAGTCCGAGGGTGACGATCGAGAGAACCATCGAGAACTTCACGCGCTCGCAGCTCTTTGTCACGGCGAGATACGGCTGGGTGATCCCGGCGAAGAAATACGACGGCGCGACGAGGCGCAGATACCGGGCCCCGACCTCGATGAGCGAGGCGTCGTTCGTCCAGAAGGTCATGACCGTCTCCGGGACCGTGAGGCAGAGGACGGCTGCGATGGTCGAGAAAAAGAGGGAAATGTACAGCCCGAGGCCGAGGATCTTCGAGAGGACCCGGCGATCCCCCTTGCCCCAGTACTGCGCGGCGAGAATCGTGACCGATGAGGTCAGCCCGAAGAAGACAAAATTGAGGATGAACTGGACCTGCCCGGCGAGGGAGGACGCGGAGAGGGCGGTCTGGTTGAGCTGTCCCACCATGAGGACGTCCGCCATCCCGACGGCTGCGGTGATGAGGTTCTGCACGGCGATGGGCAGCATCAGGATGCAGAGCTCTCTGTAAAATCCCCGGCGGGCTTTCTGAAACATGATCGGATTCTCCTTCGGCTGGCGATGCGCGTTCTGAGGCCGGCGCGGGGGAGGGATACCCCTGCCGGTCAGGACCATTATACCATTCCCGGGGGAAGATATCAAGAGGATTCTTCACCGGATGGCGGATGAGGCGCGGATCCCGCCGCTTTTCTGTCACTTCCCCGAAAAAAACGATTGCTTTCGCGGATTCTTTGTGCTATAATGAAATTAAGATGGATAAGAATGCCAGATCGCTGCGAAAAATGAACGGATCAGAACGCCGGATATGGAAAGGAGACGACCCATGCGAAACCTCGACAAATTCAAAGGCTGCCTCGTGGGAGGAGCCGCCGGAGACGCCCTCGGTTACGCCGTGGAATTCATGAGCGAAGGTGCCATCTCCGCGTCTTACGGACCCGGGGGGATCACGCGCTATGCGAACGGGCGCGGCCTGATCTCCGACGACACGCAGATGTCCATGTTCACCGCCGCCGGCCTGCTTCTCGGCGCGGAGCGTTACAAGAGCGGCGGCTTTGCGGGATACCCCTACTACATCGCCCTGTCCTACGGCGACTGGTACGGGACCCAGACCGCGGAATTCCCGCTGAAGCGCTCCTACGTTCCGCTTGCGAAGATGCCGGAGATGTTCTCCCGCCGCGCGCCCGGAAAGACCTCGCTCTCCGCCCTGTCCCACTTCCTCGAAAGCCACGAATACGGCACGATCGAGCACCGCATCAACCACAGCAAGGGCTGCGGAGGCGTGATGCGCGCGGCTCCCGTGGGGCTCTTCTTCGCCGGGAGCGCCGTCCCCGTCTGGGAATCGGACATGATCGCCGCCGAATCCGCCGCCCTCACGCATGGGCACGGCCTCGGATGGCTCCCCGCCGCGCTGCTTGCCCACATCGTGCGGCTCCTCACAGAGGATGCGGGCGAGACGATTCTGCACGCCGTGGAGGACGCCGCGAAAACGCTCGCAGGCCTCTTCCCGGATATCCGCCACACGAACCAGATGCTCGCGCGGCTGAAAAAAGCCGTCGATCTGGCGGCGAACCTCGAATATGACGACCTCAGCGCGATCCACAAGCTCGGCGAGGGCTGGGTCGGCGACGAGGCGCTTGCCGTTGCGGTGTTCTGCGCGCTCCGCCACAGCGACGACGTCGAAGCCGCGCTCATCGCCGCGGTCAATCACGCCGGGGACAGCGATTCCACGGGCGCAATCTGCGGCAACATCATGGGCGCTTCCTTCGGCTACGACGCGATTCCCGATCCCTTCAAGACCAATCTCGAGCTGCACGACACGCTCTGCTCCCTCGCCGCCCAGCTCTGCGACGCAGAGGTCCCGGCAGACAGCCGCGCCGTGAAGAACGATAAGGCCGACGGGATGGAGACCCTGCCGTGCGCCACCTGCCGCTTCCGGACGATCGTCACGCTGCCCGACGGGACGGCGCTCGACTCGGGCCGCGGATCGACCTGCGCCGCCTACCCCGATCTGAAGCCGCTCGACGTGATGTCCGACTGCGCACATTGCCCGAAATACGACCGTGAACAGGAAACCGCCGCAAAGAATGACTTCCATTCGAGGTGATACCATGATGAAAAAGCGCATCTCTCTGCTTCTTGCAGTCCTTTTGTTCCTCTCCGCCTTCGGGTGCAGCAACAAGCCCGCCGCCGAAGACGGGGCCGACGCCCAGACCGGAGGTGCCCCCGCCGCCGAGGAGATCGCCCCGGCCGAGACGAAACCCGAGACCCTCTATCCCTCGGATGACCTCCCCGAAGGCCTGTCCTATGACGGCACGACGGTCAACGTCTTCGGCTGGTCCGGCCCGGTGCTCGTGGAATTCTATGTGGAGGAACAGAACGGCGAAATCGTCAACGACGCGATCTATGCCCGGAACATGGCGGTCGAGGAGAGGCTCGGCATCACGCTTACATACCGCCTCGAGCCCGGCGCGTACGACCAGCGGAACGACTGGGTGCGGGTCCTCGGCAACAGCATCTCGGCGGGCGACGGGGCCTACGACATCTCCGGCGGATACTCGATGGCGGGCGCGTCCCTCGCGTCGAAGGGCATGTGCGTCCCGCTGAACGATCTCGACTATCTCGATTTCTCGAAGCCGTGGTGGCCGGCCTCCCTTCTCGACGAGGCGACCTGCGGCGGCAAGCTCTACTTCTGCTCCGGAGACATTTCAACCTACATGATCTACTACCTCTACGGGGTGTACTTCAATCAGGACATGCTCGCGGAGTACGAGGGGCTCGAGAATCCCTACGACCTCGTACAGAGCGGGACGTGGACGCTCGACAAGATGTCCTCCATGGCGAGCGGCGTCTACATCGACCTCAACGGCGACGGCAAAAAGGGCTTCGAGGACCGGCTCGGCTACATCACCTACGCGATCTACGTCGACCCGTTCTTCTTCAGCTGCGGCCTCCGCACGACCGAGAAGGACGAGAACGACATCCCCTACCTCTCCCCGCTGTTCAGCGGCGAAAAGGCGCACACGGTCCTCGAAAAGGTCGTCGAGATGGTGAACAAGGAAGGGTGCCTCGTGGGCAACGGCGCGGAACAGATCGATCCCTCCTACGCCGTGTTCAAGGAAGGGCGCGGCCTGTTCTGCTCGCATGAGCTGACCTACGCGGTCAACTATCTGCGCGACACGACCTTTACCTACGGGATCGTGCCCTATCCGAAGTACGACGAGGAACAGCAGAACTACGTGACCATCACGTCCTTCCCGTACACGCTCTACGGCATTCCGCTCGACGCGCGCGATCCTGCCATGTCCGCGGCCGTGCTCGAGGCGATGGCATCGGAGAGCTTCCGCACGGTCTCGCCCGCCCTGTTCGAGAATGCCTTCAAGGTCAAGTACGCACAGGACCAGCAGTCCTCCCTGATGTACGACCTCATCCGCTCGACGGTCTCCTTCGACTTCGGGCGCGTGTTCAACAACGACCTCAGCGGCCTGACCTACTCGCTCTTCCGCTCCTCCGTCACGAGCGGCAACACCAACTGGGCGTCGACCATGAAGTCCAACGAAAAGGTCCTCGCCAAGCAGCTCGACAAGCTCACGAAATCCCTGCTCGGGGATTGAGCTTCCCGTTCCGAACAAAAGAGAATGCACCCGGCGTCGGCGGATCGCTGACCGGGTGCACTTTTTATCGGATTGTCGGCGGGGCGGGATCAGTCCTCGCCCACTTCGTAGGCCTGGATCATCTTCTCGAGCGTCTTGGCCATGCTCTTCGAGCGCGTCTTGACGGCGGAGGCGATGTTGCGGTCGTTGTTGACGAACATGCCGGCGACAAATCCGTCGCGGATCGTCCCCTGGAAATAGGAGTCGCCGAAGTCGATGATGCGGTGTTCGAGGATCAAGTCGATCATGTCGGAGGAATCCTCGTCGCGGGCGAACTTCGATTTCAGCGCGACGTCCTTGTAGGCCGGGATGACGTTGTTGAAGGAGTCGCAGCTCAGCGCTTCGAGGATGATCGAGGACATCTCGGAATCCGGAACGGTCACGGGGATGACCGAGGTGTCGAAGAAGGAGATGCGGCTGTAATACGCGGTCTGCTGCTCGTCGTACTTCGGGAAGGGCAGGATGCCGAAATCATAGTCCATGTCGCGCAGGGACTCGATGTAGTAGAACATCGTGACGAGGAAGAGGCCCTGGTTGTTGCGGAACATCTTGTGGTATTCCGTCGCCTCGTTCGAGCTGTCGCTCGTGTTGTACCAGGCGTTGTTGTCGTTGCAGACCTCGAAGATCTTCTCGAAGACGGCGAGGAAGTGCTCGTCGGTCGCCATTGAGAAGACCGGGTTGTTGTTCTCGTCCTTCGAGATGTACCACGCGCCGCCCGCCGGGATCAGGGAGCAATGCAGGTACTTGGCGACGCCCAGCATCCCCCACTGGTCGTCCTTGTTCAGCTTCCCGTCGCCGTTGAGATCGAGCGTCGCCTGCGCGGCCAGCTCGCCGAAGCGGTCGAAGGTCCACTTGCCCTCGCGGGAGAGCTCGTAGAGGTTTTCCATGCCGTACTGCTCGTGCAGGTTCTTGTTGAAGAGCAAAACGTTCATGAAGTCGATGACGGTCAGGTCGGCGGATCCGATGGCGGTGTACTGCCGGTCGCCGATGCCGATCATGCGGGTCAGCTCGTCGTCCCAGTAGGGCTTTTTCAGATCGATGTACTGGAAGGTGCTGATGTCGTAGCACATCCGCTTCTTCGCCATGGTGTCGGCGGCGGTGCAGCGCACGTTCATGAGCGAGAAGGTGTCGTCGCCGGACTGCACGTTGTTCTGCGCCATGACTTCGTCGGAGTATTCCTCCTCGGCGAAGACGACGTTGAAGCGGTCGGCGATCCTCGTGTTCCGCTCGAAGATGGCGTCGTTTAGGATCTCGCC
>JAFPWV010000201.1 GCA_017412675.1 Clostridia bacterium
CCGGCGAGCGCACGGAAATACGCGACGGTCCAGTAAGGGATGAAGGCGCTCACCGCGGTGGGATCGCAGAGGGCGGCGGGAACGGAGGCGGTGGAGGAGGCTTCGCAGAGCTCGCGCATATACCGGACCGCAGCGGAGAAGTCCTCATGACAGTAGACGGACTGCGCGGCGTATCGCTCTGCCTCGTCGAGCTCCCGGTTTGCCGATCGGAGCGCGAAGGTCGAAGCGCGCTCGCGTGCCAGCATGAAATGCGATTCGGCGAGGATATGGGCGACCTCGTCGTCGACCGATGACGCCGGCAGCTCCGCACAGAGGTTCAGCGAGAGGACGGCATCCTTCGCGCGGTAGGCCTCCTTCAGCCGTTCGATGACGGATAGCTTCAGGTAGCGGCCCTCGCTCTCGGCGTCCGAGAAGAAGTAACCGATCGGAGCGTCGAGGCGTTCGGCAAGCCACAGAAGCGTCTGAACGGAGGGGGAAGCGTTCCCGGATTCGATCAGACTGAGCATGTTCCTCGTGATCCGGTCCCCGGCAAGCTCCTTCTGGGTCAGCCCTCGCTTGAGCCGCAGTTCCCGGACGCGCGCGCCGAGATCACCTTCATTCATCGCGCTTGCCCTTCTTCGGACGGATGCCGTATTTCTCGTCCATCGCGGCGAGCTTCTTCTGGATGCCGTCGAAAACGCCGCTCTGGTAGTAGGCGATGAGGCTGTTCATTTCGTCGCTCCGCTGGTTCATCTTCGAGAGGAGCGTCTTGATTTCATATTCGATGTCGGTGATTGACGTGGTGAGCTCGCGGACGCAGTTCTCGACGCTTCCGTGCAAATCACCGCTCACGTTGTCGAGCAGCTCGGTCGCCGTCTGGGAGATGCGCTCGCGGATGTAGGCGGCCTCTTCCTCGGTCTCGGCTTTGGTCCGGGCAACCACGGCGTCGCATTCCGCGCGCTTCTGTTCGCATTCGAGCTCGATGTCCGCGCGGAGCTTTTCGGCCTCCTCCTCCGCGTCGCTGACGATGTCTTCCGCGCTGCGGTTGGCGTTGATGAGGATATCCCCGAGCTGCGAGCTGATCTTGTCGTACATGGCGAGCTTGTAGGCGTCGCTGCCTTTTTCATTGACGTTCCCACGCGCCGCCGCCAGCTTCTCGGCGACTTCGGCATCCACGGAGGTGCGGACCGCGGCGATCTCGGCTTCCTTCGAGGTTTTGAGCTCTTCCAGCTGTTCGAGAACAAACGTCTTGAGATCCGACGCTTCTTTTTCGCGGTCCGCCAGCTTTGCGCGGAGATCGGACGCTTCGGCATTGTGACGGTCGTTCGCCAGATAGAGCTCCTCGGCGGATTTCTTCTCGCTCTCCTGGGACGCGGCAAGCGCTGACCGGAGTTCTTCGGCTTCGGCATTCACGGCGTCATACGCTGCGGACTTTTCTGAGAGCTTCCAATCGGTGTCTTCCAGAGAGGCTTTCAGCGTATCGGCGAGTTTCTGCGTATCGGCGAGGGAGCTGCGCGCGGTTTCGAGTTCGCCGAGTGCTTCGGCAAGCTGCTGTTCGTTCGTCTGCGCCGATGCAAGCGCTTCGTCACGGACTTTCTCCGCCTCGATTTTCTCTTCTCTGAGGTGCGCGACGGACTGGGCGAGGGATTCCGCGTTGCGGCTCAGCGCATCGTATTCCGCTCGCAGAGATTCCAGCGCAGCCTTCTTCGCGTCGAGCTCGATCCGGCAGTCCGCGAGGGCAGCTTCGTTCGCTTCGCAGGCAGCCGTCTTCTCGGCGAGTTCTGCCGCGCGGGCTTCGCTTTCTTCTTCGAGGACGGCAAGCCGTTCGGTTGCCTCTTCGAGCGATTGCCGGGAAGTCTGTGCTTCCTTTTGGGCCGATTCAAGCTCCTCCGTATGTCTGAGATCGGTTTCCTTAATGTATCGGTTGACGTCTTCCTTGTGGTATCCGCCGAGCTGGGTGCGGAACCGTCTTGCGCTCTCGCCGTTCATGATACACCTCCGTCTGATGTTTCCGTTGCCCATATTGTAGCACAGATTCCCCGAAAAATCAACCGTCTGCGACAGATTCGCCGCGTGATCCGTAAAAATTATTTACACGAAACCCGTATCGTTATGCGGAAGAAGCGATCTGCGGAAAGATTTTCCGGGGAATCTGAAAAAACAGCGGCGTTAGATATGGACTTTCCCGGGAAAACGTGGTATAATGGCACATAACTGAAACGATGGTACAGAATGGAGAATCAGAATGGATTATCAGCTTCTTGCAGACCTTTTGTTCCCGGATGTGACGATGACGCCGGAGGAGGTCGAGGCGAAATACCCGCCGCGCAATCTCCCGGAAGGCGCGAAGGTCACGCGGTTCGCCCCCAGCCCGACCGGATTCGTCCACTTCGGCGGCATGTATCAGGCGGTCGTGGACGAGCGGCTCGCCCATCAGTCCGGCGGCGTGTTCTTCCTCCGCATCGAGGACACCGACGGTCAGCGTGAAGTCAAGGGCGCGGTCGAGGCGCTGCTCAACACGCTGAATACCTACGGCGTGTCCTACGACGAAGGCGTCGCATTCGATGAAAACGGAAACCTTGTCGACGTCGGCGCTTACGGGCCCTATAAGCAGAGCGAGCGGGCTGCGCTCTATCACGTATTCGCAAAGAAGCTCGTCGCGGAAGGGAAGGCCTATCCGTGCTTCGCGACCGAGGAAGAGCTTGAAGAGATCCAGGCGACCGATAAAAAAGCGGAGATCAAAAACACGGACTGGCACACTGCAGCCGCGGAGAAGCGCGCGCAGATGCTGAAAAACCGTGAATTCACCCTCGACGACGTCAAGGCGCACCTCGCGGCGGGAGATCCGTTCGTCCTCCGCATCCTCGCGGACGGCGATCCGGAGAAGAAGACGAAATTCACCGACCTCGTGAAGGGGAATCTCGAGGTTCCCGAGAACGACGAGGACTTCGTGCTCCTGAAATCCGACGGCATCCCGACCTATCACTTTGCGCACGCGGTCGACGATCACCTCATGAAGACCACCCACGTCATCCGCGGCGAGGACTGGCTCCCGAGCCTGCCGAAGCACATCCAGCTCTTCCGCGATCTCGGATTCAGGATGCCGAAATACCTGCACACCGCGCAGATTTTGAAAACCGACGAGAACGGCGGCAAGAAGAAGCTCTCGAAGCGCGATATGGGCGCGAAGATGGATGACTACCGCCGGATGGGCTATGTGACCGAGGTCGTGTGGGAGTATCTCTTGACCCTGCTCAACTCCAACTTCGAGGAGTGGCACGCGCAGAACCCCGACAAGAGCTTCCTCGACTTTCCGTTCAACATCAAGAAGATGTCCGTCTCCGGCTGTCTCTTCGATTTTGACAAGCTGAACGACGTCTCGAAAAACGTTCTCTCGAAGATGACCGCCGACGAGATCTATGAGAAGACCCTCGACTGGGCGCAGGAATTCGATCCGGAATTCGCACAGCTGCTCGCGGCCGATCCCGCCTACGCGAAATCCTTCTTCTCGATCGGACGAGGCGGAAAGAAACCGCGCAAGGACTTTGCGACCCTCTGCGAGGTGAAGCCCTTCGTCTCCTTCTTCTACGATCCGCTCTTCGAGGTCACGGAGACGATCCCCGAGAAGTTCGACCGCGCGGACATCAAAGCCGTCTATGAGAAATTCCTCGAGACCTACGATCCGGCGGACGACAGCAATGCATGGTTCGCAAAGATCCAGAAGATCGGCGGGGAGCTTGGCTATACGCCCGATATGAAGGCATACAAGGCGGATCCCGCGGCGTACAAGGGAAATGTCGGCGACGTGTCGATGTTTCTGCGGATCGCGGTGACCGGCCGCATGAATTCCCCCGATATGTACGCCGTGATGCAGGTCCTCGGCGAGGATCGCGTCAAAGCCCGGATCAAGGCCGCAATGAACACCCTTTGACAGGAGAGAAAACATGGCAGAATCAAATTTCATTCATGATTTCATCGACGAGGACATCGCGTCCGGCAAAACCAAAACCGTTCATACGCGTTTTCCTCCCGAACCGAACGGCTATCTTCACATCGGCCACTGCAAGGCTCTCGTGATCGACTTTGGCACCGCTGAGAAGTACCACGGTCTCTGCAACCTCCGCATGGACGACACAAACCCCGCGAAGGAGGACACCGAGTTTGTCGACGCGATCAAAGAGGATATCCATTGGCTCGGGTTCGACTGGGGCGACCGCTTCTTCTATGGCTCCGATTATTTCGAGAAAACCTACGAATTTGCGGAGGAGCTCATCCGAAACGGCGACGCGTATGTCTGCGAGCTCACGCCCGAACAGTTCAAGGAATACCGCGGCGATCTCACGCATCCCGCCGTCTCCCCGTACCGCGACCGCCCGATCGAAGAGAACCTCGATCTCTTCCGCCGGATGCGCGACGGCGAGTTCCCGGAAGGAAAATACACCCTGCGCGCGAAGATCGATCTCGCTTCCGGCAACTTCAACATGCGCGATCCGGTCCTCTACCGCATCCGCTACATCGAGCATCACCGGCAGGGAACGAAGTGGTGCGTTTTCCCGATGTACGACTTCGCCCATCCGATCCAGGACGCGCTCGAAGGGATCACGCACAGCCTCTGCTCGCTCGAATACGAGGATCATCGGCCGCTGTACAACTGGGTGATCGAGCATGTATCCGTGCCGTCGAAGCCCCGTCAGATCGAGTTCGCCCGCCTCAACATCACGAATACCGTCCTCTCGAAGCGGTATCTGCGTTCCCTTGTTGAAGGCGGCATCGTGGACGGCTGGGACGACCCGCGGATGCCCACGCTCTGCGGCCTGAGACGCCGCGGCTATACGCCCGCCTCGATCCTCGACTTCATCGAGCGGATCGGCGTCTCGAAGGCGAACAGCATGGTCAATATCGGCCTTCTCGAGCATTGCGTCCGCGAAGAGCTCAATCTCAAGGCTCCCCGCCGCATCGCCGTCCTGAAGCCGATCAAGGTCATCGTCGACAACTATCCGGAGGACAGGACCGAGTTTTTCACCGTGGCGAACAACCCGAACGATCCCGACGCCGTGACCAGAGAAGTGCCGTTCACGCGCGAGCTCTGGATCGACGCAGACGACTTTGCCGAAGTCCCGCCGCCGAAGTTCTTCCGCCTCAAGCCGGGCGGGGAAGTACGCCTCATGAGCTCGTACATCATCAAATGCGGCGAGATCGTGAAGAATGAAGACGGCACCGTGAAGGAGATCCACGTCACGGCAGACCTCGAGACCGGAACGGGCGTCCCCACGGACCGCAAGGTCAAGGGTACGATCCACTGGCTCTCCGCGAAGTACGCCGTCGATACGACCGTCATCCTCTACGACCGTCTCTTCACCGAGGAGAACATGAACGATCTCCCCGCGGGCAAGACCTACGCGGACTATCTCAATCCGGAATCCGCCGTGAAGATGGAAAACACGAAGGCGGAACCGTCCCTTGCGGATGCGAAGCTCGGGGAGAAATTCCAGTTCGTGCGCATAGGATATTTCTCGAAGGATACGAAAAACGATGGCACCTTCAACCGCGTCGTATCGCTGAAGGACAGCTACAAACCGGAATAAAATTCTCAAAACCCCTTGACAAAAACGAACGTCTGTGCTATACTATCATGGCTGTCAGCGAATGCCCCATTAGCTCAGCCGGTAGAGCACTTGACTTTTAATCAAGGTGTCCGGAGTTCGATTCTCCGATGGAGCAGAAGAAAAGCCATCCTGAAATACGGTGGCTTTTCTGTTTTGATCCACTTGACGGGAGGCGCTTATGCTCGGTTTGAAACGGGGGACGGTCACCCTTTGTCCGCATGAAGAAGCATGGGAACGGATCGCCGCGGAGACGATCGCTTTTCTCACGCCGCTCTTCGGAGACGCGGCTGTCGATATCCGGCACGTCGGGAGCACATCGATCCGCGGGATCCGGGCCAAGCCGATCCTCGATCTTGCCGTCGCCGCGCGCGATATGGAGGCCGTTTTATCGCGGATCCCGATCCTCGAGGAGCACGGCGTGATGTTCCGCGGCGAGGATCATCCGGGGGAATTCCTGTTCGTGATGGGCGATTTTGAAGCCGATACCCGCACGCATCACATCCATGTCTGCCCGATGAACGGGGAAGACTGGCGGAACTATCTCGCGTTCCGGGATTTCATGAACACGCACCCGGACAGAGCGGCGGCGTATGACCGGCTCAAGGGAGAGCTTGCGGAGAAGTACGCCGACGACCGCAAATCCTATACCGCGGGGAAGCAGGAATTCATCGCGGAGATCCTGCGGGAGGCGGCCCGATGATCGAGAACAACCGAAAAGAAATCGCCGGTCAGGAAATTCTGACCGGTTTTTCCGTTTTCGATTGGATGAAGGCGCGGATCTCTTCCATGCGCTCCTTGGATGGGGCGGTGGTTTTGAACGCCTGTGTTTTCCCGATCTTCGGGGCTTTTCCCGTGCCGAGCGGGTGATACGCTTCGAGATCGACGGCAGTGATGCCGGGAGTCTCCTCGATCAGCGCGGCGATGGCAGAAAAGTGCTCGTCCGTATCGTTCGCGCCGGGGATGATCGGACAGCGCAAAATGATCTGAGCGCCGGCGTCGGACAGCGCGCGGAGATTCGTGAGGATCGGCAGCTGTGAAACGCCGGTAAGACGTCTGTGCACCTCCTCGCCGGTTGCCTTATAATCGAAGAGAAAGAGGTCGGTGAGAGGCTGGGCGTTGAGGATCGCCTCGCAGGAACAGAAGCCGGAGGTCTCGACTGCTGTGTGAAGGCCTTCTTTCTTTGCCGCTTCGAGGAGCGCGAGGGCAAAGGAAGGCTGCAAGAACGGTTCTCCGCCGGAGAGCGTCATCCCGCCACCGCTCGTCTCATAAAAGATGCGGTCCGAAAGGACTTTTTTCATGACGTCTTCAACCTCCATCTCCCGCCCGACGCGCTTGAGGCTCCCCGGCAGGCAGACGTCCGCGCAGGTTCCGCAGCGGATGCAGTTTGTGCGGTCGAAACGCCTCCCGTCCCCGGAGAGCGCTTGACATCCGTTCGGACAGGCCGAGACGCACGCGCCGCAGCCGATGCACTTGGTCGGCTCGAACTCGATTTCCACGCCGCGCTCCAGCCCTTCCGGATTGTGGCACCAGAGACAGCGAAGCGGACAGCCTTTGAGAAAGACCGTCGTGCGGATGCCGGGGCCGTCATGGATGGAGAATTTCTGGATATTGAAGACAAAGCCCGTCATGCAGCGCCTCCCGTTCGTTTTCTGTTCCCATTATAGCGGAAACCGGACAAAAATGCAAGGATTCCGGCAAAAAAACGCAAGCACGCTTGACGGGATATCCGCGATGTGATACAATACGAAAAGAAAGGCAGGGGATTTTATGAAATTCCGCAAAACGGATCCCGGCGAGATCGACGCGCTCCTCGGACTTTTCGCAGAGGCGCGGGGAACCATCGCAGCGCTCGGCATCGATCAATGGCAGGACGGTTATCCTTTTCGGGATACGATCCTGCGCGATCTTGACACCGGTGTCTCCTGGGTCGCCGAGGTCGACGGGGAGATCGCCGGGACCTGCGCGTGCATCGAGGACGGCGAGCCGACCTACGATGTGATCGAGGACGGCGAATGGCTCACGGGGAACGCCTGCCGGGACTATCTGACCGTGCATCGCGTTGCCGTTGCCGTGCGGTTCCGCGGGACGGGCGTGTCGCGCGCGATCATGGAATTCGCCGAGGATCAGGCAGCGAAAGCCGGACTCAGATCCGTGCGGATCGACACGCACGAAGGAAACCGCGTGATGCGGCGAATGCTCGAAAAGAACGGATTCAGCCCCTGCGGGATCATCCACCTCGAAAACGGCGATCGCCGCATCGCTTATGAAAAACGAATCATTCGGACGGAGGACAAACGATGAAACACCTTTCCTTCAACGAAAACTGGACCTGCTCAGCCTACGGAAAAACGACGGCGGTGACGCTCCCGCACGACGCCATGATCGGCGCACCGCGGTCCGCGGATAACAAGACCGGAGCGGATCTCGGCTTCTTCACGCCTACCCGCGCGTTCTATACGAAAAAGTTTGAAAAGCCCGACGGCGCGGAGCGTGTGCTGCTCGGCTTCGACGGCGTGATGGGCCTCTGCGAGGTCAGCCTCAACCGTCAGCACATTTCCTTCCATCCCTACGGCTATACGGGCTTTTTCTGCGACCTGACGCCATACCTGAAGGACGGCGAGAACGAGATCACCGTCATGGCGGACAACACAGCGCAGGTGGCATCCCGCTGGTACACGGGCCTCGGCATCTACCGGGACGTCGAGCTCTTGATCTCCTCGGGCGACCGGATCGTGCCGTGGGGTCTGGCGGTCAAGACCCTGCATCTTCATGGCAGATCGGCGTCGGTGGAGATCGAGGTGAAGGTCGAAGCGGCCGAAAAGCGCGTCGGGATGATCCGGCTGACGCTCGCGGGCACGGAACTTTTGCGCAGGATCCCGCTTGAGAAAGGCGAGAATCTCTTCACCTTCCGCACGGCGCTTGACGGGATCGAGCCGTGGACGCCTGAGAGCCAGGTCCTCTATGAATGCGAGGCGGAGCTCGATTCCGGCGACACGGAGCACGTACACTTCGGCATCCGCACCGTCGAAACCGACCCGAAGCGCGGGTTCCTCCTCAACGGCGAGCCGATCAAGCTCTACGGCGGATGCGTGCACCATGACAACGGCATCC
>JAFPWV010000202.1 GCA_017412675.1 Clostridia bacterium
AATGGATGAGGCGTTATGCCCCATTGGACGGAGCTTCCCGAATAAAGAGGAGGTTGGACCTGAGGCAGGGTGGATTCCCAAGGCGGGAACGGCCTTGGGCGGCGGTGATTGACAAGAGGCCGGCCGTGAAGGCCTCTTGTCCGCCAGCCGCGCAGGCGAAAAAAACGATCGGCTTCGCCGATACCAAATCCGCAAGCGTCAGCGCGCAAGCCGAATAAACGGTGCAAGCGAAGCCGCGCAAAACGCAAAAAGAGAAACGGCACAAGCCGTCTCTCCGCGCGCACCTTCGACGCGCGCTCTTTCATGTCCCCGGGCACCGCCCGGCGCGCGGAACGGGGAAAATCCGCGCGCCTCTTGTTTTCATTCCGGATCGAGTACGTCAAACGCCGCGGCGAGCGCTTCCTCCTTCGTGGGATAACCCGCCGAGAACTGCCCGCGGAGGACGTGCTTCCAGGTCCCCGGACGGAACCGGTCTTCGAGGAGCGTCACCATCTCGCCCTTGTATTTGAGATACTCGTGTCCGTTGCGGCTGCGGCGCAGGGGCGTCTTCAGAAACGTCTCCCGGCGCGCGGCACGGTTCTTGAACGCCGCTTCTCTCGCCTTCGCCGCCTCGGGATCGCCCTCCATGCGGCCGGCACACACGCACCCCGCGCCGACGGTCCGATACCAGTCCGGGTGACGCATGATGTGCACATAGCGGATGATCTGATGCCCGCACATCCGGCAGATCCCCACCGGCGCGCCGAGGTCGATGATCCCGACGCATTCCCACCCGCTGTGCGGCACGTCGTCCCGCTTCCAGAGGTTTTCTTCGCCTTCCTCGACCTGATTCCACGGCTCGTTCCGGTACTGCCGCGGCATCTCTCCGGCCGGGGTCCCCGCCTCCTCGAGCTCCATCGCGATCTGCCCGTCGTCGGACTTCGGCTTCTTCTGCTTCTGCTTCTGCTTCGGCGGCTTCTTCGCGGGGACCGCTTCCGCTTTGGGCGGTCCGTTCGGCTCATCCGGGAAATGCAGGAACGAGAACACGAACGGGGACTCCGTCTCGACCTCGGCGAAGGAGGCGGGATCCTCGGACGCGCCCGGCGTGGTGATCTCATCCGGGTCCCATGCTTCGGGTCCCGGTTCTTCTGGCTCCTCAGGTTCTGCGGGTTCCTCCGGCAGCGGAAGCACAGGGCCCGGATCCGAGGAGATCGCGCCGGGGACTTCGGGTTCCGCCTCGGGCAGCTCTTCCGCCTCCGGGTACGCGGGCGCGGGCAGGGACGGCTCTTCCGGCTCCGGCTCTGGGAATCCCGGCTGATAGGCGGTGAAATCGTAATCCATGCTCACCGGGCGGCGGGACATGGTCTTCTCAAACAGGATGTAGTACACGCCCTTCGCATAATCGATCTCCTCGACGACGCCGCGTCCGAAGATCGGATGTTCGACCGCCGATCCCACGCCGAGCGGTGCGCCGGGCGCGGACGGATCGGACGGTGCGGCGGACGGGGCGGCGAGATCCTTCGGAAGGGTCCCGATGCGGGTGAAATTCTCTTCGCCGATGTCCGCGAGGAAGCGCGAAGGCCGCTTGGTCTGGCGGTCGCTGCCCGTTCCTTCGGACTCCGTGAGATAGAGGCGGCGCATCGCGCGGGTCATCGCCACGAAGCACAGGCGGCGCTCCTCCTCGAGTCCGGCGTCCTTGCGCTCTTCGAGGGTGCGCCCGGAGGGGAAGATGCCCTCGGTGAGGCCGCAGACGAAGACCGCCGGGAATTCGAGGCCCTTCGCGGCGTGGATCGTCATGAGCTTCACGCGGTCGGCCTCCTCGTCCGTGTCCCGGTCCGCTTCAAGAGTGACCTCCTGCAGAAAGACGGAAAGGCTGTAAAACTCCCCGTATCCCTGCTCGCGCTCCCAGACAGAACGCTTGCACTCGGCGAGGTTGTCGAGACGCTCCATGCTGCCCTGCTCGCGGATGTACCGCTCATACCCGGACCGGTCGAGGACCTCCTGCATGAGATCGGAAACGGGCGCGGAGGCGGCTTTTCGGCGCAGATCCTCGATCATCGAGACGAATTCCGGCATCCCGGTGCGTGCAAGGGCCGGATCACCGATGTACTTGCAAAGCGTCGGGTAGAGCGGGGCCCCCTCTTCGGCGGCAAGGGCCTTGAGGGCGTCGAGCTTCGCGCGTCCGAAAAAGCGGCGGGGCGTGTTTGCGATCCGCTCGAAGGCCTCGTCGTCGTCCGACTGGATCAGGCGGAGGTAGGCGAGCGTGTCGCGGATCTCCATGCGCTCCCAGAAACGGACACTGCCCCACAGCTCGTAGGGGATCGCCGCCTGCATGAGGGCCTGTTCGAGGAAGCGTGAGAGGAATCCGGCGCGGTAGAGGAGCGCGATGTCGCGGTATGCCATGCCCTCCTCGCGGGTGAGGCGGCGGATCTCCCCGGCGATCCATTTGCCCTCCTCGGCTTCGGTCTTGGCGTGCAGGGCGATCACGTCCGGCCCGTCGGGGGAGGAGGTCCAGAGGTCCTTCGGGATGCGGTTGCGGTTGTGCGCGATGAGGGCGTTGGACGCGCGCAGGATGTGCCCGAAGGAGCGGTAATTGCGGTTCATGAGGATCGTTTCGGTCCCCGGGAAGAGCTTGTCGAAGTCCACGAGGATCGAGACGTCCGCGCCGCGCCACTCGTAGATGTTCTGGTCCGGGTCGCCGACGACGAAGAGATTCCGGTGCTTCGCCGAGAGCATCCGCAAAAGCCGCAGCTCACGGCGGGAGGAGTCCTGAAATTCGTCGACCTGGATGTAATAGAGCCGGTCCGCCCATTTTTCGAGGACCTCGGGATAGGCGCGGAAGATCTCGAACGCGAAGGAGACGAGGTCGTCGAAGTCGAGGCCGAAGGACTTGCGCTGCTTTTCGAGGTAGCGGCGGACGACGGTGATCTCGAGCGCGGTGAGCGGCCGCACGGGAGATGCCGGAGGCGGCGTGACGTTCGAGACGTCGCCGTTCACGAGGGCGGAGACGTATTCCTCGTTCGATTTCAGGCGGTGAACGGTGTCGAGGATGCTCTCGAAGGTCGCGCGGTCGAGCTTGATCTCCATCTCCGCGTAGATCTCGGAGAGGATGCGGCGCTGGGCCTGCTCGTCGAGGATGACGAAGTTCTTCGGGTAAAAGAGGCGGTGGATGTCCTCGCGCAGGACGCGGACGCAGAAGCCGTGGTAGGTGGTGATGAGGGAGGTGTCGTATCCGTCGCCGACGAGGTCCCGCACGCGCCGCTTCATCTCCCCGGCGGCCTTGTTCGTGAACGTGACGCAGAGGACATTCGAGGGGTGGATCCCGGCGGCTTTGACGAGATAGGCGTAGCGGCAGGTGAGGGCGCGCGTTTTTCCGGAGCCCGCCCCCGCAATGACGCGGACGTACCCCTCGGTCGCCGTCGCGGCAGCCCGCTGATCGCGGTTGAGGGAGGAGAGAAAGTCGGTCATGGCACGCCTCCGGGGATTGGATTTTGCTATATTATAGCATATCCGGGGGAGGGGAGTCAAGCGGGCGGGACGAGAGAATTCGGGATGCGGCGGCGCTGCCGTTTGATGCGAATGCCGCGCAAAGCGTTGTATTTTTCTTGCATTCCCCCGCGAAGTGTGCTACAATATCTCCAAACCAAATCCATCGGAGGTTCGAAATGTCCATCATGATCGCGCATCGGGGATACAGCGGCGTGTTCCCCGGCAATACCGCCCTTGCGTTCCGGGAGGCGGCGAAACACGCGTCCGGCGGAGCGGAAACCGATATCCGGCGCACGTCCGACGGCGTCTACGTCACCAATCACAACCCGGAGGTCGTCTTCGCGGACGGGAGTGACGCCCTCATCGCGGAGCACACCTTCGCCGCGCTGACCGCCAAACCGCTTTTGAACACCAAGACCGCGGACGACGTGCGCCTCTGCACCTTCTGCGAATACCTCGAGATCATGCGCGAGCACGGCATGGTCTGCTTCATCGAGCTCAAGGGCGACTTCACCGAGGCCGAGGTCGGGGAGATCTTCGCCGAGGCGGCCCGCGTCTACGACCTCAAAAAGTGCATTTTGCAGTCCTTCTCCTTCGAGAACCTCATCCGCGCGCGCGAGCTCTTCCCGGACCTGCCGCTGATGTGGACCTACGGCACGTCGGAATCCCATTGGGAGCGCTGCTTCGACTACGGCTTCTCGATCGACGCGGACCGGGTCGTCCTCACGGAGGAGATGGTCCGCGCGTTCCACGAACACGGCCTCGAGGTCGGCGTCTGGACCGTCAACGAGCGTGAAGACCTCGTCAAATTCCGCGCCATGAACGTCGACTATATCGAATCGGACGTGTTCGGGGGCAACGACTGACGAAGCCGTTCCGAATCCGCCGGATCCCCGAGTCCCCGCGGCGGCGATGGACGATCTGAAAGAACGCCGTCAAACCACCAAAAAAGACAAGGAATCAAACCGTCATGACGAAGAAAGAAATCAAGGCGCTGCGGCGTCCGTTCCTCAGGGAGCTGTTCCGCAGCAACAAGTTCAACCTCTCGATGGCCATGATCGCCGCCCTGTTGAACGCGGCCGCATGTCTCGTGATCTCGTGGCTCATCAAGGAGGTCGCCGATTTGATCTCCGGAGAATGCCCCTACGGCTTCGGTACGCTTCTGATCGTCGCAGGAGGCGCTCTGGCGCTGTTTCTGCTGGGAGGGGCGCTCGACCGGACTTTCCTCTCGGCGTTCCGCGCGAAGGCAATGAAGCAGTACCGGGAATATGTCTTTGACCGGCTCATGGAGAAAGGGATCCAGGCCTTCTCCGGCGAGAACAGCTCGCTCTATATTTCCGCCCTCTCGAACGACGTGAACACGATCGAAACGGACTTCATCGGGCGGCTGCAGAATATCGTTCAGGTCGGCATCGCGTTCTTCGGCGCGCTGGGGCTCATGATCTGGTGCAGTCCGCTTTTGACGCTGATCGCCATCGGCTTCTCCCTCTTGCCCATCATCGTCTCCGTCGTCCTCGGGGACAAGGCGGCAAAGGCGGAAAAGGAGG
>JAFPWV010000203.1 GCA_017412675.1 Clostridia bacterium
CTTGTCCGCCAGCCGCGCAGGCGAAAAAAACGATGGATTCAGCGAGTACATCCCCGCAAACGTTAGTGCGCAAACAACAGAAAAGGCGTACCTTCTTCAGGTACGCACAGTTCAATATTGGTGAACGAACTTGCCGCAGGCGCGCTTGTCTGTATTCCACAGACACACTTCGCGCCAAGGCGAGTTCGTCTTTTGCCCGCGGGGGCTTCCCCGCCCGGTGCGATTTGCCTCTTGCAAACCGTCCCGCGGTGTGGTATAATATCATAATCATCCATCTCCGCTTTTCACCGAGGCTCCTCCATGAACAAACCGAACCGTCCCGCTCCTTCGGCTGAGACGCCGGAGCAGCAGAAAGAAAAAGAAAGTGAAAAGAAGCCGCCGCTGCGGGAACGCGTCCTGCAGGCCCTCTACGACTTTTTTGAAGTCCTCGCGACCGTCACCGTCACGGTGATGCTCCTCTACGCCTTCGGATGCCGCCTGCAGATCGTCGACGGCACCTCGATGCTCAAAACTCTCCACGACGGCGAGCGCCTGGTTGTCTCAGACCTCGGCTACGAGCCCCGCCGCGGCGATATCGTCATCATCCACCGCATCGACGCCGCGCCCTATTCCCAGCCCATCGTCAAGCGCGTCATCGCCCTTCCCGGCCAGACCGTCGACATCGACTTCGACACCTGGACCCTCACGGTCGACGGCGAGGTGATCGAGGAGCCCTACCGATGGCTCGATCTCTCCCGCGAAACGCTCGGCTGCGAATACCCGCTCCCGATCACGCTAGGCGAGCACGAGATCTTCGTCATGGGCGACAACCGCAACGGCTCCGCGGACAGCCGTCAGGAGGAGCTCGGCCCCGTCGACATCCGCACCGTCGTCGGCCACGCCCTCATGCGCGTCTGGCCCCGCAGCACGTTCACCGTCTTTGAAAACCCCTTCGGCGAGGGATCGAAATGAATCAGAGCCTTCGCCCGGATCCCCCGACGGAGGACGTCCCGGCACCCCGCAGCCCGCTCCGCATCCTCGCGGACGCCGCGGAAATGCTCGGCTTCGCAACGGTGCTCCTCACCCTCGTCTTTTCGTTCCTCGTGCGGCTCACCGTCGTCGAGGGCTCGTCCATGCATCCGACGCTCGAACCGGGCGACCGCCTCGTCGTGTGTCCGCTCGCCGACATCGCGCCGGGTGACATCGTCATCGTCCACCGCATCGACGCCGCGCCCTATTCCCGCCCGATCGTCAAGCGCGTCATCGCCCTCCCCGGTCAGACCGTCGACATCGATTTCGACACCTGGACCCTCAAGGTCGACGGCGCGGTGATCGAGGAGCCCTACCGCTGGCTCGATCCCGACCGGGAGACCCTCGGCTGCGATCTCCCGCTGCCCCTCACGCTCGGCGAGCACGAGATCTTCGTCATGGGCGACAACCGCAACGGCTCCGCGGACAGCCGGCGGCACGAGCTCGGCCCGATCGACACCCGCGCCGTCGTCGGCAGGGCGGTTTTCGGGATGACGAAGGACGGGCTCACCGTATTCACCGATCCGTTCCGATAAGAACGGCACATCAGGAGGTTCCCCTTGCCTTCTCAGACAATTCAATGGTTTCCGGGGCACATGGCGAAGACGCGGCGGCTCATCACGGAAAACCTCTCCCAGGTCGACGCCGTCATCGAGCTCCTTGACGCGCGGATCCCGCGTTCCTCGAAGAACCCGGAGATCGACCGCCTCATCGGGACGAAGCCGCGTCTGACGCTCCTCACGAAAAGCTCGCTCGCCGATCCCGCCGCCACGTCGAAGTGGATCGATGCGCTCGGCGGCGCCGCCCTTGCCGTAGACACGGTGACGGGGGAAGGGATCCGCGCCATCGCGCCCGCCCTCCGCAGCCTCCTTTCCGACAAGGTGCGCCGCTATGCCGAACGCGGCATGGAAGGACGAAGCCTGCGCGCGATGATCGTCGGCATCCCGAACGTGGGGAAATCCTCGCTCGTGAACCGGCTCGGCGGCGGAAAGAAAGCGCGCGTGGAGGACCGCCCGGGCGTCACGCTCACAAAGCAATGGGTCACGACGTCCGTGGGCATCGAACTGCTTGACATGCCGGGCGTCCTCTGGCCGAAATTCGACGACCGCGAGACGGGCGAACGCCTCGCCTACACCGGCGCGATCCGGGATGCGATCCTCGACACCGAAGAACTGGCCGCCGCCCTCTGCCGCGATCTCTTCCGCGAGCACCGGAGTCTCTTCTGCGCCCGCTACAAGCTCGACGCGGATTCTCTCATGGACGCCTCCCCCTACGACCTGCTCTGCGCCGTCGCACGCAAACGCGGGTTCCTCGTCTCCGGCGGAGAACTGGACACCGCCCGCGCCGCCGACATCCTCCTCTATGAATTCCGCGAGGCGAAGATCGGCAGGATCACCCTGGAGCTGCCCTGACGAGGGGTACGGACTTTGGCACGCGCTGAATTTCTCCCATTTAGGAGTATCTATGATCGACTACACCTTTGACGCAACATTCGCCGCGGAATACGGCGCCGTCTGCGGGACGGATGAGGCCGGTCGCGGACCGCTCGCAGGTCCCGTCGTCGCCGCCGCGGTGATCCTCCCGGAGGGGCTCGTGATCCCCGGCCTCGACGACTCGAAAAAGCTCACCGAAAAGCGGCGCGAAGCCCTGTACGACGTGATCTGTGAGCAGGCGCTCGCTTACGGGATCGCCCAGTCCTCGGCGCGGGAGATCGACGAGATCAACATCCTCGCAGCGTCCCTCCTCGCCATGCGCCGGGCGGTGGAGATGGTCAAAAAGACCGTCTTCCCCGGCGTGGTCCTCGTGGACGGCAACCGCCCGACGGACTTCGGCGTGCCCTCCCGTACCGTGGTCCACGGCGACGCGATCTCGCAGTCCATCGCCGCGGCGTCGGTGCTCGCCAAGGTCACCCGGGACCGCCTCCTCGACGAGCTCGACCGGCAGTACCCGGCCTACGGCTTCGCAAAGCACAAGGGCTATCCGACGAAGGAGCACAAGCTCGCGGTCTATGAATTCGGCCCCTGCCCCGAGCACCGCGTGTCGTTCCTCTCGTTCCTCGAGCGGGACCGGGACGCCCTCGAAGCCGCGCTCGAAGAAAAGCGGGCAAACGGATGAACGCGAAAGAACTCGGCCGGATCGGCGAGAACTCCGCCGCCCTGTTCCTCGAATCCGAGGGTTGGACGATCCTCGCCCGGAACGCGCGCGTCGGACGGGACGAGATCGACATCGTCGCGGAATGCGGGGACATCCTCTGCTTCGCGGAGGTCAAAACGCGGCGGCAGTACCCGGATCACGCGGACGGCGGCCTCTCCCCGGCGGATGCGGTCGACGCGCACAAGCGGGAATCGATGATCCGCGCGGCGGAAGGCTGGCTCGCCCTTCACCCGTCGGAGAAGAGCCCCCGCCTCGACGTCATCGAGGTCTACGTTAGCCCTGCCGGCGCGGTCTACGAGGTCCTCGCGATCCGCCGCCACGAAAACGCGGTCCGAAAGATCGCAAAATTCTCGCCGAAAAGAAAGGACCGGCATTGACCCGCGTCCCGCAATCGAACTCCGTCCTCATCATCCGAAAGGAGAACCATACCATGCTTCGTCTTTCCGACATGCACTGTGACACTGCGATGGCGATCTGGCATGAGCACAAGAGCCTCGCAAAGAACGATCTGAACATCGACCTCGAAAAGGCCTCCGTGTTCTCGAAATACCTCCAGCTCGCCGCGTTCTTCACCTCCACCCGGCTCGGCGACGAGGAGGGCTGGGACGATTTCCTCGCTTCCCGCGAAAACTTCCTTGCGGAGTGCGAAAAGAACGGCGTCCCGATCCTCTATTCCGGCGAAGAGATCCGGGAGTGGGCGGAGAGCGGCGCTCCCATCGGGTTTGTCCTCACCGTCGAGGACGCCCGCATCCTGAACGGGCATCTCGAGCGCGTGGAAAAGCTCTACGAGCTCGGCATCCGCGTCGTGACGCCGCTCTGGGGCGGGGACACCTGCATCGGCGGGTCCCACAACACCGACCACGGCCTCACCGACTTCGGACGCGACGCCGTGCGCGAAATGCTCCGCGTGGGCATCGTGCCGGATATCTCCCACGCCTCGTTCCGCTCGACCGACGAGATCCTCGATCTCTGCGAGGAAGCGGGCAAGCCCCCCGTCGCCACCCACATGAATTCGTACGCCCTCTGCGCCCACTCCCGCAACCTCACCGACGACCGCTTCCTGCGCCTCGTGAAGCTGGGCGGCGCCGCGGGCATCTCCCTCTACATCCGCCACCTCGCCGTGAACGATCCCGTCACCGCCGAGGACGTCGCGCGCCACCTCCTGCACTACCGCGCCCTGGCACCCGACGCCGTCGGATTCGGCTGTGACCTCGACGGCGCCGATCTCCCCGAGGGTATGTCCGATCTCTCCGATCTCCCGGCCGTCGCGGATATCCTCCGCAGAGAGGGCCTCGACGACGACGCGATCGACGGCATCTACTATCGGAACGTCCTTCGCTTCCTCGAAAAAGCGATCCGCTGAATCTGTATCAAGAAGGACCATCATGAACTACCTGAGCACCCGCGACACCGAACGCACGCGCCGCATCCCGGCAGCCGAGGCCATCAAGGAAGGGCTCGCACCCGACGGCGGCCTCTATCTTCCCGAATCCGTCCCATCGCTCACCCGCGCCGATTTTGACGCGCTCTGCACGATGGATTATCCCGCCCGCGCGGCCATGATCCTCTCCCGCTTCCTCGACGACTATCCGGCCGACGCCCTCGCCGGGGACTGCCGCGCCGCCTACGCACCGGAGAAATTCCCCGGAGGCTCTGCGCCGATCCGCACCCTCGATGGCGGGATCCATGCCCTCGAGCTCTGGCACGGACCGACATCCGCCTTCAAGGACATGGCCCTGCAGATCATGCCCCGCCTCCTCTCCCGCGCCCTCACGATGACCGGGGAGCGCCGGATCGCCCACATCCTCGTCGCGACGAGCGGGGACACCGGCAAGGCGGCTCTCGAAGGCTACCGCGACGTCGACGGCGTGAAGATCACGGTCTTCTATCCCCTCGACGGCGTCAGCCTCATGCAGAAGCGGCAGATGCAGACCACCGAAGGCCGCAACGTCAACGTCGTCGCCGTGCGCGGGAATTTCGACGACGCGCAGAACGGCGTCAAGGCGATCTTCTCCGATCCGGACCTCGCGCGCCGGGCCGATGACGCGGGCTTCTTCTTCTCGTCGGCCAACTCGATCAACTGGGGCCGCCTCGTCCCGCAGATCGTGTACTACCTCTCGGCCTACTGCGATCTCGTGAACGCGGGAAAGATCGCCTTCGGGGATCCGGTGAACGTCGCCGTCCCGACGGGAAACTTCGGCAACATCTTCGCGGCATACCTCGCCCGCCGGATGGGACTGCCCGCCGCACGCTTCCTCTGCGCCTCGAACCGCAACAACGTTCTCACGGACTTCCTCGCGACCGGCGTCTATGACCGCACGCGGGAATTCCACAAGACGATCAGCCCGTCGATGGACATCCTCATCTCCTCGAACCTCGAGCGGCTCCTCTCCTTCCTCGGCGGCCCTGCCCTCACCGCGGACCTGATGGAATCGCTCAGAAAGACCGGGAAATACGAGGCTCCGGCGGACCTCATGCAGAAGATCCGCGCCTCCTTCTCGGGCGGTTATCTCGACGAGGAGGAAACGCTCGCCGTCATCCGCGGCACCTGGCGGGACGAGGGTTATCTCATCGATCCGCACACCGCCGTCGGGCTCGGCTGCGTGAAGAACTACCGGCTGGAGACCGGGGACATGACCCCCGTGATCCTCGCGTCGACCGCCAGTCCCTTCAAGTTCGCGCCTGCCGTGGCTTCGGCGATCGGGCTCCCTGCGGACGGCGACGTTTTCGCGCTGCTCCGGCGGCTGTCTGCGGAAACGGGCAATGAGATCCCCGCGCCGCTCGCCGCCACCGAGACCCTGCCTGTCCGCTTCACCTGCGCCATCGACCCCGCCGAGATGCCGGGCATCCCGTTTGAGTCATGAGCCTCTGGGTACTGGCGGACACGCATCTCGCCCTCGGCGTCGCTGCGGACAAACGCATGGACCGCTTCGGCAGCCGCTGGACGAACCACGCGCAGAAGATCGCGAAGCGCTGGTCCGCCGTCGTCGAGCCGGAGGATACCGTCGTGATCCCCGGCGACATTTCATGGGCGGGCAAGCTCGACGAAGCGGAGGCCGATTTCCGGTTTCTCGCGTCGCTCCCGGGGAAAAAGCTGCTCGGCAAGGGGAATCACGACTACTGGTGGTCCTCCCTCGCGCGGATGCGCCGCTTCCTCGCCGAGCGCGAGATCGGGGGGATCGATTTTCTCTACAACAACGCCGCCGTCGCCGAGGGACGTGCGCTGGCCGGATCGCGGGGCTGGTTCCTCGAGGAGCATCAGCAGACGGCGTTCGACACGGATTATGCGAAGCTCGTGAACCGGGAATGCGAACGGCTCGCGCTCTCCCTGAAGGCGGCGGACGCCCTCCGGGAAGAGCACGGGATCGCAAAGCCGCCCCTCGCCTTTCTGCATTTCCCGCCCGTCTGGGGGGATTTCCGTGTGGAGGAGATCGTCGACGTTCTCGCGCGGCACGGGGTGGAGGAGTGCTGGTTCGGGCACATCCACGGGCAGTACGAGGAGCCTCCGGTGTTTGTTTACCGCGGGATCCGGTTCACCAACGCCGCGGCGGACTATCTTGATTTTCTGCCGAAGAAAATCAACGTATAAGCTGAACGCGCCGGGCGGTGCCCGGAGACAGGAGACGAACTCGCCTTGGCGCGAAGGGTCTCTGTGGAATACGGACAAGCGCGCCTGCGGCAAGTTCGTTCACCAATATTGAACTGTGCGTACCTGAAGAAGGTACGCCTTTCCTTTCGCTTGCGCGCTAACGCCGCGGAGTCCGCGGAGACACAAAACTCACCA
>JAFPWV010000204.1 GCA_017412675.1 Clostridia bacterium
CTACTTCACGGACTGCTGGAATTACTTCCGCGGCCGTCATCCTGTGCTCGAATCCGCCGAACTGGAACTGGAGGATATCCCCGCGGTCACGTTCTGCGGAAACTGCGAAAAAACCTACCCGACCGTGCAGTACGGACGCGAATGCCCCTACTGCCACAGCGGGGAGACCTGGCTTTTGCGCGGCAACGAGTGCATCATCAAGGAGATCGAAGTCGAGGACTGACGGGAGTATTGGAAGGATAATGGAGGTCCCGGAAGAGCGTCCGCTTTTCCGGGATCTTTTCATGCCGCGGGATCCGCGCGGCGGTTTGCTTTCCGAAGCGTTTTCCTATATTCTATATAGTGTCTATCATGAAGCGGGCTTTCAGGGGCCCGCGCAGTTTTGTAAAAGGAGCAGGAGCCATGCCGTTCAGGATCGTTCGAAACGACATCACAAAGATGGAGACCGACGCCATCGTGAATACCGCAAACGATTATCCGACCGTCGGGACCGGATGCGATCACGCCGTGTACGAAGCGGCGGGCTTTTCCGAACTTCTGGACTACAGGGTGAAGAACGTCGGATTCGTGCCGGAAGGCGACGTGTTCCTGACGCCCGGTTTTCATCTTCCCGCGAAGCATATCATCCACGCGGTCAGCCCGCATTACTATGACGGGAAACACGGGGAGGAGAAACTGCTCCGCTCCTGCTACCGCAAAAGCCTCAGACTTGCCGCGGAGCAGGGGTTCCGCTCCGTCGCGTTCCCGCTGATCTCCACCGGAGGATTCGGTTACCCGAAGGAGGAGGGGATGCGGATCGCCGTCGACGAGATCCACGCGTTTCTGCTCAATTCGGACATGCAGGTCTATCTGGTCGTGTTCGACAGTAAAGCGACGCAGATGGGTAAGAATCTCTATCCCGATCTCGAAGCCTACATCGATCAGAACTACGTGGAGGAAAAGCACCGGGAGGAATACAATCCCGCGCTGTACGCCGGAAGGGAAAGGCAGAAAAGACCGTCCGGCATTTTTCCGGGTACCGCCGGTCATATGCCGCATGACGCCGCGCCGGCCGCATTCCGTGAGGAGCGGGAGACGACGGTTCCTTTCGCTTACGAGCCGGTTATGATGTATGACCTGGACGATTCCGAAGAGGAAGACATGCGGGACGGGCAGGCGCTATCCAGCATCGCGTCCGCAGCGTTCGGAATAGACTCGGATCAGTACGACGACGCCATCGAGGAGATGGAACGGAAGCTCAGGGAACGGATCGAGCACATGACCGACACCTTTTCCGAGTATCTGCTGTATCTGATCAAGAAAAAGGGAATGAAGAATTCCGACGCGTACAAGGGAGCGCTTCTGGATAAGAAGGTCTTCTCCAAGATCAAGAACAACCGGAATTACCATCCCGAAAAGCGGACGGCGCTCCGCCTGTGCATCGGCGCGAATCTGAACCTGGACGAGTCCAAAGATCTTCTGTCACGGGCGGGATACGCCCTTTCGCCCTGCGACAAGACGGACATCATCTTTTCCTATTTTATTGAAAAGAAGTTTTATGACCTTACCGAGCTGGATATCCAGCTCGAGGAGCACGGAGAACCGTGCATTATCATTTAATTTTGAAGGTCGCTTTCAGGGCGACCGTTTTTTTGCCCCGGGTCGATATACTGTCCTTGAAAAGAAAAAACGCAGCCGCCGGCAGGGCGGCAGAAAGAGAGGACAGATATGAAAAAGGGTTTGACATAAGTCGTATTCATTCTTGACAGAAGCGGGTCCATGGCAGGACTGGAGCAGGACACGATCGGGGGATTCAACTCCCTTCTCGAAAAACAGAAGAAAGAGGAAGGGGAAGCGTACGTTTCCGTCGTGCTGTTCGACGACAGAACGGAAGTGCTCTACGACCGGGTCGACATCCATAAGGTCGAGCCGATGACCGACAGGCAGTACTATGTGCGCGGCTGCACGGCGCTTCTGGACGCGGTCGGCGGGGCGATCCACCATATCGCCATGATCCACCGGTACGCACGGGAGGAGGACGTTCCGGAAAAGACGCTGTTCATCATCACGACGGACGGGATGGAGAACGCGAGCCGGATCTATACCTACCGGAAGGTCAAGGAAATGGTCGAGAGGGAGAAGGAAAAGTACCACTGGGAATTCCTTTTCCTCGGCGCGAACATGGACGCGGTGCGCACCGCCGACAGGTTCGGCATCCGGAGAGACCGCGCGGTGACGTATGAGAACGACCGCGAGGGAACGAGGCTGAACTACGAGATGATGTCGAGAGCGGTCAGCTTCGCGAGATCCTCGAAATCCGCTCAGGAGATGGAGGATATGCTCGACTCGGAGGATCTGATGGCGTCCATCAGGGCGCATTATTCCGAAAAACACGGACAGTAAGAAAGGGGGATTGCGTAAATGGGAAATCATTGGCTGAACGGGATCATGGGGGTTGTGACCGGCGACGCGCTGGGGTGTCCGGTGCAGTTTCTGAGCAGGAAGACGGTCGCGAAGAATTCGGTCCGCGGGATGCGCGGCCACGGCACGTTCGATCTGCCCGCGGGGACATGGACCGACGACAGCAGCATGACGCTGGCGCTTCTGGACAGCATCCGCGAGAAGGGCATGTTCGATTATGAGGATATCATGGACCGGTTCGTAAAGTGGATGTACGAGGGGGAATACACGCCGTTCGGCGAATCCTTCGATATCGGGCACGGCACGAGCCAGGCCGTTTCAAGATACACGATGGACAGAGACGTCCGCGCCTGCGGCGGAAGATCGCCCGGCAACAACGGAAACGGCTCGCTCATGCGGATCATGCCCGCCTGTCTGTACTGCGCGGAGAAGCGCGGGATGGGTCTGCTGTCGGATTTGGACGCCGTCAGGCTGATCCACCGCGTGTCAGGTCTGACGCACAATCATCTCCGCGCCAAGATCGCGTGCGGCCTCTACTATTTCATGGTCCGCGCGCTGATCGGAGATACGGGAACGCTGATCGAGCGGCTCGAGAACGGACTGGAAAGAGGGTTCCGGTTCTACGAGCAGAGGGAATCCAATCTGGAGGAACTCGCCCGGTACGACCGGCTCCGCAACCTCCGCGTCTTCAGGGAGACCCCCGAGGAGGCGATCAAGAGCTCAGGCTATGTGGTCGATTCGATCGAGGCTGCGGTGTGGTGCCTCATCACGACCGAAAGCTTCGCGGAATGCGAGCTGAAAGCGGTCAACCTGGGCGAAGACACCGATACGGTCGGCGCGATCGCCGGAGGTCTGGCGGGACTCTACTACGGGTATGA
>JAFPWV010000020.1 GCA_017412675.1 Clostridia bacterium
GACCCTCGCGTGAAACCGAATAATAAAACTCCCCGGAAGCTCTGAGAGAAGACTTTCGGGGAGTTTTTCCGCCGGGGTGAAGAGGGGAAGAACTTATTCCTTAATATCCCATTCCCCCGCCGCGGGTTCGAGCCGTTCCCGGATCGCCGCGAAGGCCGGTGTGTCCCGGACGAAATCGAAGACGGGGTTCCTCATGGCTTCGAGCACTTCCGACGCACTGTTCTGCGGGGAGGTAGAGGAAAACGTCCCTTTCCTATCGTCACGGAAGAAGACCGACGTGTGGCGATAATCCGGGTCGGCGAGGTAGTCGAGGAACGCGAGCGCATGATCCGCCGCCTCTTTGAGGGCATGGAGCGTCCTCTCTCCGTCCCCGCTCCGCGCCGCGTCGAACGCAAGAATGATCCGCGCCTCCTGCAGCCGGGCATGATGGAAACCGTAGTCTCCGTCCTCATACATCAGCTCATAAAGCCGGATCCCGCGCGCCGCCGCCGTCTCTTCGTCAACGCCCTCGTACAGTGCGAAGTAGAGATCTTCCAAGAGCTCCTCCCGGTAGCGTGCCGCCGTCGGCCGGTAGTCCTCCCCGCCCGTTTTCGCATAAAGATAGAGCAGCAGGCGCTTGCGGTTCATCGTGTACGAGGGGAGCATCAAAGCGGCCTCCTCCGCCCGTTTCGTCTCTCCCCGGTCGGTGTACGCATATACAAGGTTCTGGATCGCGCTCTGGCGGATGCTCTCGTTCCGGCTGATCTCGAGCAGTTGTTCGCCGATGCGGATGCACTCGTCCCGGTCGTCGGTATCGTACATCAGATCCCGCAGGAGGCTCTCGCTCTCGGGATAGGTTTTCAGCCCTTCCCGGAGAATGGCCGCCGCTTCCTCCCGGTGTCCGACGCGGCTCAAAGCATGCGCCCGCTCCTCGATCGCCGTGAACTCCTCCCATCGCTTCTCCTCGTCCACGCCGAGCAGCCAGTCCGACGTGACGCCGAGGATCGCGCAGAGCGGCGGGATCAGCAACAGATCCGGGACGGTTTTGCCGCTCTCCCACTGACTCACCGCCGATTCCGTCACCGAGAGGCGTTCGGCCAGATCGTCCTGCGTCATGTCGCGGCCGCGCCTCGCCCTGCGGATGTTCTTTCCGATGATTTCCTGATTCATGGTTCCGTCCTTTTCTGTGTGTGATGCCGGAGGGCCCTTCCGTTGTCCTCATTGTACCACAAAAAAACGCGCCCCGCAAGAGAGCCGTTCTAAGGCCGACTTAAGCGGGGCTTGGATTTTCTCAGGAGCGCGAATTCTTCATTCCTCCGCGCCCCCGTCTCCCTCCCGATATTCGAGGATATCCCCCGGCTGGCATCCGAGGACCCGGCAGATCTTGTCGAGCGTGTCGAACCGCACGGCCCGGGCGCGTCCGTTTTTGAGGATCGACAGGTTCGCCTGCGTGATGCCGACCCGCTCGGACAGCTCCGTGAGGCTCATCTTCCGCTTTGCGAGCATGACGTCCAGATTCACAATGATCATCGTTCACCTCACACCGTCAGGTCGTTTTCCTCGCGCAGCAGGGCCGCTTTGAGGATGAGATGGGAGAGCGCGCCGGCGCAGACGGAGACGATGATCCCCGCGGAGCCGACGAGCACGGCGAGAATGAACTCCGGGCCGGACATCACGCCGAAGCCGAACCACAGCACGGCGATGCCGATCCAAAAATACGCGACGTCCGCCAGCGCGAGGAGGGAGATCGCCTTCATCCGCGTGGCGTTCGCCCGGCAGAAGGAGTCGTCCTGCCCGACGGCGTGCGCGATGCTCCACGCAAGCACGAGCGCGATGAGGATCGGCAGGGCCGTCAGCTCGACGAACACGAGCGCTGGGACGTGGAGCGCGGAGAACTCGGCATACACGTCCGCTGCTTCCCGCGCGATCGCGGGGACGTAAAAGGCGTAGACGACCGCGCAGCAGAGGAAGGCGAGCACGATCACCGCTTTCAGAAGATTCGCAAAGGTTTTCTGTGTCATAACATGTTGCCCCTTTCGGTTTTGCTGTCCCTATCATAACACATTCCGAATCGAATGTCAATAGTTTTTTATCGAAATTCGATATATTTTTCCGTAATCCCGATCCGGCGGGAAAAAGGGAGGCGGGCGCGGGCAGATTTACCGCTTTCCCCTTGACTTTTCCGCGCGTTTCGTGTATGATATGGTTGTTATCTTTTGCGAATCCAAAACAAGGAAGGCAGTCATGAAAAAATTCCTCTCCCTATTTCTCTGTCTCGCGCTGCTTTTGCCCCTGATGCTGGGCAGCTGCTCCGAGAGCAAACCGAACACCGACACGGGGACGAACACCCCCGACGCCGGGACGAACACGCCCACCGCTTCCTCCGACGGCGGTGAGGAGGAGACCGAACCCTCCCGCTATGCGGCGAACATCCCCGCCGGGACCGATTACGGCGGCGCGACCTTCACGGTCCTGACCTACCCGAACGACGGTGGGATCTGGGGTGACGTCGACTGGAGCGCGGAGGAGATCACCGGCGAGGTGCTCAACGACGCGGTCTACACCCGGATGCAGCAGGTGGACGAGCTCTTGAACGTGAGCGTCACGCCCGCGTACATGACCGGCTCCGGCGACACGGGCACCCTCACGAATTCCGTGAACTCCGGCGACGGCGCGTACCAGATCGCGACCCTGGCGATGCAGAACTCCTTCAGCGTCGCGCAGAACGGCACGATCCAGGAGCTGAACAACTACGCCTCGAAGGGGACGCTCGATCTCGGCGCGGCGTGGTGGGACCCGAACATCCTCGGCGATTTGCAGATCAAGGGCATGAACTTCTGCCTGACGGGCGACATCGGCACGATGTACAAGAAGTCCATCGGCGTCATCATGTTCAACAAGGTGATCCTCGCGGACCATCAGCTCGAAAACCCCTATGAGATCATGAACGCGGGCAAGTGGACGATCGACAAGATGGTCGAGATGGGCACGCAGGTGTCCAAGGACCTCAACGGCGACGGCAAGATGACGCAGGAGGACCGCTTCGGCCTGATCTGCTTCTGCGACATGATCGCGCTCGCCCTGATCGGCTGCGACGTGGACTTCTTCACGACGAACGCGGCGGGCATCCCGGAGAACACCTTCATGTCCGAGCGCGCGGTGTCCGTCATCGAAAAGCTCTCCACACTGATGTACAACCCGGACATCACCTACTCGTGGTCCCGCGCGGGTGTCGGCGAACAGCCTGCCTTTGCGATGTACCAGTCCGACAAGTCCCTGTTCTACTACGGTGAGCTGCACGCGGTCGCCACGATGCGCGACATGGAATCCGACTTCGGCATCCTGCCCATGCCGAAATTCGACGAGGCGCAGGACGGCTATCACCACTGCGTGAACCCAAACGTCTGCGCGACGATCGTCATCCCGGCGGACAACGTGGACTACGAGAAGACCGGCTATGTGATGGACGCGCTCGGTGCCTGCTCGAAGAACGAGCTGACCCCGGCGTACTACGACGTGACGCTGCTCGGCAAGGTCTCCCGCGACGAGGAATCGACGGTCTCGCTCGACATCATCATCTCCTCGATCAAGTATGACATCGGCTATCTCGGCGGGTTCGGCATCAGCTCGATGCTGTACAGCATGGCGGACAGCTACAACACGGATCTCGCGTCGCAGTATGCGAAGGTCACGAAGATCGTGAACAAGTCTCTTGACAAGATGATGAACAAATTTGAGGGGCTGGGCGGGAACTGACTTGCGCCGCAGAGACGCAAATTCGTTCACCAATATGAGAAAGTGCGTACCTGAAGAAGGTACGCCTTTTCTTTTGCCTGCGTGCGCCGCGGGGTCCGCGGAGACACATGGCGGGCTCACCGGGCAGTGCCCGGAGACAGGTGGCGGGCTCACTTCGCAAGCCCGCGAAGAGCGGGGCGTTCATTTTGCCTGCGC
>JAFPWV010000205.1 GCA_017412675.1 Clostridia bacterium
CGCGTCCTCGAGGACCCGGACTACAAGGACAAGGCGTCCGACTTTGAAAAGGAAGTCGCCAATAAAATCAAGGAACAGAACGAGACCGGCGCGTCCTTCTCCGGGCTCGAGGTGGACCACGGCAAGGCGGTGGCCTCCGCGTTCGCCGGGATGACCGTCGACGAGTTCAATGCGTACATCCAGGAATTCAAGAAGCAGGACATGCCCTCCTATGACGGCATGAAGCGCGGCGACGGCTTCTACAAGCCCATGGTCGAGGTCGTGGAATACCTCCAGCAGAACGGCTTCACCGTGTACATCGTGAGCGGCACGGACCGCCTGATCGTCCGCGGCATCCTGTACAACAACGTCCTCGACATCCCGAACCGCCAGATCATCGGCTCCGACGAGCTCATCACGTCCTCCAACCAGAACGGCGAGGACGGCCTCAAATACGTCTTCGCGGACGGCGACCGTCTGATCCTCGGCGGCGAATTCCTCATCAAGAACCTGAAAATGAACAAGGTCTCCGTCATCATGCAGGAGATCGGTCAGCAGCCGGTCCTGTCCTTCGGCAACTCCACGGGCGACTCCAGCATGGCGGAATACGTCACGAGCGGCAACACCTACCCGTCCCTCGCCTTCATGCTCTGCTGCGACGACCTCGTCCGTGAAAACGGCTCCGAGTCCAAGGCGCAGAAAATGGCCGACCTCTGCGAAGAATTCGACTGGGTCCCGATCTCCATGAAGAACGACTGGACCACGATCTACGGCGAAGGCGTCACGAAGAAATAAGGAGGGCCCCATGAAGAAAGCACTTTGCGTCCTCCTCGCCCTCCTCACCCTCCTGCTCCTCGCGGGATGCGGGAAAAAGCAGGCCTCCGAACCCGTCCCAGGCGCGCCGAAGGAGAACAGCACGCCTGCGGACGCGGGATCAACGGCGGGGACCGCGGACACATCGGCCTCCGGCACCGGCGGCACCTCCGCCATCGACGCCTTCCGGACGATCGGCGACGTCTATGCCGCGGCGGAGCGGGAGAACTACCAGTCCGCGACGTACGAGGACCGGTACGTCTACGTCTTCCTCTATCAGGACACCTACTACCGCGTCTCCGCACCCCTCACGCCGGAGACCTACGACAAGCTCTCCGCGATCGACATCTTTGCCGATGACGCCGACGAACAGGAACACGCGATCCTCGCCCCGCTGACGATCGAGACCCGCGAGAACATCACCGATCTGATCCCGGTGCAGTCCGAGCTGGACAAGTACGTCGGCAAGACGGGCGGGGACCTGCTCGACGAGGGCTGGTACATCACCGGCTACTACCTCGACGAGGCGATCTTCTATATGAGCAGCGGCATGTTCGAGTACACCGTCACGGTGGACGGCAAGCTCACCTACACGGACGATTTCAACGAATACGAAGCGATCCGTCCGCTGACGGTCAAATCCGTTGCCTTTATGTCCCTCGGCGACGCGACCAATCTTGACTGAGCGGCCGCGATCCCATCCTCATTTGAAAGGAACAACATCATGAAAAAGATCCTCTTCACCATCCTCTCCGTCCTGTGCGCGGCGGCGCTGATCCTGCCCATGGCCGCGGCGGAGCTGACCTTCCGGGACGTCCCGGCGGACGCGTGGTATTATGACGACGTGAAGACCGCCGTGGAAGAGGGCCTCGTCAACGGGCGCAGCGCGGACACCTTCTGCCCGGACGAGAACATGACCGCGGCGGAGGCCGTCAAGCTCGCCGCCTGCATGAATGAAGTGCGGACCGCCGGCAAAGTGACCCTCACAAACGGCGATCCGTGGTATGCCCCCTATGTGGAATACGCGAAGAAAAACGGGATCATCACCGAGGACTACGCGTGGAACGATCCCATCAGCCGCGCGGACTACATGGCGATCTTCTCCCGCGCCCTCCCCGAGGGGAATTACGTCGAAGTGAACGCCATCCCGGACGGCGGTCTCCCGGATGTCGCGGCGGATGCGCCTCTCGCGGCGGAGATCTACAAGCTCGCCCGCGCCGGGATCGTGCAGGGCGACGAAAACCGCAACATCAACCCCGCGAACCCGATCAGACGGTGCGAGGTCGCCGCGATCCTCACCCGCATGATGCATCCCGAAAAGCGCGTCTCCTTCTGGCGTACCCCGGTCATCGTCGCGAGCGTGCAGAGCTATATCGGTACGTGGAACGATCTGACGAGCCAGCGCGCGAGCATGACGATCATGTCCTCCGCCGAATATCCGTATTACGACATTGCCATCCACTGGGCCGACAGCGCAAGCTCCGCCGCCGAATGGACGATGAAGGCCTCTTACGACGCGGAGACGGGCTGGCTGGTGTATGAAAACGGCAAGATGGCCTATGTGACCTACGACGAGGCCGGCAAGGGCACGGCCGACGAAAAATGGGCCGACGGCAAGGGCTTCTTCCATTGGTCCGACGACGGCATCCTGCTGTGGGAAGACACCCGCGAGGAGAAGAGCACCGCGTTCCGGTTTGAATACAGCCTGATCGCACCTCCGACGGCCGAAGAGCTGACGACCGGCTTCTTCAAGGTCATCAGCGGCATCCAGCCCGGATCGGCGGGGTCCTCGCTCAAGCAGGCGAAGGCGATCGCCGAGGTGATGAGCTTCGCGAGCCGGAACCAGATCTGGACGGCGGATAACAGCCCGCTGCGCCAGAACATCCTCGCCGCGTGGAACACGCTGACGAAGGACGAGCAGGCGGCGTTCGACGAGAGCTTCATCGCGGTCCTGACCGCTGCCCGCAGCGCGAAGGAAAACTGGGACGTGAACAAGGGCGCGTATGAGGACGCGGGCGTGGCGGAAACCATGACCGGGCTCCTCGCAAGCCGCAGCGCATGGCTCTCCTGGGAAACCCTCACCGCGAACACGCTGACGCTGGGCAACTCCGACGGTTCCGAGACGCTGACGGGCGACATCTTCGTCGGCGAGTGGTCCGCGGACCGCGCGAGCATCACGATCACGCCCTCCGAGGACGGCTACCTCTGCAAGGTCCACTGGGCGAGCTCCGCGACGGAGTGCTCCGAATGGGAGTACTTCTGCTGGTTCGACGGGGAGACCCTCGCGAGCGTCGAGACCGGCACCCGCAAGGATCTGATCTGCGGCTCCGACGGGAAGATCATCTCGTCCAAGAACGTCTATTCGGACGGCGCGGCCGCCTTCCAGTTCAACGACGACGGCAAGCTCACCTGGATCGACTTCAAGGAGTATCCGGAAAACGACAACAAGCTCGCCTTTGACCGCGTCGGTTAAATCCGATCGCTTCCAGTTCCGCCGGAAGGAGAATCAGCGATGGCGTTTGGCGACAGAAACGGATGGAAAAGCGAGGAATATCCGCTGACGGGTGAGGCGATCGAGGAAATCGCCGCCCGTCTCGACGGGTTTCTGCGCGCCATCCGCACGGAACGCACCGACGTGCTCCGCATCCGCTTCTCCCTCGAAGAGGCGCTCCTGCGCTGGCGGGATCACTTCGGCGAGGACGCGCGGGTGCGGATCGGCACGGGGATGCGGCTCGGACGGCCGATGATCACCCTCGAGCTGCCGGGGGACAATTACGATCCCCTGACGAGCGCGGAGAACGACCTCGGCGCGTGGGCGGACACCCTGCTCAACGGCATCGGGCTGAACCCCGTCTATACCTACCGCCGCAACACGAACCTCGTGCAGCTGCGCCTGAAGCGGAGCCAGCTCCATCCGGCCTTCGCGCTCGGGATCGCCGTGCTGGCGGGGCTCCTCGTGGGGTTCCTCGGCGACGCGCTCCTCCCGGAGACCATCCAGAGCCGCGCGCTGTCCGCGGTGTTCGAGCCGGTGCGGAACGCATTTCTGCGCATCCTCAATACCGCCGGTGCGCCGGTCGTCTTCTTCTCCGTCCTCGCGGCGGTCTGCGGCGTCGGCAACGCGGCGGCGATGAGCCGGGACGGGCGGCGGCTGATCCTGCGCTTCTTCGTGAGCATCTCCGTGGTGACCGCGGCGGCGACGGCTTTGTCCGCGCTCGTCTTCCATCCCCTCTACGCGGGCGACGCGGTGCGGGCCGGGGTCCACGGCATCCTCGATTTCTTCGTCCGCATCATCCCGACGGACATCCTCTCCCCGATGATCGCGGGCGACTCTCCCCAGCTCATCCTGATCGCGCTGGTGCTCGGCCACGCCGTGCTCACGGCCGGTCAGCACTCCGGGGGCCTCGTCTCGCTCATCGATCAGCTCAACACGACCGGGCTTCTCGTCGCGGACTGGGTCGGGCGGGTGACGCCGTTCTTCGTGGCCGTTCTGCTGATTTTGGGGATCTGGAACAATTCGCTCGCCCCGCTCCTCGATATCTGGAAGCCGCTGCTCCTCTTCTGCCTCCTCTCCGGCGGCCTCATCGCGCTCCAGCTGCTCCTCACGTCGTGGAAGGAGGGGATCTCTCCGCGCCGCCTCTTTCTGAAAATGCGGGATTCCTTCGCGGCGGCGCTGCGGACCTGCTCGGTGAATTCCGCCTACGGCGCGAACGAGCTCTGCTGCGAGAGACGGCTCGGGATCGGCAGGCAGCTCACGCGGACCGGTTTGCCGCTCGGGCTCCTCATCTACATGCCCGCCGGGACGGTCGCCTCCATGATCGTGATCTTCTATGAAGCCGGGGTCGCCGAGGTCGCCGTGTTCCCGTTCTGGATCCTCATGGCGATGCTCTTGACGATCGCGCTTCAGGCGGCGAGCCCGCCGGTGACCGGGATCGGGATCCTCACCTACACGGTGATCTTCACCCAGCTCGGGATCCCCGAGGACGCGCTCGTCACGGCGATGCTGCTCGACGTGCTGTTCGGTCTGGCCACCGCGCCGATCAATCAGGCGATGCTGCAGCTGGAGCTGCTGCTCGAAGCGGACCGCACGGGCGTCCTCGACAAGGAGCTGTTGAAACGATAAGCAGTACAAAACCGTTCTCCTGCCGCGACGGGTAAGAGAACGGTTTGTTTTTTGATTTCTCTTTATTTTTTCTTCTTGTTTTTCAGCCCCAGCGCGACAAGGAACGCCGTGAGCAGCGCGCCGCCGCCTCCGACAGCCGCCGCCTTCACGATCTTCCCCTTCTTCTCCGCCGCCTTCCGACGCTCGGCGAGGCTCTGCGCGTACAGCCAGTCGACGACTTCGCGGTCCTCATACACCTTGTCCCAGATCCCGTGTCCTTCGCCGTCGAATTCGGTGTAGTCGATGAGCGTGCCGCCTGCCTGCCGGATCGCCGCGAACATCGCGCGGGTCCCCGCAACCGGTACCGCGCCGTCCTCCGAGCCGTGGAACGTGCGGATCGGGATGCGCTTCAGAAGGTTCGCGTAGGACGGATCGCCGCCGCCGCAGATCGGGATGCCCGCCGCAAAGCGCGCCCCGTGCCGCGACAGAAGATCCCACGTGCCGAAGCCGCCCATCGACAGCCCCGTGACGTAGATCCGGTCGTCGTCCACGTTATAGAAGTCCCGGCATTCGTCGATCAGGAGGCAGAGCGCCTCGAGACCGGGCGATTCCGGCGTTTCCTCGATCGAGTAGTTCCCGTTTTCCCACGGCACGAGGACCCATTGGCTGTCCTCCGGGCATTGGGGCGCGAGGACGATGGAGTCGTAGACCGGGGAGTCGGGATCGTTGAACAGGTACTGCATGTGGATGAGCTGCCGCTCGTTTTCCGTGCCGCGCTCACCCGCACCGTGCAGGAAGACAAGGAGGGGATACCGTTCGCCGCAGTCGTAATTCTTCGGAACATAGATGCGGTAGGGAAGCGTGAAGCCGTTGTTCTCGAATTTCCGCGCGGCGAAGATGTCGCCGACCTTGTAGGTCTGAGTGCGCTTGACTTTCATCATGGCTTCAGATCAAAGGGTCACTTCATGCCCGGCGTCGCTGGAATCGTAGATGCCCTGCATGAGCTTGGAGGTCAGAATGTTGCGGTCGATGTGGCTCGGGAGCTTCTCGCCCGTCTGCACGCAGGAGACGAACGCGTTGATCTCGTTCTGGAACATCGGGGTGCTCTCGTATTCCGGCTTGTAGCTGTAGAGCTTGCCATCCTTCGTCGTGTAGACCGTGAAGTCTCCGCCGTATTTCAGACGGATGCCGCCTTTCGTGCCGAGGAAGTCGATGTACTGCTCCGCGACGCCGATGTTCTGCGCCCACGCGCCGTTGAGGGTAATGGTGGGACCGGTCGTGCGCACGAACGCCGTGACGGAGTCATCCACGTCGTAGGTGCCGTTCAGATCCTTCGTGTTCTCCGCCCACATGCCTTCGTAGACGTAGTTCGGCATGTCGACGCCGAGCTTGCAGAACGCCTTGCCGGAGACGGTCTTCGGTTCCGGGTCGCCCATGCAGTACATGACGATGTCGAGGTAGTGGACGCCCCAGTCGATGAGCGCGCCGCCGCCCGCGATCTCCTTCGTGGTGAACGCGCCGCCGAGGCCGGGGATGGAGCGGTGCGCGCGGAAGGAAACGTACACATGATACACTTCGCCGAGCTCGCCCGCGTCGATCAGCTTCTTGATCTCGTTGACCGCGGTGTTGAAGCGGTTCACGACGCCGATGTTGAGGGTGAGACCGGTCTCGTGCTGCGCAGCCTGCATGGTGAGCGCTTCCGCGTAGGTGCGGGCCGCGGGCTTCTCGCAGAGGACGTGCTTCCCGGCGTGGAGGGCGTCGATCGCGATGATCGGGTGCATCTTGTTCGGGGTGCAGACGGAGACGGCGGTCACCTCGGGATCCGCGAGGACGTCGTGGTAATCCGTCACGGCGATGCCGCAGCCGTATTTCTGAACGGCCGCTTCCGCCCGCTCGGGGATGATGTCGCAGAAATACTTGATTTCCGCGTCCGGGCAGTTCAGGTAGGACGGGATGTGCGCGGAATTCGCAATGGTACCGCAGCCGATAACGCCGACTTTGATCATGGTGGTATCTCCTTTATGGATAAAATAGAATTTCCGGATCGGCGGGGAGATTCCCCGTTTCCTCCATTATAGCACAGGATCGGGGAAATTACAACCTCAAATTTGCGTGTTTTTCGCTTGACACCCTGTGGCGGATATGATATAATATCCCTGTTCGCGGGCCATTAGCTCAGTTGGTCAGAGCTCCCGGCTCATAACCGGTCGGTCCCGGGTTCGAGTCCCTGATGGCCCATAGAAAAAGAATCCCCCCGCAGGGATTCTTTTTCTATGCGTTATCAGGATCGAGAAGACGGATGGAGTTTCCCCGCTGCACGAACGGAACCGCCGCACAAGCCGTCGAAGGGCTGCACATCAATGACCGCTGCACGTCCCGGAAACTCCGTGGCGACGAAGTCGCCGGGGGTTCGAGTCCCTGAAACGATACGCGATCCCCAAAGGGATCTTTTTTCTATGGGTCATCAGGATCGAGAAGACGGATGGAGTTTCCCCGCTGCACGAACGAGACCGCCGCACAAGCCGTCGAAGGGCTGCACGAGACAAACCGCTGCACGTCCCGGAAACTCCGTGGCGACGAAGTCGCCGGGGGTTCAAGTCCCGGAAATGATACGCGATCCCCCGGGGGGGATTCTTTTCAAAAGCTGCCGAATCGCTTTGAAATCGGGTTCTGGATGCGGAAAAGTCAATGCCAAAACGCTGTCATTCCGAGGAAGGCGTCCTGAGACGCCTGACGTGGGAATCTCTCCGAACCGGAAGACGGACGCAGAGAATTGGTGACAATGTCATTCACAGCAGGACCGTTATGGTCCCCGGTTTCTCTCCTGCTCACCAGTTTTGGAGAGATTGCCACGTCGCGATTCTTGGGAATCGCTCCTCGCAATGACAAACTGAAGCGGGGAGTGAAGACAACCAACACCAATTTCGCTTTTGCGGCAGGCCCGTTCTTCCATCCGCCGCCAAGGACCCCCGCGGAAATCCTTTGGGAAATCCTCCGGCATCTTTCCGGGAAATGTTCGCTCTCCGGAAATCATCCGGGAAATCCGGACAGCCCCGTCACCGGCCGGGGGAATTGCGGGAAATCACGTCTGCCGCAGCTTCTTCCAGAGCCGATGCAGAAACACCACCATCATTCCCCGGGTGCAGGGCTCGTCAAGCGCCAGTCCGTCGTCCGTGCCGCGCAGGATGCCTTCCCTGACGGCCCAGCGCGCGGCCTCGTCGTACCATGCGGGCGGGGATTTCTCCGCACCCGGGACGTTTTCGACGCCGATCAGGGGCGACGGATCGACGGGAACCCCGTCCTGCCGCACTTCAAAATGCAGATGAACGCCCGTCGAGCGGCCCGTCCGGCCTTCAATGCCGATCGGCTGGCCCGCTTCGACGCGATCTCCCTGCGATACGGCCCGCGAGGCGAGGTGGCAGTAATAATACACGCGTCCGTCGTCGCCGAAGAGGGAGACGTAATTCCCCCACTCCGACGTGCGGTTCATCGGATCCGTCACCATCCGCGACTGCACGACCGAACCGGGAACCGCGGCGCGAACGGTCAGATCCCCCTCCCGGAGCGGGACCAGATCGATCCCGCCGTGTACGGAAGACGCGCCGGTGAAGGGATCGGGCCGCATGCCGAATGGGGAGGTCACGCGGACGCCGGATTCAAAGGGAAGGGTCATCGTGCGGGTCTCCTTCCGGCTTGTTCTCCGGCGCGGGATCCGTGCCCGGCAAACCGGCTTCCGTCCGCCTGCCGAGGACGGTGAGGGCGTTTTTGAGCGCATTCGGGATCGGAACGCCCATGAGCGCCATGTTTTCGAGGATCGAGAGGCCGTCGTTGACCGTCAGAGAGATCGCGGCGGCATCGCGGAGGAACGTGGTCCCCTCGCCGATGAGCGCGTCGAGACGGGCCGCGATGAGGACGATCAGGAGCATCATGCCCTTGCGGAGCAGCCCCTTGAAGCCTGCGCGGCTTTCGAGACGCCCGTCCGGGGACTTCGGCGAGCGGTGAAAGACGCCCGCGACGAGGAGCCCGGTGACATAGTCGATCGCCATGAAGATGACGAGGGTGATGAGAGCGGCATCCCAGCCGCCGAAAAGGGAAGCTGCCGCGGAACCGATCAAGCCCGCCGCGGTGAGAATACCATTTTTCATGGAAGTGAATTCCTTTCCGCACACCGTGTGAGGTGCGCTTTTTGTTGTTTCCTGCTGCAATCTCCCGCGAAACCGCCGTGCGGCGGCATCCCCGGCGGCGGGATGGAGCGGCGGCCGCGGAGAGATAAGAATAAACGTCTGCAGCGTCGATCTGTATTCTTATGATATGCGTTATCCCGCATCCCGTGCGCGGGAGATGGCGCGGATCACCTCTTCGAGGGCGCGGACCCGGGCGTCGATGCGGGCGATCTCCATCGCGGGGCGGGTGAGGATCCGAACGGCTTCGGCGGCGCGGGCGGGGTCGAGGGGCTCCGACGATCCGATCCGCTCGATGTTGAAGGACACCTTCGTCTCGGCGGGGATGCGGAAGGTGTCGCTCCAGCCGCCGAAAAAGGTGCCGTCCGGGAGATAGGCCGTCACGCGGAAGCCCTCGGCGAGCACGACCTCGGCGTCGTAGCGGAACACGAGGCAGGAGGCGGTGCGGGCGGATCGCGCGTCCTCTTCTTCGCACAGCGCGCCGTCCGACGGGATCCAGCGGCCCGGGACGCAGACGGGGGAGAGCGCGCCGTCGAGAACGCCGGTCATGCGGTCGGCGAGCATTTCCTCCGCTTCGGCGACGGCTGCAACGGCGGTGAGCACGGACGATGAGACGAACGAGAGGCTTTCGGCGACGGACGCGACCTCGGCAGCCGTGCGGGTGGGGATGCGGATCGCGGCGGCATACCGGGAGACATCGTCGGGGAGGAGGCAGCCTTTCGGTTCCTCATCGGCGGCGATGACGAGCACGAACGGGGTGTCTGCGGGGACGGCGAGGGCTGACGGCGGGCGGGTGTCGGCCTCGGACGGATCCGGCCGGTCCAGCGGCGCGCCGGTCTCGTCGAATCCCGCGACATGAAAGCCGGGCGCGGCCTCGATGCGGAGCGGGTAGGGGTAGGTGAGGAAATCGGCGGTGCGCACGCGGCGGAGGTTGTCGCGCCGGACGGGAGCGGGCGATTCGGCGGGTCCGGGGACCCATGTGCCGATCTCGCAGACGGGGGTGCGCGCGCCGTCGGCCAGGGCGGAAAGCTGCGCGTCGGAGAAGGTATGGGCGGCCGGCTTCGACGGGTCGCGGGCGGCAAAACGGGAAATATGCGGAATCGCTCCTATGGACAGGAGGGAATCGGTCTTTCTGGAATGCTTCATGGATTCTCCTTTTGTTTTCGTCATGATTCATCAGCGTTTTCGGTCATTCTTGATCTGTCAGGCGGAGGACGGCGGGCATGGGGCGAAGGCGGGGTTCCGATTTGACCGGGGCAGGATCCTCTCGGAATAAGAGCCGAGGCGGTACACTCCCCTGACGAATATGATTATAACGCATTTTCGCGGAAATGTCAATAGCTAAAACTATAATTCTAAGAAATATTTTCTTGCCCGCGGATTCTGCGCGCCGATCGGTCCCTCCCGCAGAGCCGCGCGGCTGTTTTTGGTTCCGGAAAACGGCCTGATTTCCGCGCGCTTTTCCCGCCCTCCTCGTCCGTCTTCGGCGAATTCCCGTGCTCCGGCGCGCGTCCGTTCCCGCCGATCCCGCATTCCCCGCCGCGCGCTGCCATCCCCCGCGCCGTTTCGCTCCGCGCACACCGACCTCTTTTGCACGTCCTTCCGTGCTATCCTATTCCCGCGGAAGGAGACCGGCGACCGGCTGGCCAGCGATCCCGTCCCCTTCCCGAGAAGTACATGAACGGAGGTTCAAAGCAATCATGCAGGAACACTCGACAGGGAACAGAGCACGCGGAGGGAACGCCGGACGCCGGGGAGCGCATACGGCCGGGACCGCGGACGGGATGCATCGCGCGGCAGGGGTCCGCACCTTCCGCCGTCCCCGACGCTCCTTCGCCTCCCTCCTCGGATCGGTGCGGGTGAAACGCATCCTTCTCTGCGCGCTCTGCTTCTTCACCGCTCTCGTCATCGCCGGAACGCAGGCCTTCCCCGGTACATACCCCTTCGGGATCGCGTTCGCGGCATCGGCGGGAGGAGGACTTGCCGCAGTCTCGGCGGCGCTCGGGGGAATGCTCGGATCGGCGCGCATCCCCGCGTCGGGCGGTGTCTGGGCGGCGGCGATCCTCTCTCTGTTCGCAGCCCGATGCGCCGTGTCCGCCTGGATCGCAGGCGCGCCGGATCATCGGACGGGACCGCAGCGCGGACGGCGGAGATCCGCATTCGCGCGCATTTCGGAAGGCGTGAGACTTCTTCTCCGTGAGGCGGAAGAGGACGGCTCCCGCGGCGCACCCCCTCCTCCCGCATCCGCATCGCCGCCCGACGGGAAAATGAACGTCGGGACCGTGCTCCGGGAGAATGTCCGCGTCCGGTTGGCACTCTCCGCCGCGGCAGCGCTGTTCGCCGGAGCATGGTCGGTTGTGGCGGGCGGGTACGAATATTTCGATCTGTTCGGCGCTGTCTTCTCCCTCTTCGCCGCCCCGCTGTGTACATACCTGTTCTGGGCGGCGACGGAGCGGAAAATGCGGTCGTCCCCCGTGCGGGAGTTCGGCGTCCATGCCCTCCTCGCCGTCGTGACGCTCTCGCTGCACCAGATTTCGGCCTCCGTCTTTTCCATGCCGGCGGGCGGGACGGTTGCCGGGGTCACGGGCGGGGGAGCGGCGCTCAGGCGGGAGGTGTTTGATGCCGGGGTGCTCTTCGCGTTCGGGGCGGCCATGATCGTCTCGAAGGCCGCGGGGATCCATCGAGGCGCGCTCGCGGGGCTGTTCTGCGGGATGACGATGACGCCGTCCATGGCGCCCGCCTACCCTCTCGCCGCGGTGATTTCCGCCGTCCTCGGAGGCCTTCCCCCGGGCTTTTCCGTGGCGGGCGCGGGATTCGCGGCGGTGACGTGGGCGATCTTCACGGGCGGGGTCGACGGATTTGCCTCGATGACGCCGCCGGTCGCGCTCGGATGCGCCGTGCTGGTCCCCCTCTTCCGCTATGAGCTCATCCGATTGCCCGCGTCGCTCTTCGGAACGGCGTGCGCGTCGATCGGACAGCGGAGCGGGGACGCGGCTGCGGCAGAGATCACGGCTGGCGAGATGCGGCGGCGGATCGAAGGGCTCGGCGAAGGGCTGGGCTCGGTGTCCGCGGTCCTCGGCGGGATGGCGGAGCGGCTGTCCAGACCCTCGCGCACGGAGATGCTCCGGATCGCGGAGGAGAACTTCGGACATGCGTGCGTCCGGTGCCGCCGGCGTTCGGTGTGCCTCGTCTCCGATCCCGCGCGCTTCGAGCCCCTGCTCCGCTCCATGGCGGGAGAGCTTTTGAAAACCGGTTCCCTGTCGGCTGCCGCGATCCCGCCGAACCTCGCGTCCTCGTGTGCCGAAGCGGGGGCAATCCTCGACGGGATCAACCGATCGGCCGGGGACCGGATCGCTGAGCTGGCCCGCGGGAACAGGCTCGCAACCTCCGCTGCGGACTGGGCGCTGGCGGGCGAGCTGATCCGGAGCGCGGAGAAATGCGGACGGGAGGCGTCGGAGACGGATGACGCGCTCTCGAAGAAACTGCGCCGGGTCCTCTCGTGGAACAATTTCGCGGCGTCCACGGTCACGGCGTACGGCAAGCGGCGGCGGCACATCTTCGTCGGGGACGTGGACCTCTCGGCGACCCGGATGGGCGGGGACGATATCCGGCGCCTGTTTGAATCGATCGCGGGGGTCCCCCTGTCCCAGCCCGAATTCGAGCTGAACGGGACGGCTTTATCCATGCGGCTCCACTCCGTCAACCGGTATTCCTGCCGGACGGGCAGCTTTTCATGCGCGGCATCGAGCGTACAAAGGTACTATGGCGGCAAACGCGGCTGCGGTGCAGACTCCGGTGAAGAGCGTCTGTCGGAGGAAAACGCACAGGCGGAGGAGATGCGGATCGAGGTCTCGGACAGTGAGCCGGAGGCGGTTTCGGGGGATATCGTCACGGATTTCGAGGCGGACGGGCGGTATTACATGATCCTCTCGGACGGGATGGGGAGCGGGAAGGAGGCTGCTCTGACGTCCGGGATGGCGGCGTCCCTGCTCGAGCGGCTGATCCGTTCCGGTGCGGAGCTTGAGACGGCCCTCAAGATGCTGAACCAGATCATCCGGTCGACCGAGCGGGAGTGCTCCGCGACCGTGGACATCGCCGAGATCGATCTCGGGACGGGGGAAGCGCGGTTCGTCAAGAGCGGCGCGGCGCCGTCGTTCGTGCTGAGGGACGGCAGTATTTTCCGATTGCAGTCAAAGACGGTCCCGCTTGGGATACTTCGCGCGCTTGACGCGGAAATGATTCGGTTTGACGTGCAGCCGGGCGATACGGTCGTCATGATTTCGGACGGTGCGGCGCGGTCGTACGAGGAGGCGCCGTGGCTTCTCGACCTGATGAGCACGGATGAGGTGGTCCTCTCCGGGAACGAGCGGATGGCGGCGATGACGGTGGTGAGCGAAGCGGCGATGCGCGGCTCGCGGGATGACATCACCTGCGGGATCATGCGGATCGCGAAGGCGAAATCGGCATAGAAGCGGCGCGGTAGCGCAAAGGAAAGGCCCCGACTGCAGCGGGGCTTTTCTTCGGGGAGACCCCGCGGGCAGGGCGGTGCCCGGAGACACATGGCGGGCTCACTTCGCAAGCCCGCGAGGAGCGGGGCGCTTATTTTGCTTGCGCGCTGACGCTTGCGGATTGTGTATCGGCGAGGCCGATTGCTTTTTTCGCCTACGCGGCTGGCGGACAAGAGGCCTCCGCGGCCGGCCTCTTGTCAATCACCGCCGCCCAAGGCCGTTCCCGCCTTGGGAATCCACCCTCAACGTGCGTACCTCGGAGATTCTGCACCGTCGCCCCATTTCGTTTGGTCCCACGGCGGATGGAACAAGTTCCATCTCGCCTTTCGCACGTTGGATTAACAGGGCC
>JAFPWV010000206.1 GCA_017412675.1 Clostridia bacterium
AGAATCGCGACGTGGCAATCTCTCCAAAATTGGGGAGCACGACGGAAGCCGGGGACAATGAAGGATACGCTGTGAATGACATCGTCACCAATTCTCTGCCTACGGTCTCCAGTTCGGAGAAATTCCCACGTCAGGCGTCTCAGGACGCCTTCCTCGGAATGACGATGTACAGCTTTGCCGTTTACGCATACGGCACCCGGTTTCAGAGCCTCCTTGTCTTCATGCGAGGAGTCAAACCGGCAGCCCTTTTTCATTCAGTCCTTATAGCAATAGCGCACATACCCGGTCCAGCGGACGTTCACGCCGAGCTCCCGGCAGAGGGACGCGAACCCGCTTTCGTCGTGATCCGTGTCCCACCCGACGATGGCTTCGCTGTCGATCCGCCGGAATCCCGCGAGGACCGTCTCCTCGTAAAGATCCTCGAACGCCTCCGGGAATTCCTCTTTCAGACGCCTCCGGGCAGCCTCGGGCAATGCCTCAAGGGTGTCGCGCGTGACGAAGCCGCTGTAGGTGACATAAACGCCGTCCGGACGCAGAACGCGGTGGATCTCCCGAAGCGCGCGCCGCCGGTCTCCGATGCAGTTGGCGACACCGCCCGCGTCCGAGACGACGGAGAAGGAGTTGTCCGGGAAGGGCAGGGCGGTGAAATCGCACGCGGCGAACCAGAGATTCGGCGAGCAGACCTCCGCGTCGAGGAACCGCCTCCACTCCTCGACGACCGAAGGGCAGAGATCGGAGACGATGACGGACGCGTTCGGATCGGCCCGCAGGATGAAGGGCATGAAGCCGCCCCCCGGTCCCGCGCCGATTTCGAGGATCAGCCCGCCCCGCATCGCGATCCGCCGCCCGATCGGGAGGAACGGATGCTCCCGCGCTTCTTGGATGGCCCGCCAGTTCTTCGGGATCCATCCCTCCCGGCGGAGCGCGTCGGCAAAGCCCTGCCGCTCGGGCGCTTCCGCTTTCGGAACGAAATAGTGCACGCCGTCCGCGAATTCCCCGCCGATGTTCATCGCGGCGATGGGATCGGCGTCTTCGAGCAGCTCGTTGACCGTCATGCCGAAGAGATGGGACAGCGCGAGCAAAAGCTCCACATCCGGGATCGCGGAACCACACTCCCATTTGGAGACCGCCTGTGCCGTCACGCCGAGCTTTTCCGCGAGCTCTCCCTGTGACAGCCCGAGCCTGCGCCGCGCCATCCCGATCCGCTTTCCGAAATGCAGCTTGTGTATCATGAGAACCCTCCGCTTTTTGATTGCAGTCTGATTATAGCACATCCACAGGCCGTCCGCAAGCGACGCGTAAGCGGAAAACGAAGCGATCCTGCAACCAGCAGTTGTGACCGTGCCTCCCCGTGACAACAAGAAAACCGCCCGTCGGACGGCTTTCAAGCAACAATATCGGCGTAGGGGTCCTCGTCTCAAACCAGCGCGTATCTGCCTTCCATCGCGCGGCGCAGGGTGACCTCATCCGCATATTCGAGATCGCCGCCGACGGGGACGCCGTTGGCGATGCGCGTGACCTTCACGCCGAGCGGGGAAACGAGCTTTGCGACATACATCGCCGTCGCTTCGCCTTCGACCGTCGGGTTGGTCGCGAGGATCACCTCGTCCACCGGATGGTCCGGGTCGCCGAGGCGCGAAAGGAGCTCCTTGATCGTCAGCCGGTCGGGGGTCACGCCGCGCATCGGGGAGATCGTCCCGTGGAGCACATGATACACCCCGCCGTACTGCCGGGTCTTCTCGATTGCCAGGAGCGCGCGGGGATCCTCCACCACGCAGATCGTGCGGTGATCGCGGGTATCATTCCGACAGATCGGGCAGATCTCGTCCGTCGTGATGTTCTGACAGACGGCGCATTTTCGGATCTCCGTCTTGGCTGCGATGATGGCGCGCGCGAATTCTGCCGCCTCCTCGTCCGTGAAATTCAGAACGCAGAAGGCGTACCGCGCCGCCGATTTCTTTCCCACGCCGTCGAGCCTGCGGAACATGTCCGTCAGCCGCTCGAGGGGTTCCAGTACCTCCGCCATCAGAAGAGCCCCGGAACGCCGGGCATGTTCAGTCCGCCGGTGAGCTTGCCCATTTCGTCGTTGTTCGTCGCATGGACCTTCTTGATCGCCTCGTTGACGCCCGCGGTCAGGATGTCGGCGAGGGTCTCGATGTCGTCGGGATCCACGATTTCAGGCTGGATGTCGATGGAGAGGACTTCGAGCTTGCCGTTGATCTTCACGGTCACGGCGCCGCCGCCCGCCTTGATCTCGTATTCGCGCGCGTCAAGATCCTCCTGCAGAGCGGCCATGTCCTCCTGCATTTTCTGTGCCTGCTTGATCATGGACTGCATATTGGGTGCGCCGCCGCCGACGCCTTTCGGAAGTTTTGCTCTCATGGTGATACCTCTTTATATTTGATGTTGCATGGTTTGGATGAAACGTGCCGTCAGAAATCGGCGAGCTCGTCGACGGGAGCTCTTTTGGCTTTGGGCTTCGCGCCGGGAACGATCTCGATCTGGGCGCCGACGTCGGTCAGACCGCACGCAAAGAGCGCGGAGCGGATCGAGGCGATGTTCGCGGGCATCGAGAGGATCATGCGGCCCATTTCGTTCGGCGTGCGGATCAGGACCTGCCTGCGGTCCGCAGAGACGAGGCATTCGCTGTCTGCGAGATAGGAGCGGCAGGATTCCGGGAGCTTTTCTGCGGCTTCGGTGAGATCGGCCTCCTGCATCCCCGTGTCGGCAGGCTCCGGCTCCGGCTTCGCGTCCTGCGGCACAGCCTCAGGGGGCTTCTCCACCGTCTTCGGGGGATCGGGCAGGGAGATCGGCTCGGGAGACGGTTCCGCGGGGACGCCGGACGCCAGCTTTGCGACCTTGTCCTCGAGCTGCGCGATCCGGGCGAGGAGGGCGGCGGGGGAGGAATCGAGGGAGGCGTCGGCCATGCGGATGAGCGCGAGCTCCGCGGAAAGCCGCTTGGTCTGCGGGAGCCGGGTCATTTCCCTCTGCGCCTCGTCCAGCACGGTGAAGTGCCAGGTGATGGCCTCGGCGGGGAAGCGCCTTGCCGCGTCGAGGAGCAGCCGCATTTCGGGCTCGGTATAGTCGAGATACGCGGCGCGGGCGTCCTCGGGGAGATTCTTCACGACGAGCATGTCCCGCCAGAAGCCCGTGAGCTCGGACCAGTAGACCGCAATGTCCTTCGAGGAATTCTCGACGACGGAGACGATCTTGAAGACGGACGCGAGATCGTGGCGCGCGACGGCGCAGGCGGTCTTGTACTGCGTCTCGATCCCGGAGAGGCCGAGGACCTCGGAGACGCGCTCGAAGGTGACCTCGGCACCGCCGGCAGCCGTGAGCTCGAAGAGGGAGATCGCGTCGCGCATACCGCCCTGCGCCTGCTTGGCGAGGAGGAGGGCGGCGTCGGATGTCAGCGGGATGGATTCTCTGCCTGCGATATACATGAGCCGCTCGGCGATGACGTCGGCCTTGATGCGGCGGAAATCGAACCGCTGGCACCGGGAGACGATCGTCGCGGGGAGCTTGTGGAATTCGGTGGTCGCAAGGATGAAGATGACGTGCTCCGGCGGCTCCTCGAGGGTCTTGAGGAGGGCGTTGAACGCGCCGGACGAGAGCATGTGCACCTCGTCGATGATGTAGACCTTTTTCTTGAGCGCGGCCGGGACGTAGGAGATGGCCTCCTTGATGTCGCGGATGTAATCGACGCCCGTGTTGGACGCCGCGTCCATTTCGAGCACGTCCGGCGCCGATCCCGCGTCGATGGATTGACAGGCCCAGCATTCGCCGCAGGGATTGCCGCGGACGGGATGCTCGCAGTTGACAGCCTTTGCGAGGATCTTTGCGCAGGTGGTCTTGCCCGTTCCGCGCGGTCCGCAGAAGAGATAGGCATGGGACGTGCGTCCGTTTTCGGTTTCATACCGCAGCACGGAGGTCACATGATCCTGCCCGGTGACGCCCCCTTCTCCGTCGAAGGCGCGCGGCCTGTATTTTCTGTAAAGAGCCTGATGCATTTAACGCCTCCCGGACCAAGATACGGAAATAACCCGCAAATCAAGACCATACACCCTCCCGTCGGACGGAGGGTCATACACGACGCCGCAGTTCCTGCTCAGAACAGGCTGCCTCGCGGCGCATCCGCAAAACTGCTTAATGCTGCTTGGTTCCCCACCTGACATGGTTCACAGCCGCGAATCGCGCGAGACCCATTCGTCAACACATTCCGTGCGGCACAGACTGTACAAGCTCCGTTCTCGGGGAAGGAATCCACCCTCGCTGTAGCGGACTTCGAGTACAGGGACCCGCTGCTCCCCCGGCTGGTATGGCCTTGATTCACAGGTTATTCGTTATTGGATTTGATCGCAAACGAACGGTTTGCAGATATTAATTATAGCATAGAACACGCTGAAAAGCAAGCGAAAACGGATGAATTTTACGCTTTATTCAAATTTCGCGGACACCCGCCGGGCCGAAAAACAAGGGAATTCCCGGTGCCCCCTTGCCTTTTGGACGGATTTCTGCTATAATCCGAAGAGAAGAACCTGAGAAACAATGAGGAGGATCGATATGACGGAAAATCCTGCCTATCGCGTACTGCCCGGCACACCGGCGGATCACCGGCTGACGGCGGATCGCCACACCGACACCCGCTTTGCCCCGACGCGCTTCTTCTCCCGCGGGGAAGCCGACCGGCGGCGCGAAGAACTCCGTTTCAGTCTGCGCATGGCGGCCGGACTCTATCCGTGGCCGGAGAAGACGCCGCTGAACGTGCGCCGCGAGCCCGTCGGGCGATTTGACGGCTTCCGCATCGAGAAGATCATGTTCGAGACACGTCCCGGCTTCTGGTCGACGGGGAATCTCTATCTCCCCGATCCGATGCCGTCGGGGAAGTGTCCGGCGATCCTGAACGTCATCGGCCATTGGGAGCGTCAGCGTCTGACCCGCATGAACACCGCCGACTACCCGCAGCAGATCGCCAACTTTGCCATGATGGGATTCGTCTGCCTCGTGACCGATATGATCGGCATGGTGGACAGCCGGCAGATCTCCCACCAGTACGGCGGCGGCGAGAAAGAGCGTTGGCTTTCGAACGGCCTCGGCGTGCAGCTCTGGAACAACATCCGCGCCCTCGATCTCCTGGAGGCGATGCCGGAGGTCGACGCGGCGCATATCGGCGTCACGGGGGCGTCGGGCGGCGGCTCGCAGTCCTTGTTCCTCGCGCTGATCGACGAGCGGATCCGGGCCGCTACGCCGATCAACATGATCTCCCTCCTGATGCAGGGCGGATGCGCCTGTGAGAACGCGCCCGGACTGCGCCGTGAGACGGACAACTGCGAAATGTGTTCCCTCATCGCGCCGCGTCCCCTCTTCCTCGCGGGCTCGACCGGCGACTGGACGCGCGAGCAGGAGACCCTCGAAGCCCCCGCGATCCGGGACGTTTACCGCCTGTATGGCGCCGAGGACCGCTTCGAGACCTATTATCAGGTCGCCGAGCACCAGTACAACGCGAAGACCAGACGGCGCGTCTATTCCTTCTTTGCGAAGCATCTGATGGGCCGGGAAATCACCTGGGACGAGCGCCCGGTCGACGTCGGCGATGTGCTCGATCTGACATGGTTCCGCGATGCCGGTCACGCGCCAGGCATCTCGGACGACGAGGAATTCTTCGCGGCGTTCCGCAAGGAGCGGATGACGGCCGTGGCGGCGCTGTCCGTCGGCGAGAAGCGGAAGATGCTCCGCTGGATGACGGGCTTCGGCGAAAAAGCGAAGACGGCGGATCAGAATGCGGAGATCCGGGACGGCGTGCGCATCGAGAAGAGCGTCGCCATGGCGGAGCGCGGGGAATGCATCCCCTTCGTGCGGCTGATCCCGGAGAACTGGGACACGGAGCGCGTCTGCCTCGTCCTCGGCGGGGAGGGGAAGGACGTCCTCGATCGGCCCGAGGTCCAGAACCTGCTCGCAGGCGGAACCGCCCTCGTGAGCGGGGACCTCTTCGAGACCGGCGAATACGGCGACGCGAAGATGAATACCGAATCGCACTATTTTACCACGTTCCGCTACCCCTCCGACGCCTGCCGCGCCTCGGACGTCTCGCTGCTCTGGCAGGTGACGAGGGACACCGGATCGTCGTGCTCGCTCCGGGCGTACGGAACGGCTGCGGCGGCATCGGCCTGCGCGCTGCCGCTCCTCGACGGCGTGAAGAACGCCTCGCTGGAAGGGACGGCGATCCGGGACGGCGACTGCTTCATCCCGGGCATCGCGCTCCTCGGAGGGCCCGCCGGGTGCCTCACGCTCGCGGACTGTCCGACGGAGACCTTCTGACGCCTCTGACGCCTTTGGAAGGAAATTCACATTTTTCCCCTTGTTTTTCGCCCGAGCGCCCCTTATAATGGAACCGTAACAAAACCATCACACATCAACGGAGGAAATCCCATGGCAAAGATCATCGGCAGCGCGATCCCCAATCTCCCCTGGGAGGACAAGCCGCAGGGCTACACCGATCCCGTATGGCGCTATTCCAAAAACCCGATCATCGGGCGGAACGGAAACAAGCGCTCGAACAGCGTGTTCAACAGCGCGGTCGTCCCGTTTGAGGACGGTTTCGCGGGCGTGTTCCGCTGCGACAGCCGTTCCATCTCAATGGACCTCTTCGCCGGCCGTTCGGACGACGGTCTGAACTGGAAGATCGAAGACGATTCGCTCAACCTCGTCGGCGCGGATCCGGAGATCGCTCCGAACCAGTACCGCTACGACGCCCGCATCATCCCGCTCGAAGGGAAGTATTATGTGACCTGGTGCAACGGTTATCACGGCCCGACCATCGGCGTCGCGTGGACGGAGGACTTCAAGACCTTCCATCAGCTCGAAAACGCGTTCCTGCCCTATAACCGCAACGGCGTGCTCTTTCCGCGCAAGGTCGGCGGCATGTACATGATGCTCTCCCGCCCGTCCGATACCGGCCACACCCCGTTCGGCGACATCTACCTCAGCCAGTCGAAGGATCTGGAGTTCTGGGGCAGACACCGCTTCGTCTTCGGCACCTACCGCGGCAATGAATCCGCATGGCAGTCCACGAAGGTCGGTCCCGGCCCCGCTCCGATCGAGACGGACGAGGGCTGGCTCCTGATCTACCACGGCGTACTCACGACCTGCAACGGCTTCGTGTATCGCATGGGCTGCGCGCTCCTCGACCTCGACGAGCCGTGGAAGGTCCTGCACCGCACCTCCGACTACATCCTCGCGCCGTGGGAGCTCTACGAGTGCGTGGGCGACGTTCCGAACGTCACGTTCCCCTGCGCCGCGCTGGCAGACGCCGATACCGGCCGCATCGCGATCTACTACGGATGCGCGGACACGGTCACCGGCCTTGCCTTCACGACGGTGGACGAACTCATCTCCTTCACGAAGGAGCACGATTTGCAGAAGATCCTCTGATCGTCTGAAAACCCGCATGAAAGGCGCTCTGTCACCCGTGAACCGCTCCATTTTGTACGGACAGCACAAAAAAGCAACTGAAACGCAATCAAGCGCAGAACTGATTCCGGAACTCCACCGGAGTCAGTTTTGTCTTTGACTGGAGC
>JAFPWV010000207.1 GCA_017412675.1 Clostridia bacterium
CTTCGTCGAGGCAAGGCGTGCACAGCGAACCGTCAGGCTTGGGTCGAGCATTTGCTCGCTGCACCTTTGCTGGTGAAAGTCTGACGAGGAAAACTGCATCTTCGGCGTTGAGCGTATTGCTTGCGTTTCAAGCTTCCTAACGCGGAACTGGCCCCTGTAATCCTGAAATGACACCGCGTTATGCCTCATTGAACGGAGCTTCAGAAAGACAAGGGAGGTTGTACCTGAGGCAGGGGTGGAGTCCAGAGGCGAGGAACCGCGCCTCTGGGAGCGGTGATTGGCAAGATGGGCGGTCGGTTTCACCCCGTGAAACCGGGGAGCCCTCTTGTCCGCCAGCCGCGCAGGCGAAAAAAACGAGTGATTTCGCTGAACATCCCCGCAAACGTCAGTGCGCAGGCAAAATGAACGCCCCGCTCTTCGCGGGCTTGCCAGCGGTGAGCCCGCCGACTGTCCCCGCGGACCCCGCGGCGCGGCGCAAAAGCACGTCCGCTTTTGAGAAGAAGAGCGCGCATTCGCGCGCCTTATTTCTTCCGCCACGTCGACGGCGACAGCGACAACACGATCGGATAAATCTCCAGCCGCCCGAGCAGCATCGCCGCGGACAGCACCATCTTCGCAAAGACGCTGTAATCCGCGTATCCGCCCGCCGGTCCCACGACCGAGAAGCCCGGCCCTACGTTGTTGAAGCACGAGATCGCCGCCGAGATGTTCGTCTCCATGTCGAAGGGCTCCCCGCCGATCAGGATGAGCGTCCCCGCGAGCAGGAGGGCGTACAGGGCGAAATAGCTCACCACGCCCACGCGCGTCTCCTCGCTGAGCGGCTTGCCCTCGAAGCGGACGGCGTTGACGGACCGCGGATGGCGGAGCCGGTTCAGCTCCCTGCCCGCGCTCTTGAGAAGGATCCCGATGCGCGCGACCTTGAGACCGCCCGCCGTCGAGCCCGCGCAGCCGCCCACGAACATGAGCAAGAGCAGCAGCATCCGCGAGAGATTCGGCCAGAGGTTGAAGTCCGCCGTCGCGTATCCGGTCGTCGTGCCGATGGAGGCCACCTGAAACGCCGCCTGCCGGATCGATTCGCCGACCCCGGAGAACAGCGGCCGGATGTTCCACGCGATCACGCCGGTGAGGATGACGAAGAGCCCGAGGTACATCCAGAGCTCCTCGCTGCGGATCGCGGATTTGAACCGCTTGATGAGGATCAGATAGTACAGGTTGAAGTTCACACCGAAGAGGAGCATGAACACCGTGATGACCCATTGGAGATACGGGCTGAACGCGCCGATGCTCTCCGGGCGGGTGCTGAATCCGCCGGTGCCGGCCGTGCCGAACGAGTGGATCAGCGCCTCGAAGAGGGACATGCCCCCCGTCATGAGGAAGATCACCTCGGCGAGCGTCAGGCCGAAATACATGAAATAGAGGATCTTCGCCGTGTCGCGCACGCGGGGGACGATCTTGTCCACGACCGGGCCGGGCATTTCCGCGCGCATGATGTGGATCGAGCGCCCGCTGGAGTCCGGCAGGATCGCCATGATGAGGACGAGCACGCCCATACCGCCGATCCAGTGCGTGAAGCTGCGCCAGAAGAGGCAGCCGTGGCTCATCGCGGGGATGTTCGTGAGGATCGAGGCTCCGGTCGTCGTCAGGCCCGAGACGGTCTCGAAGAACGCGTCGTGATAGGCGGGGATGTCGCCGGTGAGCACGAACGGGATCGCGCCGAACGCCGAGAGGAGGACCCAGCCGAGCGCGACGATGACGAAGCCCTCCTTCGCGTAGATCGTGCGGTCGCGGCGCCGCGTGAGGAAGACGAGGATGCCGCCGACGAGGGCGGTGACGGCTGCCGTTGCGAGGAAGCAGAGGGCGACGCGCCATTCGGCATAGCAGAGCGCGCAGAGCGTCGGGAGGAGCAGCAGACCGCCTTCGAGCGCCACGATCAACCCGGCGGTGTTGAGGATCATTTTGTGGTTCATCCCGGCCTCCTTACCGCTGGGCGAGGATGTCGCCGAGGTCGGAGAGACGGTGTCCGCCGCCCGTGAGGACGATGACGCGGTCCCCGGGGTGGATCATGTCCGTCGGGCCGGGGACGATGGTCTTGCGGCTGCGGATGATGCCCGCGAGGAGGATGTTCGGCTTGAGCATTTTGCCGAGGACGATGATCGGCACCTCGGTGATCCCCTCGATCGGCTCCTTCACATGGAATTCGAGGGCTTCGGCGCGGCCGTCCATGAGCTTGTACAGCGTCTCGACCGACGTTCCCTGCGAATTCTCGAGCGCGCGGGCATACTGCACGAGGACGTCCGAGATGATGCGGCGGGGGGAGATGAAGGAGTCGAGGCCGAGCTTTTCCGCCATGGAGGAGAGCTCGTCGCGGTTGATCTTGGAGATGACCTTCGGGACCTTCTGCGACGCGGCGTAGATCGAGATGAGGATGTTCTCCTCGTCCATGCCGGTGAGCGAGACGAAGGCGTCGGTCTCACGCAGACCCTCTTCGAGAAGGAGCTCCTGCTGCGCGCCGTCCCCGAGCACGATCGAGACGCCCGGGAGCTTTTCGGCGAGGTCCTCGGCGGTCGCGGGATCCTGTTCGATGATCTTGACGTCGACGCCGTTGGCCGTGAGCAGCTTCGCCAGATAGAAGGCGGTGCGGCTGCCTCCGAGGAGCATCACACGGCGGGCCTTCTTCTGGAGCAGCCCGATCTGACGGAGGAATTTCGAGATCTCCGACGGGGTGGCGGTGATGCCGATGCGGTCGCCTGCACGGAGCGCGAACGTGCCGCCGCGGGGGATATAGACCTCGTCGCCGCGCTGGACGGTGCAGACGAGGACGGTGGCCTTATAGGTGTTTCTCAGCTCCTGCAGGGTGATCCCGTCGAGGACCGAGTCCTCCTTGAGGATCAGCTCGACGATCTCGAACGAGCGGCCGGAGAAGGCGTCGATGTTCACGGCGGAGGGCATCCGGAGGATATCGAAGAGCTCGCGCGCAGCCAGGAGCTCGGGGTTGATGGCCATGGAGAGGCCGAGCTCGCGGCGCATGAAATCGAGGGAGGCGTCGTTGTATTCGGGGTTGCGGATGCGGGCGATGGTGTGGGTCCGGCCCTCGCTCATCCGCCCGGCGAGGAAGCAGGCGAGCATATTGAGCTCGTCGGAGGAGGTGACGGCGACGAAGAGGTCGGCCTCGCGGATCCCGGCGTCCTCGAGGGTCTCGCAGTCCGCTGCGTTTCCGCACACGCCGATGACGTCGTAGATGTTGGTGACCTCGGCGATGGCGGCGGGGTCCTTGTCGACGGCGACGAGATCGTGGCCCTCGGCGGCGAGGGAGGAGAGGAGGGAGGTGCCGATCTTGCCGCACCCGCAGACGATGATTTTCATAGAAAGGCCTTCTTTCGCATGCGCGGAGCGGGAGAGCAAGCCGCGCGTCAGGCTGATGGAGCGTTTCAAGCATATGAATCTGAGGTATTATACCACAAATTGCCTTGCGGCGCAAGGGATTTCGGAAATTTCGCGCCGGACGCCGCGGGGTCCGAGGGGACAGGAGACGAACTCGCCTTCGGCCGAAAGGATCCGTCCCGTTCGTGAAGCCTGCCTCGGCAAGTTCGTTCACCAATATTGATTAGCGCGTACCTGAAGAAGGTACGCCTTTTCTGTTGTTTGCGCGCTGGCGCTTGCGGATTTGGTATCGGCGAAGCCGATTGTTTTTTTGTCCTTCCGGACGGGACCCATGAGGCTTCCGCGGCCAGCCTCTTGGGGATCACCGCCGCCCAAGGCCTGTTCCCTCGGTTTCACGAGGTGAAACCGGCCGGGAATCCACCCTGCCTCGGGTTCAACCTCCTTTTTCATTCTGAAGCGCCGTTCAATGGGGCATAACGCCTCATCCATTCTTGATTACGGGGGCCAGTTCCGCGTCAGGCAGCCAAAAACGCAAGCAATACGCTCAACGCCGAAGATGCAGATTTTCTCGTTAGGCTTTCACCAGCAAAGGTGCAGCGAGCAAGTGCTCGGCCCAGCCCTGACAGCTCGCTGTGCACTCCTTGCCTCGACGGAGTCGAAAGCTCGAACACAGAGCACATTTCTCCTCGGCGTTGAGCGAGCTATTTTGATATAGTGCCACTCATCCGGGAACATTCCCTGTTAATCCAACGTGCGAAAGGCGAGATGGAACTTGTTCCATCCGCCGTGGGACCAGACGAAATGGAGCAAAGGTGCAGAATCGCCGTGGTACGCACGCTGAGGGGTGGATTC
>JAFPWV010000208.1 GCA_017412675.1 Clostridia bacterium
AAGAATGGATGAGGCGTTATGCCCCATTGGACAACGCTTCCGAAATAAAAAGGAGGTTGTGCCTGAGGCAGGGGTGGATTCCCAAGGCGGGAAAGGCCTTGGGCGGCGGTGATTGACAAGAGGCCGGCCGTGGAGGCCTCTTGTCCGCCAGCCGCGTAGGCGAAAAAACGATGGATTCAGCGAGTACATCCCCGCAAACGTTAGTGCGCAGGCAAAATGAACGCCCCGCTCTTCGCGGGCTTGCGAAGTGAGCCCGCCACCTGTCCCCGGGCACTGCCCGGTCTTCGCGGGCTTGCCAACGGTGAGCCTGCCATGTGTCCCAGGGCACTGCCCGGCTCCAGCGTAACAGAATATTAACAGTTTGCACTTCAAATATTGATGAAGCCCGGAGACGGATTTGTTATAATCGTAACGGTCCGGAAACAGTTGCCATAAGTGAACAATAAGCACCAAGAAAGATTGCTTCCCGGCAATTCCGGCCGCGCATCACGACAGCTTGGAGGCTTGCATGGGATTCCGGATTCTCGGCACGGGCAGCGCCGTACCCGAAAAAATACTCACGAACGACGACCTCAGCACCATGGTGGAGACCTCGGACGAGTGGATCACCACCCGCGTCGGCGTGAAGGAAAGGCGCATCGCCACGCACGAGACCACCGCTTCCCTCGCCGCGGAGGCCGCCAGACGTGCCCTCGAACAGAGCGGCGTCACCCCCGCCGAGCTCGACCTCATCCTCTGCGCCACCATCACCGCGGACAACGTCAGCCCCACCGCCGCCGGAGAGGTCCAAGAAGCCCTCGGCGCATCGTGCCCGGCGTTCGACATCAGCTCCGCCTGCTCCGGCTTCCTCTTCGCTCTCGAATGTGCCGCCGGATTCTTCGCGCGCGGTACGGTGAAGCATGCGCTGGTGATCGGCGCGGAACGCATCTCCAAGCTCCTCGACTGGACCGACCGCTCGACCTGCGTCATCTTCGGCGACGGCGCGGGCGCTGCTGTGCTCGGCGCGTGCGAGGACGACTGCTATCTCGTGAGCGAGCTCCATACCGCGGGCGGCTCCGACGTCATCCAGATCCCGGCGTACGCGGGCCAGTCCCCCTTCCGGATCCCGCCTGAAAACGACCGTCCCCCCTATATCTTCATGGAGGGGCAGGAAACCTTCAAATTCGCGGTGAACGCGATGTGCACCCACATCCGTTCGATGGCGGAAAAGATCGGCGTCGATCCGGCGGACATTCACTTCGTCGTCCCCCATCAGGCCAACCTCCGCATCATCGCGATGGCCTCCCGCAAGCTGGACATCCCGATGGAACGCTTCCTCGTCAACATCCAGCACTACGGCAACACCGCGGCCGCCTCCGTCCCGATCGCCCTCGACGAGGCCAACCGCGCGGGCAGGCTCCATCCCGGCGATCTCGTCGCGATGTGCGCCTTCGGCGGCGGGCTGTCGAGCGCGGGCGCGATCCTCCGGTGGTAACCCATCGGCAGGCAGCGCTTCTTCAATCGCAAGGCAGAAATCCCCAAACGGGTTTCATTATATAAATCCAAATTCAAAAATCAACAACTTTCAGGAGGAACATCCCATGACATTCGAGAAAATCAAGGAAATCATCGCAGATCACTCCGGCGAAGACACCGACGCCATCACCCTCGAGACCGAATACACCGCGCTCGGCATCGACTCCCTCACCATCGTCGAGATCCTCATGGACATCGAAGACGAATTCGGCGTTACCCTCGAAGCCGGCAAGATCGGCACCACCGTCGGCGATCTCGTCGCCAAGGTCGAGGAGGGTCAGGAATGATCTCGACGCCGCTCTGTGAACTGGCCGGGATCCGATATCCCATCTTTCAGGGCGGCATGGCGCATGTTTCGGACGGAAAGCTCGCCGCTGCCGTCTCCGAAGCGGGCGGGCTCGGCATCATCTCGGCGATGAATTTCGGCGGGACGAAGCTGCGCGAACAGATCCGTGAGGCCCGTTCCCTCACGTCGAATCCCATCGGCGTCAACATCATGCTGCAGGCCCCGACCGCCGGGGATTCCGCCGCGATCTGCGCCGAGGAAAAGGTCGAGATCGTGACCACCGGCGCGGGCAACCCGGCTGCCTTCATGCCGCTCTGGCTCGACGCGGGGATCAAGGTCATCCCGGTCGTCGCCTCCGCAGCGCTGGCGAAGATGATGGAGCGCGCGGGCGCATCCGCCGTCATCGCGGAGGGCGGGGAGAGCGGCGGTCACATCGGCGAGGCGGCCACCATGCCCCTCGTTCCCCAGGTCGTCGACGCCGTTTCGATCCCCGTGATCGCAGCGGGCGGCATCGCGGACGGACGCGGACTTGCGGCTGCCCTCATGCTCGGCGCGGTCGGCGTCCAGATGGGCACGCGGTTCATCGTCGCCCGGGAATGCGGCGTCCCCGCGCACTACAAGAGCCTCATCCTGAAGGCGTCCGACACCTCCACCATCGTCACCGGGCGGAGACTCGGCCACACGGTCCGCTCCCTCAAAACGCCCTATTCCCGGCATTATGCCCAGGTCGAATACACCGACATTTCCGACGAGGAGCTCGAAGCGCTCGGCGTCGGTTCTCTGCGCCGCGCGGCGATCGACGGCGACGAAAAGGGCGGCTGCTACCTCGCGGGGCAGATCGCGGGCATGGTCAAGGCCGAACAGACGGCCGCCGAAATCATCGAAGACGTGATGCGCGGGGCGGAAGCGGTCCTCTCCTCCGCCGCGGGCTATCTCAGTTAAGGAACATCATGGCAAACATCGCATTTGTTTTTTCCGGGCAGGGCGCGCAGTACCCCGGCATGGGCGAGAGCCTCTCGAGGATCTCCCCCGCCGCAGCCGCACTCTATGACAGAGCCGAAGCCCTCCGGCCCGGCATCCGCGCTCTCTCCTTCTCCGGCACGGCCGAAGAGCTGAAGGAGACCGTCAACACCCAGCCCGCCCTGTACCTCACGGACCTCGCCGCGGCGCTCGCCCTGAAAGAGGCCGGGATCGAACCCGCCGCCGCCGCAGGCTTCTCCCTCGGGGAGCTCCCCGCCCTCGCCCTCTCCGGCGCGATTTCCGCGGATGAGGGCTTTTCCCTCGTTCTCGAACGCGCGCGCCTCATGGCGAAGGCGTCCCATGACATGCCAGACACCCCGGCGATGGCTGCGGTGCTGCGTTTATCCCCCGAGGAGATCGAGGCGATCGTCTCGGACATCGACGGCGTCTGGTGCGCCAACTACAACGCGCCGGAGCAGACCGTGATCTCGGGAACCGCAACCGGTGTCGCCGCGTTCCGGGCTGCCTGCGAAAAGGCCGGCATCGGTGCGCGCCTGGTCGATCTCCCGGTCTCCGGTGCGTTCCACACCCCCTATATGAAGGAGGCATCCGAGGCGTTCGCCGCCGTCCTCGAAAAAACCGCGTTCCGCGCGCCGGCGATCCCGGTCTACGCGAACCTCACGGGCGAACGCTATCCCGACGACCCCGCCGCCTTCGCTCCGATCCTCTCAGCCCAGATCATGAGCCCGGTCCGCTGGGTGAAGGAGATCCGGGGCCTGATCGCGGGCGGCATCGACACCTTCGTCGAGTGCGGACCGGGAAAGACCCTCTGCGGGCTCATCAAGAAAATCGACAAATCCGTCGCCGTGCTGGGTGTGGAAAACGAAGAGACCCTCGCCGCAGCCGTCGCCGCGCTCAAGAGTTGAAGGAAGGCATTGGATATGATGACCAAGATTTACGACAAAACCATGCTCGCCGGGCAGAACGCCGTCGTCACGGGCGCGTCCCGGGGCATCGGCTACGCCGTCGCGACAGCGCTGGCCGAGGTCGGCGCGAACGTCGCCATCGTCGATTACTGCGACGAGGAGATCTCCGGCAAAGCTGCCGAGACGCTCGCCGCGGAGACCGGCGTCACGGTGAAGGCCTACCGCTGCGACGTCTCCTCCTATGAAGAGACCGAGGCGACCGTAAAGCAGATCCTTTCGGACTTCGGATCCATCGAGATCCTCGTCAACAACGCCGGGATCACGAAGGACGGCCTGCTCGCCCAGATGACCGAGGAGCAGTTCTCCCGCGTCGTCGGCATCAACCTCGGCGGCACCTTCAACATGACCCGCCACGTCACCCGCGCCATGATGCGCAAGCGCTACGGGCGGATCGTCAACCTCGCCTCCGTCGCCGGGATCACCGGGAACGCGGGGCAGGTGAATTACAGCGCGTCCAAGGCGGGCGTCATCGGCGTCACCAAGTCGGTCGCCAAGGAGCTCGCTTCCCGCGGGATCACGGCCAACGCCATCGCGCCGGGCTTCGTCGCCACGGACATGACGAAGGACATCCCGGACGACGCGCCGCTCAAGCAGCAGATCCCGCTCGGACGGATCGCGGAGCCCGCGGAGGTCGCCGCACTGGCGGTCTTCCTCTGCTCCCCCGCCGCGTCGTACATCACCGGCGAAGTGATCCGCATCGACGGCGGACTGGCGATGTGACTGTTTTGGAGGATTTATGGAAAATCGGGTAGTCATCACGGGCATGGGCGCCGTCACCCCCATCGGATGCGGCATCGAGGCGTTCAAAAAGAGCCTTTTCGGCGGCGTATGCGGCATCGCGCCCATCACCCGCTTCGACACGTCGGACTTCAAGGCGAAGGTCGCCGCCGAGGTGAAGGATTTCGATCCGCTCCGATACCTCTCGAAGATCGAGGTCAAAAAGACGGACCTCTTCACCCGCTACGCGATCGCGTCGGCGTGCGAGGCGGCAGAGATGTCGGGGATCGCCGGGTGTGTCGCGCCGGAGGACTTCGGCGTCTACTACGGCTCCGGGATCGGCGGATTTGAGACCTTCGTCGACGAGCACTTACCCTGCTCTCCCGCGGCCCCTCCCGGGTCTCCCCGATGTTCATCCCGAAGATGATCGGGAACATCGCCGCCGGGCAGATCGCGATCCGCTTCGGCGCGAAGGGGCCCTGCGTCTGCATCACCACAGCCTGCGCGACCGGGACCGGTGCGATCGGCGAGGCGTTCCGCGCGATCCGTCACGGTTACGCCGCAGCGGTGATCGCGGGCGGTGCGGAGGCGACACTCCATCCCCTTGCCGTCGCGGGCTTCTCGAACATGACCGCCCTCTCGACCTCCGAGGACCCGGACCGCGCGTCGATCCCGTTCGACAAGGAGCGCGCCGGATTCGTCATGGGCGAGGGCGCCCGGGCATTGGTCCTCGAATCGCTCGATCACGCGAAAGCGCGCGGGGCGAAAATCTACGCCGAGATCGTCGGATATGGCTCGACCTGCGACGCGCACCACATCACCGCGCCGGATCCCGAGGCGGAGGCGTCCGGAAGGGCGTTCTCCCTTGCGATGAAGGAGGCGGGCTACGACGCGTCGGAGGCGGACCGGGTGTACATCAACGCGCACGGCACCGGCACGCCGCTCAACGACGTCACCGAGACCCACGCGATCAAGCGCGCCTTCGGCGAGGATGCGGTCCGCGTCCACATCAGCTCCACCAAATCCATGACCGCCCACATGCTCGGCGCGGCGGGCGCGGTGGAGGCCATCGCCTCGGTCTTTGCGCTCAACGAGGGCCTCATCCCCCCGACGATCCACTACGAGGTGCCGGATCCGGAATGCGATCTCAACTATACCCCGAACGAAGCGCGCCGGGCGGATCTCACGCTCGCGCTCTCCTCTTCCCTCGGCTTCGGCGGTCACAACAGCGTGATCGCGCTCAGGCCGTATCACGATTGAATCAGACATCGGAGGTCTTATGAACAGACAGGAAATCGAGCGCCTCCTTCCCCACCGGGATTCGATGCTCCTCCTCGACGAGGTCGCCCTCGACGAAAACGGACACGCGCGGGGCAAATACCTCGTCCGCGGAACGGAATTCTTCCTCGACGGACACTTCCCGGGCCATCCGGTCGTCCCCGGGGTCATCCTCTGCGAGATCATGGCGCAGTCCGCGTGCATCTGCCTCGAGGACGAGATGAAAGAGGGGATCCTCCCCTTCTACGCGGGTCTGGACAAGGTGCGCTTCAAGCGTCCGGTCGAGCCCGGCGATCTCTTCGAGACCGAATGCGAGATCACCCGCGTCATGAAGCCCTTCTGGTTCGCCAAGGGCGTCGGACGGGTCGGGGGCGAGGTCGCGGTGACGGCGGAATTTTCCTTCGCCTTGAAGGAACAGGAATAAATCGTACATCAGCAGGTATGGACATGGAACGGATCATGCACAGGTGCAAAAAATGCGGGCGGGAGACGCCGGAGGAGGTCCTGAAGGACAACTGGTGGATCTGTCCGGGCTGCGGCGGCTATTTCCGGATGAGCGCGCGCGAGC
>JAFPWV010000209.1 GCA_017412675.1 Clostridia bacterium
CATTCTGCGCGGACGCCTCGGTCAACGCCGCGCCGCACGCACGCCCGTTCGAGGACACGCTCAGCTTCGACACACCCGTTCCCCCGTCCCAGGCCCAGGCCCAGTCGCTGGCCGACGCCGTCCGGATGATCGACGAGAGCTTCTCCGAGATGCTGCTGCGCAAGATCGACGAGCGCGGGATGAAGGATTCGGAGTGCTACCGCCGCGCGAACGTCGACCGCAAGCTCTTCTCGAAGATCCGCAGCGACCCGCACTACCGCCCGAGCAAGCCGACAGCCATCGCGTTCGCCATCGCGCTCGAGCTCCCGATGCGGGAGACGGAAGAGCTGCTCCTCAAGGCGGGCTACGCGCTCTCGCCGTCCACCGCGTTCGACGTCATCATCCGCTATTTCATCGAGCGGGAAAATTACAACCTGTTCGAGATCAACGAGGCGCTTTTCGCCTTCGATCAGAATCAGCTCGGGGCGTGAAGGCTCCCGCAAAAATGTCGCTTCGCAGGCGACCATTTTTGTTTTCCGCCGTGGTATAATCATGCCGTAAACCAAAATCACACCGAAACGGAGGATTGACCACATGAAAAAAGGACTGACGGAGCTTGTCTTCATTCTCGACCGGAGCGGATCGATGGAACACCTCACGGACGACACGATCGGCGGCTTCAATTCCATGATCGCTAAACAGAAGGAGGAGGACGGCGCGTGCCTCGTCTCGACGGTCCTCTTCGCAAATGCCTGCGAGGTGATCCACGACCGCATCCCGCTCGCCGAGGTGCCGAAGATGACGCGGCGCGAATACTGCGCATCCGGCTGCACCGCGCTGTATGACGCCGTCGGCGGCGCGATCCGGCACATTGCGACGATCCACCGCTACGCGCGGGAGGAGGACGTCCCGGAACGCACCCTCTTCGTCATCACGACGGACGGCATGGAAAACGCGAGCCGGAAATACGGCGGACGCGAGGTGCGCAGAATGGTCGAGGACGCGAAGAAGCAGAACGGCTGGGAGTTCATCTTCCTCGCCGCGAACATCGACGCCGCGGAGACTGCCGAGAGCATCGGGATCCCGCGCGAGGCCTCGATGAACTACACGGCGGACAGTGCGGACACGACGAAGCTCTATCGCCGGATCTCCCGCGCGGTCGGAGCCATGCGGGGCGGCGCGCCGATGGAGGCCTGCCTCGCGGAGATGAAGAAAGAAGAGTGATTCTGCAGGGACCCTTGATTTTTCGCCCGCGCCGTGCTACAATAGGATCGGAACATCGGATACGAAAAGGAGTGACACAGATGAAGCGATCCGAAATCAACCGATACATCCGGGAAATGCGCGCGGCGCTCGAGGGCATCTCCTTCCGGCTGCCGCCCTTCTGCGACATCCCCGCGAAGGCGTGGAAGACGCTCGGCCACGAATACGACGAGATCCGCGGACGGATGCTCGGATGGGACATCACGGACTTCGGCTCCGGCGATTTCAAAAAGACCGGCCTGCAGCTCGTGACGATCCGCAACGGCAACCCGAACGATCCCGCCTCCAAGACCTACGCCGAGAAGATCATGCTGGTGCGCGAAAATCAGGTGACGCCTCTGCACTTCCATTGGCACAAGATGGAGGACATCATCAACCGCGGCGGCGCGGATCTCGCCGTGCAGGTCTGGATGGCGGACGAGCACGAGGGACTGTCCCACGCGGACGTTCCGGTCACGACGGACGGGATCACGCGCATCGTGCCCGCCGGGACCATCCTTCGTCTGAAGCCGGGCGAATCGATCACGATGCAGCGGTACCTCTACCACAAATTCTGGGGGGAGGGCGGCGATGCGGTCGTCGGCGAGGTGTCGATGGTGAACGACGACACGACGGACAACCGCTTCTATGAGAAGCTGCCGCGCTTCGCCGAGATCGAAGAGGACGAGGAGCCGGAATACCTGCTCTGCAACGAATATCCGAAGGCGGAATGAGCGCCGATCAGGGCATGACAAAGGGCTGCCGCATGGACTCTCCGGAACATGGAGAAATGCGGCAGCCGTTTTCTTTTTCTGCTTTTTCGTTGTGCTGTTCTTCTGCGTGAATCATGTGGCTTCTGCGAAATCGCGGCGGAAAAACGCCAGCAGCCGATCCCGGTAATCCGGCGCGAGGTCGTATGCCGCATGCCCGAAGCCCGTGTACCGGTGTTCGAGGAAATCGGGCCGTCCGGCGAGCGCCTGTGCGATCTCCCTGCCCGCGTCCGGACCGAGCACCCGGTCGTCATCGGACGAGAGGAGCAGGACGGGGGAGCGGAACTCTGCGAGCCGATCCGTGACGCAGAAGTCCCGCGTGCCGGCGGCGAGGACGGAGAAGCGCGCGAGCTCCTCCCCCGTCACCGTCCCGGCGGCCTTCTCGAACAGCGCCTCCGCGCCGTCATAGACCGCCTTCGGATAGACCGCCCCGCCGAACGCGCGAGTCAGCCCGACGGCGTCGCCCGCATCGGCCAGCGCGATCCACTTCTCCAGCACGTCCCCGCGCGCTCCCCGGACATCCGCCGCCGTCGATCCGAGCGCGAGCCGACGCACGAGCTCCGGCCATCGGAGGGCGATCTCCATGGCGATCATGCCGCCCTGCGACGCTCCGAAGAGGTCGGCGTCCCCGATCCCGAGCGCGCGCATCGCCTCCGCCGTGTCCTGCGCCATGTCCGCGATGGGATAGACGGGGGGCAATTCCTTCCGGCGGTCGAAGGTGAAGACGGTATAGTCCGTCCGCATGGATGCATACGCGCGGGCGACGGCATCCGCCGACAGCATCACGCTCTGCACGCTCAGCCCCGGCAGGATCACGAGCGGCCGCGGACCTTCCCCGAACCGGAAAAAGTCCATGGAAAAGCCCTCGCAGCGCACCGTTTCAATGGGGATCCTCATACCGTCCTCCTCCTTTCCGTTCCCTCGCAGCGTCCATTCAGCCCGACAGCTTATCGACGACCTTGTTGAGGGTCTTGTTGATGATCTTTTCCTGCTTCGCCATCTCGGAGGCGAGGTTGCGGTTGTTGTCGCCGAACATGGTCTTGAACAGGCCGTCGCGCAGCTCGTTGCACCACCATGTGTCGCCGAGGTCATACCGTCTGGTCTCGAAGATCAGATCGAGCATCTCCGCGGATTCGGAGTCGCGGGACGTGCGGCGCTTCAGGGCGACCTCGTAGTATTCCGGGATGAGGTTGTTGTAGCCGTAGGAGGACATCGCCTCGAGGAGCGCGCCCGCGTATTCCGGATGCTTGTTGGTGATCGGGATCATGCCGATGCGCGCGCCGGCCTCCACGCGGCTGTAATACTCTGCCTGCGTGTCGTCGAACATCGGGTACGGGATGATGCCGAAATCGACCTCGACGTCGCGCAGCTCGTTCAGGCGGTAGAAGATCTCGTCGATGAAGAGCACGCGGCTCTCGCTGAGCATCTTCGCCGTCTCGGGCCAATGGTCGATGTTCTTCTGGTCGCTGCACCACACGCCGTCGTCCCACATGATGGCGTAGACCTTATCGAAGATGGTGAAGAAGCGGTCGTTTCCGGTGATGTTCAGATGCGGCAGGTCGTTCGCGTCCTTTGCGATGCTGAGCTCCCCGGCGGAGATCCAGAAGCACGGAAGGACCTGCTTCGGCTCGCTCATGAAGCCCCACGCGTCCGCGGAGCGTGTCATCTTGCCGTCCCCGTCGAGGTCGGAGATCACGACCTCTGCCATCGAGGTGAACTTGTCGATGTTCCACGCACCGTTTTTCACGAGCGCATAGGGATCCTCGAGGCCGTACGCGTCGATCATGTCCTTGTTGAAGACGATGCTGTGGGTGAAGTCGTAGTAGGAGAGGTCGTAGGCGCCGAAGGCAAAGTACGGCGTGCCGTTGACCGTCATGCATTTCAGGATGCTCTGATCCCAGTACACACGGCTGAGGTCGATGTACGCGACGTCGGTGTACGGCGTGACGACGTCCCCGAGGATGTAGCCCGGCGCATAGAGGTCGAGCGAATAGCAGACGTCGAAGCTGTCGTCGTCGGCCTTCACCAGCCGGGTGATGTAGGCGGTGCTCCAGATATCGCCCGTGAAGGTCTGGGAGATGGTCGTGCCGAAGCGGCTCTCCATCTCGAGCTTCATGGCGTTCTGCGCGTCGTTGACCCGCTCGCCCTTCACCTCATCGGTGATGATGTCGCGCGTCAGCCAGCTCACGTCCGGCAACAGGAAATGGATCTCCTTGTCGAAGGTCATCTCCGGGACGTGGTCCGCCGTATCGATCGGCGGGTCGGTCTCCACGGGCATGTTCTCTTCGGCGGAGGTCGGATCGGCGGTGAGGCTTCCCTCGTCCGGGGCGGGTCCTGCCTCCGAGCACGCGCAGAGCAGCAGACAGAGGAGGACGATCAAAATACACAGACTTTTTTTCATTGCTCAAACTCCTTTCGCGGTGGGGATGATTTGCATGAACACAGGCCGCATCTCACGCGCCGGGCAGCTTCGAGAGCCAGCCTCCGGCCGCGCGGGTGATCGATTCGCGGAGCTCGCGGTACCCGTCGGGTTCCCGGTCCGCCCGGATGACGTTTTCCTTCCAGACATTGTCGCTCACGGTGTCGTCCCAGACATCGAGATCGGTCCGTCCGCCGTCGCCGCGACCGCCTGCCGCACCGTTCGTGTGGCTGTTGTCGGTCGCGCCGCTCGCATAGAAGAGGTTCTGATAGATATAGTTGAAGCCGTCGCAGTCGTCGATGTGGATCGCGCGGACGGCCCAGTCGTCGGTGAACGCCCGGTACCCGCAGTTGTGCTGCCAGACCTTGTCCCGCCCGGAGCACCAGCAGTAGAGCGCGCCGCCGTCCCGGAGGGTCTGCATGTAGTTGTCGCAGATATTGTACTGCATCACGCTGCCGTCGGAGAGCTGATACGGGATGGCGTCGAGGTAATCCCGGACGGATGCCCGGTCGATCTCCGCCCAGCGGGCGTTGTACATGGTGTGCCGCTCGCCGAAGGTGTTCTCCGTGTCGATGGAGTCCGGGCCGTTCTGCATCTGATGCCAGGCCATGCCGATGATGGAGACGGCCGCGTAGGGCAGATCGTGGAAGTAGTTGTATTCGACGGTGTTGTGGTTCGAGGTGAAGAACTGGACGGCGCAGGAGTGCATGTAGTCGCCGCCGATGTGGTGGATGTGGCAGCGCGCGACGGTGTTGCGCCGGTTCACGTCGTTCGTTCCCGGCCCGCAGCCCGTCATGAAGACGCCGCCGGACGACGACCAGCCGATCTCGCAGCCCGTGACGGAGCAGTCCTGCGCCCACTGATCGAGGACGATGCCCTGCCCGCCGGAATAGCCGAGCACGCAGTCCTCCACGGCGCAGCGCTCGACGCCCTGGAAATAGATCATGCCGTCGGGGCTCTCGCCGTTCCGCGTCAGCCATTTCGGATCGAGCTCGGTCTCGGGGACGCGGTCGGTATAGAGGAATTCGATGCCGCAGAGGGTCACATCGTGCACCCGCTCCTTCCACCCGGCATCCTCCCCGTCGCCCTGGAACCGCACGAGCTCGCGCAGCTTCGGCGCGAAGACCGCACTTGCGGCGGGATCGCGTCCGTCGGCGGGCCACCAGTACACCCGGCCGCGCACGGAATCGACGCACCATTCGCCCTCGGTGAGGTATTTCGGCGTGTTCATCAGGTTGAACTGCCCGCCCATGCTCCGGAAGTCGGGGTAGAAGACGGTCAGGCGGGAGCGGAAAACCGCGGTGTTCTCCCGGGGATCGATTTCGGTGACTGCGGCGTTGACGTTCCACCAGATCGCGGTGATGAGGCGGGCTTCGGCGTCTTCCCAGCCCTCCAGCCCGTCAAAGATGCCCTCGTCGAACCGCGCCGAGAGACCCCGGGGACCGTAGTCGTCCCGTCCGGCAGTCGCGCGCGGCCAGTCATGCTCCCACGCGTCGGAGGGGATCATCCGGGAATTCGGGAGCCGCGTGCCGTCCGCGTAGAGCGCGTGGAACCGCCATCCGACGGGGATCTCGGCGACATAGACGTTCTCCTTCGCCTCCTCCGACATGCCGAAGAGGTCCGCCGCGCGCTCCCCGTCCGTCAGCCTGCGCCACCCGGTGATGTCCTCCTTCGAGACGAAGCGGACCTCCTCACCCGGCTGAGCGGCATAGACGATGGGGCACTCCGGCGTTCCGGAATCGGCGGGGGTCAGGGTAAAGGTCTCCGAGAGACGGTATTCGCCGCCCCGGAAAACGACGGTGATCCCGCCGGCATTTCTGGGCAGGGCCCGGATCGCGTCACGCGCTCTCTCCGGCGTGGCAAAAGGCCATTCGGCGGATCCGTCGCCGGTTTTGTCGCAGCCGGTCGGGGAGACGAAAAGCGAGAGGGGGCGGTTCGATGCAATGCTGGTCATGGTGACAGTACCTCCGCGAAAGGATCGATATTCCCAAATGGATTCTGCATGAGAAGATGAGGAAAGCCGCTCAGGCCGGGAGCCGCACCGTCACCTTCGCCGCGCTGTGGGGCGGGAGGGTGAGGCACGCGTCGCCGCCGTCCACCTGAACCGAGAGCGGGGACTCGGTGAACTCACTGTATGGCGTGACCTCGTCCGACGAGAGGAGCACAGCCTCCTCGACCGTGCCGGGGAGCGGGAAACGGAAGTCCTTCGGGCAGTCGAAGCAGTCGTTGATGAAGGTCACCGTCAGCCGTCCGTCCGTTTGGCTCGCAAAGACCGATCCGTCGTCCTCTCCCTCCGCTTCGACGGGACAGAGGTCGGCACCGCGGTGGGCTTTCATCAGCGAGAAGATCTGTCCGTTTGCCATCAGCCGCGCCGCATCGGGTTCCACGAGGATCGCGCCTTCTCCGATCGGCTGGAAATAGCAGCAGAAGGGCATGTCGAGCGGGACGGACTCCCGGAGCAGCATGTGCATCACCTTCGCCGTGAAAATGCCCTCGCCGACGCAGGACGGGCGGTACCACGCGTACCAGACGTTCCACTCGTCAAAGGAAATGTGCAGCTTTTCGCCCTTCCCCGTCCGATCGAGACACGCGCGCATGTTCCGGGCATGCCGTTCTGCTCCGGCCGGCGCTGCGGCGATCGCGCGGTAGGTCTCGGCGATCTTCTCGGGCGTCGTATAGTCCATGACCGCGCCCGCGTAGTAATGCAGCGAGAGGTACGGCACCTCGTCCGCCAGCCTGGCCGCAGAGTGCTCAGCCCATCCGTCGTTCGGATAGGGTCCGGAGGAGAAGAAGATGATGCCGGGATCGGCAGCGCGCATGGCGTCGATGTGGGTCCGGGCGAGATCGGCGTAGTCCTCGGGACGCATCGGGCCCTCCATGTGGCCGTAGCCCATTTCGTTGCCGAGGGACCAGAAGCGGACGTTGTAGGGCTCCGGGGAGCCGTTTTCCGCGCGTTTTCTGCCGTATTCCGTCTCCGCCGATCCGTTGCAGTATTCGACCCAGTCCGCGCTGTCCCCGGTGCTGTTCCAGACGAGGTTGATCGTCAGAAACGGCTCTGCGCCGACCTCCCGGCAGAGGGCGACGAAATCGTCGGTCGAGATCTCATGAAAATCGTAACCATAGGAATGCGGCTGGGTCTCGATCTCCATCGCCGCCTGGAGCGGTCCGCGCATGTCGGAGGGGAGCAGCCCGTCCTTCCAGCGGTATTCGCCCGCGAAGTTTCCGCCCGGCCAGCGGATCACGGCGGGGCCGATCTCCTTGAAGAGCTTCACAACGTCCGCGCGCATCCCGTGGAAATGGTCCGCAGGCATCATCGAGACGGCGCCGAAGATCACCTCCGCCCGATCGGTGAAGACAAAGCGGACGGATGCCTCCCGATCGTCCGCCGCGGGCGTGAGCGAAAACGATTCGGTCTGCCAGTCGCCGGGGACGAGGGAGAGCTCGCGCCGCGCATAAACCGTCCCGCCTTGCCGGTCGGTCAGCTCCGCTGCCAGGGTCACGGGGACGGAGACGCGGGTGACGGTGCGGAGCTCGTAGGGTTTGCCCGCCGCGATCACGAGATCCCTCTGGGCGATCCCGCAGAGGCCGCCGTGCACATTCTGCACGCTCAGGGACTGGAGCTCGTTCCCGCGGTGCATCCGCTCGCATCCGATGTGGCGGGTGTAGCAGGGTCTGCCCCCGGTCTGGAAGAACGCGCGGTCGCCGATGCCGGTCCACTCCGCCGCGACGCCGCTGTTTTTCGCGGGTTTTCCGGCGAATTTCCGGTTGCGGAGCATCTGTGCCGAGAGTCCGCCGCTTCCCCCGACGGCGGAACGGGTGTGTTCGAGGTTGTATCCGAATATGTAGGGGGAGAGTGTGACGGTGTGTTTCGTGTCGATGTTGATCGTCATGGCAAATCCTCCGGCTGAATGCAGTCTTTGAATGTCGTTTTGGATCCGATGCTTTATTATACCACGGGCGATGCCGCCGCGTCAATCGGTTTTAAGCAAAAGCAAAAGGCACCTCATATTGAGATGCCTTTTGTCGATGGGTGTTGGCGCATACCTATTTTACCGGGCCGTCGCCAGCCAAGTATCGTCGGCACGACAGAGCTTAACTTCTGTGTTCGGAATGGGAACAGGTGGACCCTCTGCGTGAATCACACCAACTTTCAG
>JAFPWV010000210.1 GCA_017412675.1 Clostridia bacterium
GATCCACGCTTTCGGCGCGACGCCCTGCGTGCCGACGTCCCCCGCTACGTCGGACGGCGTGACAAGTTCCGCGTTCTGTGCGGTCAGGACTCTTCCGCGCAGGCTCACATCCGAAAACGCACCGGAGAGAGAATGACGGTACAGACTCAGATCGGAAAAACGGACGTCTTCCCGGTCGGACTTGACCCAGTACACATCCGTCAGGCTCAAGGCATGATAGGATATGGCGATCATAGCCCGATCCCGGTCCGTCACCGCTTGTTTCGCGCCGATGCTGTTCAGGATTTCTTTTGCGAATTTGCGGTCAAGCGTAAGAACACGGGAAGAACACCAGTAATAGAAGTTATTCAGATTATTGAGTCTGGTGTCTAAATCAGAGTATTCCGCTTTTTCCAGCCAGAGACTGTACGGCATGAAGGAGGGATAATAGATCGTACAGGTCCCATCCTCCCGAACGGAGGCGACCTTACGCTCCATGTGCATGACGGAAAAACGCTTCCAGCCCTTTGCGAGCGCGGCGTTGTTGACGCTGAAATCCATCCCGTTCCCTCCCTTCTGTTCTGTCTCGACGATATTATACCGCAGAGCTTCCCTGCAAGTCAAGTATGACGGCATATCTTGTCTGTTCACCCGCTGCATTTCTTCGGAACAATGGGCAATAAGCTAATCAATCCTCCACGCTGAACATCGACAGCAGCCGCTTGAACGTGTCCTGCCCATCCAGGCAGGTGTCGGTCAGCCAGCACTTTTCATTGTCCCACTCGGACAGTCCCCGGTAGTAAATCGCCTTCTTGCTGTCCTCGATGAGGAAGGGAACAATATTGAACCGCAGGCACTCCTTCAGCGCGATCAGCCGCCCGACTCTGCCGTTTCCGTCCTGGAAGGGATGGATCTTCTCAAACGCCGCATGGAAAGCGATGATGTCCTGTATCGTGACCTCGCTTTTCGCGTTATAGGCGTCGAGCAGGGCTTTCATCCGTGCGGGCACGTCCTTCGGTTTCGCCGTCTCACGTCCGCCCACGACGTTGGGGCGTTTTTTGTAATCTCCAACGGCAAACCAGTCGAGGGTCGAATCCTTTGTGTCGCGCTTGAGGATAAAATGCAGTTCCTTGATGATCTCCTCTGTCAGCACGTCATCCGCACAGTCGATCACATAGTCGATGGCACGGAAATGGTGGACCGTTTCCAGGATATCGTCCACCGGCACGCCGTCGCCCGCGTCAAGGGTGTTCGTCTCAAAGATCAGGCGTGTCTGGTCCTCGGTCAGCTTGCTGCCCTCGATGCGATTCGAGTTGTAGGTCATCCGCACCTGCAGTTCGTGGTACAGCCCGCCGGAGATCTTCGCGGCCTTTTCCTCGCGGAGGGTTTGCAGGATCGGATGGTCCGAGACCTCGAGGCACAGCTCCGCTGCCGTGCAGGAAAAATACCCGCACAGCTTTTCCATCACGATGCGCGACAGCTTCTCCCCGCGTCCAATCATCGCGATCGTCCGGGAGGATATGCCAAGTTCTTTCGTCAGATCGGATCGCGTGATGCCGCGCTCGTTCAGTTTTGCTTCTAGCCCTTTGTAGGAGATCATGTTCATCCCTCACTTTCATCTTTACTTATTATACCACAGAGCAAGTAACAAGTAAAGATTCCGAGGCAGAGTTTACAGAAAAGTAAAGATGCCTGAAGGGTGTCAGTGAAGCTAACACTAAATCATATGGTCCGGGACATGTGCAGACATTTCCAACCTGCCGCGCGCCTTTCAGCACCATTGGTTTCCGTTCCTCGTCCGATTTCCATCGAAGCAGGTCGTCCATTGCCTTCCGTCTCATACGCATACACCTCCCCGTTCTGTGACAGGGATAGCATAACACATTTTTCGGAGTTTTCAAGAGTCAGAAATCACATTTTTCCGATGCGTTCTTCGAGAGATGTCACGTTTATCCAAAAAAATCGAAAATTACGGGTAATCCGACAATCCGCCCTGACGCGGCGAGCATTGTCGAGGTATTTCTCAGAAGCTGATAAGCCCGGATTTGAAGAGCGGGACCGAATGATTCAGAAAAGAACCTCTCCGTTTTTTGGTTTCGATCATAAAACAATCACAAAAACCCTGTATAATTCCGTCAAACCACAATCAACAGAGGACAATTCATCATGAGCGAGTATGTACAGAAGATGTTCCCGGTGATGGGGACGGTCTTTGAGATATCCGCTGTCGGGGAAAAGGCGGCGGAAGCGGCGGAGGCGATCAAAAAGCGGACACTCTCCATGGAAGCCTCCCTCTCCGTCTTCCGACCGGACAGCGAAGTCTCCTCCGTCAGCCGCGCGGCGGGAGTCTGCCCCGTGATCGTTTCGGAGGATACTTTCCGCCTCTTCGAACTGGGGTGGGAGACCGGACGGCTCACGGGAGGCGCGTTTGACGTCACCGCCGGTCCGCTCGCAACTCTGTGGAAGAGCGCGATCCGCTGCGGCGTGCTGCCGGGTCGGAAAGAATGGCAGAGGGTCCGCCGGCTGGTCGATTACCGGGGCATCGTCACAGACCGGGCGAAAAACAGCGTCTATCTGAAAAAGCAGGGACAGGCGGCGGATTTCGGAGGGCTGGCGAAGGGATACGCCACGGACGTCGCGCGGGAACCGCTCGGCGCATACGGCGTCCGCCAGGCGCTGCTCAATTTCGGCGGGACTGTCACCGTGATCGGAGAAGCCCGCGAAATCGGTATCCGGAATCCGTTTGATCCGGCGGGAGAAGAGATCGGAACACTGACCGTACAGAACGAATCCGTCGTGACGAGCGGGACCTACGAGCAATGCGCGGAGATCAACGGTGAGCGCATTCACCACATCGTCGACCCGCGGACCGGGAAGTGCGCGTCTTCCGGCGTCCGCTCCGTCACCCTCGTAGGGACATATGCCGCAACGCTCGACGCGCTCGCCACTGCCTCCGTCGTCCTCGGACCGAAACGCATGCTGCCTTTATTCAGGCAACACAGCGTCGAAGCCGTCTTCATCCTCGATTCCGGGGAAATCCAAGCGACACCGGGTATCGGTTCCCGGCTCCGGCTCAATACCTTCCGCGTCTCATCGGACGCCAAAGAAAGGAGACTCTCATGACAGACAATACGGAAACGCGCGTCAAAACGAAAAAAGCCGTTCGCATGCGGCTCGCGCAGCTGACCCGCCATATCCTCCAGACCGCCGCGTTCCTGCTCTTCCCCGGCCTGTTCCTCACTGTCTATAACGCGCTCCGGGACGTGTACCGCGCCATCCTCGGCGGGACGTTTTCTCTCGCATCCGAGGGCAGAGCGCTCCTGATCCTTCTCATTGTCCTCGGCGTGAGCGCACTGTGGGGGCGGTTCTTCTGCGGATACCTGTGTTCCTTCGGTGCGGCGCAGGAATTGATCTACACGATCCCGCGCCGGCTTCTGGGGAGTAAGAAAAGGATCCCCGCGAAGGCCGACGCTGCCCTGAAATGGGTCAAATATGCGGTTTTCGCATGCATCGTCCTCTTTGTCTGGACGCTCGAGCTTCCCGTCGATTCCTCCCTCAGCCCGTGGGGCGTGTTCGGGATGCTCGTCTCCGGCAACGCCGCCATGATGAAAGCAGCGTTCCCGACCATCGGCTTCGTGCTGCTCGTCTGTATCCTTGTCGGATCGTTCTTCGTCGAGCGGCTCTTCTGCCGGTATCTCTGCCCGCTCGGCGCGCTGTTCACGCCGCTCTCCAAGTTCCGCCTCTACCGGATCGGAAAGAAGCAGAGAGGCTGCACGGGCTGCCGCGTCTGCACCCGTCAGTGCCCGATGGGGATCGAGGTACACAGGGGCGAACGCGTGACGTCCGGGGAATGCGTGGACTGCATGCGCTGCACGGAGCTCTGCCGTCCCGCCGCCCTCCGCGCCGATCCGAATCCCGCTCTCGCCGGAAGCGCGACGGCGATCCTGATGGGCGGATTCCTGCACGTCGGGACGATCCTTCCGGTCACACCTGCCGCCGCGAAGACATCCGAACCGGCCGCTTATACGGAAATCGAGGACATAAGACCCGATGGCACTTCTGAAGTCCCGGCCCGGGAAGAAACGGCACGCGGCCCTTACGCAGACGGCACGCGGATCGGGACGGGCATGGGCTTCCGCGGAGAAGTCCGGGTGGAAGTGACCGTGGAGAACGGCTGGATCACCGATCTGTCCGTACTGTCGTATAAGGATGACGGCGAATTCTTCCGGAAAGCGGAATCCTCGCTGCTCAATACAATCCTCTCCGCCGAGAGCACGGATGTCTCGGCGGTCAGCGGCGCGACCTATTCCTCCCGCGGGATCCTCGAAGCCGCGGCGAACGCGCTGAACCTGACGGACACGCTGATGCTCCCCACAGAAACGGAACCTGCCGGAACAGAAGCGTCGGAGCCGGAAGCCGAGGAAGCCTTTCACTGGTCAATCGGGGAAGAGGCATCTGAACTGGAACCGCAGATCGAGCAGCCGGCGGCTGAAACGGAAGAACCTGCTGTTGCATGGACGGCTCCTGAAGAACCTGCGGCCGATTGGACGGTTCCCGAAGAACCCGTCACAGACTGGAACACTACCGAAGAACCTTCCGAATGGACTTCCCCCGATGAGCAGACATGGTGGACTCCTTCCGGAGATGACGCGGAAGAAGGCACGAGCTGGACACCCGCAGAAGAACAAAATTGGTGGACGCCGGCCGAAGAACCCGTGGCGGAAGAACCGGTCGAGACTCTCTCCGGCGCGTACGCGGACGGCGTTTACACCGGATACGGAAACGGCTTCCGCGGCACGACGCAGGTCTCGGTCACGGTCGAGGGCGGCCAGATCACCGACATCACCGTCGTCTCCTACGCGGACGATTCCAAATATTTCAATAAAGCGTCTTCCGGGATGATTTCCTCCATCCTCTCCGCGCAGGGGGTCAATGTCTCCACCGTCAGCGGTGCGACCTATTCTTCCCGCGGGATCCTCGAAGCCGTGGCGAACGCCCTCGGACTGGAGTATACCGCTCCCGCCGTTTCAGGTGCGGGAACCGGACGGGGCGGAAGGGGACACTGAACGGTCGTTGTGACAAAACCGGGCTAAAATCCGCCCCTTCTCCGTCACAATTCCCCGCAATCCACCCGAAAAAACCACCTCCATTTCCGGAAACCTTCACAGAATCGACCTTTGCCCGTCAGATTGGCCCTGTATAATACGGCCATCAACCGAAAACAACCCCGAATGAAAAAACCGGAACGTGCGAAGCACAGAAAGGAACGGGTCATGAAAAACAACATCAGAAAGAAAATGCTCGCGTGTATCCTCGCCACGCTGCTCCTGCTCTCGATGAGTGTCAGCGCATTCGCCGATCCGCCCGAAGCGCCTCCCGGAGGTTTTGACGGTTCGGGCGGTCCCGGAGGTCCGGACGGACAAGGCGGACCGGGCGGTGGGCCCGGAGGCGGATCTACGTCCGTAAGCTGGACCGGAGCTACGACCATTACCTCCGCCGCGGAACAGAGCGATCAGACGTATGCCTCTTCAAGCGCGGATGAAAACGCCCTCCTGATCGACACCGCGGATACGGTCACCGTCTCGAATCCCACCGTGACCAAGACGGGCGGTACTTCCGCTTCGGACAATTACAGCTTTTACGGGATCAACTCCGGCATCATGGCCAAGGGCGGCGCGTCCGTGACCGTCACGGGCGGCACGGTTACCACAGACGCTGCCGGCGCGAACGGCGTCTTCTCCTACGGCGCGAACAACGGCTCCACCAATGCCGCCGGCGACGGCACGACCGTAACGATCAGCGATACCGTCATCACCACGACCGGCGACGGAAGCGGCGGCATCATGACGACCTACGGCGGCACCACTAATGCCGACAATCTGACGGTCACCACCTCCGGCAGATCCTCCGCTCCCATCCGCACCGACCGCGGCGGCGGCTGGGTAAACGTGAAAGGCGGAACTTACACCTCAAGCGGTCTCGGTTCTCCCGCCATCTACTCCACGGCGGACGTTAAGGTCTCGGACGCGACGCTTGTGTCGAATCAATCCGAAGGCGTCTGCATTGAAGGAACCGGTTCCATCGAGCTGACAAACTGCGATCTGACCGCGACCAACAACGGACTGAACGGAAACGCTACCTTCTATGATACGATCATGATATACCAGTCCATGTCCGGCGACGCTGACAGCGGATCCTCCCACTTCACCATGACGGGCGGGAAGCTGACGAGCAATAACGGTCATGTGTTCCACGTCACCAACACGAACGCGGTCATCACGCTCTCCGGCGTCGAGATCGTGAACAACGACGCGGCGAATGTCCTGCTCTCTGTCTGCGACGACGGCTGGAGCGGAGGGAGCAATATCGCATCGCTGAATGCCGACGCCCAGACCCTGACCGGCACGATCCTCGTAGGAAGCGACTCCACTCTGACCATGAATCTGTCGAATGGCTCCGTCTTCACCGGAACGGTAAGCGGAAACATCGTGAACGGTAAGGGAACGACGGTCTCTTCGGAAGTCGGGACTGTGTATGTTACTCTGGATTCCACTTCCAAGTGGATCCTGACGGGCGACACGTATATCACGTCCTTCTCCGGCAATGCGGCGAACGTCATCTCGAACGGCTGCACCCTTTACGTAAACGGCGCCGCGCTCTCCGGTACGTCTTCCGAAGATGCAGGGAGCGTCGCGCAGGAGACGCTGGTCCCCTCCTTCTCCGACGTCCCTGCGACAGCCTGGTATTACGAATACGTCACCGCGCTGACGCAGGACGGCGTCATCAACGGCATGGGCGACGGCACCTTCGCGCCGGACGGCACGCTGACCTGGGCGCAGGCAATGAAGCTGCTCCTGTGCGCGCACGGCGATCTGTCGGACGTGACCGGAAGCACTTGGGCGTCTACCGCCATGAACAAAGCAGCGGAGCTCGGACTCTGCGAAGCGGCGCAGGACGGGAATGCCGAAATTACCCGCCTCGACTTCTGCACGGCGGCGGCGAAGCTGTTCGGACTGAACGGGACCGGAAACGCCTTTACCGACTGTGACGACGCCTCCGTCCTTGCGCTGGCGGGAGCAGGCGTGATAAACGGCTACCCGGACGGCAGCTTCGGTCCGGCGAAAACCCTGACCCGCGCGGAGATCTCCAAAATCATCTATCTCCTGATGAAGCTGGACTGAAACCGGGTTCTTCTTCAGAAGCCTTGAATAATAAATCGCCCCTGTACCTGGAAAGCAGTTTGGTCTGCTATTCGGCACGGGGGCGCTTTTCATCGGCGATTCCTTGACCCGTACAAATCCGCATCGCGATGGCTTTGCAAAAGCAGGGATCCCGGAAAGATTGTCGGAAAACATCGTTCCTCACGGGAGTGCAGAATTGTGTTTTTTTGCCGAAAGGCTGTAGATTTCTCCGCCCGTGTTTGGTATAATAAGGTATCGGACCAATCATTTCAAGACAGAAAGAGGACACGACAATGAAAAAACTTCTCGGAATCCTTCTCTCCCTTCTGATGCTTGCCTCCTGCGCAGCGTCTCCCACCGAAACCGAAGACAGCACACCGCCCGTTCAGGGAGACAACCCTTCCGCGCTGGAAACGGAGGCTCCGGAGACGGAGATCCGCGACAACGTGCCCGAAATGGATTTCGGGCAGGACATGGATCTGCTCATGTCCAATATCAGCTGGGCGACAACCAATATTGTCGGGGATGAAATCACCGGCGATCTCATCGGGGACGCGCAGTACAACATGAAGATCTCCATGGAGGAACGCTTTTA
>JAFPWV010000211.1 GCA_017412675.1 Clostridia bacterium
AGCAGCGTTTGGAACTCTGTCTGATTGCGAATCAGAATCTGTTCCGGAGAAAACACACGCTTCCCGACCGTCCGAATCAGACCGTTGTTCCCGACCAGAGCTTGCTGATGTTCCCGGAACTGTGAAAGTAGTTTTTCATAAGCTGTTGTAACGATAATGCTTCCTTTGGCTCTAGCGCCGCTGTCCTGTATCCCGGTGACGGGATTGACTTCCACCAGCGTGATGCTTTTCATCAGTTCCAGAAGAAGGTCTTCTTCCGTGAGACCGGCTGATGCGTCAAAGACAGCCGTCCCGTTTGCTGCCGCCTGTTCGGAGAGCTTCCACAGATCCTTTGCGCTCCAGTCGTACAGCGGAGCATTCGATCCCATATCCTCGGCCCGGTATCCCCAGAAGGTTTCCGAAAAGGAAAGCGGCAAGCCGAATACCTGCTTCTCATCCGTCAAGCGATCCTTATACGTCATGATCTCGCGGATGGCGGGATAGGCTTCGTCAAGGTTTTCCGACAGTGCTTTTGAATACTTGAGATCCACGAATTGTCCTGCACGGAGAACGCCGGGCAGATACGCGGCGATCTCCTCCCCCGTTCCGCTGATGAGGGCGAGATCGTACTCGTGCTCCAAGGCAAGCTGCTTCGTGCTCAGCTGGGTCAGGTAGTTCGCGTCATCATAGAGCTGATATTGAACGGAAACATCGGTTACTTTATCGATGATCCGGCGCAGCAGGTATTGACAGGATTTCGGTGCAACGATCCGCACGATTTCCGATTCGTTCACAAACGGATAAACTGCGACATACTTCTCGGAATACCAAAGAACGAGCATCGTTTGATTGGAAATGACGATTCGATAGGCGAGCGGCAGGTCTGTGTGCGGATCGGGTGTCATCTTGAAGAGCTTTCCTTTTTCCGTCACTTCAAAAATCCGTCCCAACCCGTTTGCCATATAGAAGTGTCCGCCCGTGATATCAATGGTCTGAACAGATTCGTCGATCACGACCTTCGCGTGTTTTCCTTTCCGATCACACTCGATCACAAGGCTTGATGATTCGTCATATTGTCCACGGAAGACAATCACCACAGAGTTCTTATTGCGCACACGGACATTCATGATGCATTCAAACAGATAACGCGAGACGTCGACTTCCTGCCACTTGGTCTTTCCGTCTTCAAGCGTCCAGACATTCTCCCGGGCAGCGACGGCGAGAAGCCCGTCGTAGTGGTCGATCTGCCAGAAATACAGCTCTCCGCGGTTCTCGTCCGGCATGGGAATGTGCTGCTGAATCTCACCGTCGTAATCGAACACAACGATCTCGTTGGTAGCCTTGTCCCAGACATAGAGACCGTCTTTATCCGTCGAGAAAAGTCCCGGCTCCTCCACGGCGTCCGAGAAGAGAGAAACCTCTCCCGTCGTGATATCCATCACCCAGACGCCGCGTGTCTGATAGAGGCCGTAGTACAGAAAGTTTCGATACACGTCCCCGTCTTCCATGTATTCCGGAAGCTCGTAGAGCGCTTCTTCCGTGACGGTCGGCATTTCGTAGCGGTCGATGTCATCGGCGACGGTCTCCCCGCACCCCGTCAGCGCGAGGAGCGCAAAGAGCGAAACGAGGACGATCAGGAGCTTTTTCATATCTGCATCCCCCTGTCGGAAAGTCTTTGTTTTGATTATATCCGTTTTAACGGAACTTGTCAAGCCCGCGTTTCTTTTGCATATCCTGCTTTTTGCGTCAAAGCCGTTGCAATCCGCGCGGGTTTGTGCTACAATAGCATCGGCAAAAACGAACGGATCCGAAACGGATTCCGCGTCAAGCGAAAGGAGAACTTTCCATGAAAAAAGCCATTGTGATTTTTCTCGCGCTGACCGTGTGCCTCTGCCTCGTGTCCGCGTGCGGCAAGACCGAAGAACCCGCGCCGTCGTCTCCCGCATCCAACCCGGCGGATGCCGCTCCCGCGGAAGAGACCCCGGCTGAGGAACCGGCGGAAGAAGCGCCCGTCGAGGAGCCCGCGCCTGCGGAAGAGACGCCTGCGGAGGAGACGCCCGCAGAGGAGCCCGCGCCTGCGGAAGAACCTCCGGCGGAAGAGACACCCGCATCTGACACCGGCTTTGAGGGCGTTGCGCTGCCCGCGGACGGCGTCATCCATACCGCGGCGGAGCTCGGCAAGGTCCTCACCGACGGTGACGTCGCAGGAAGCTACAAGGTCGACGCCGCAGAGCTCGACATGACCGGGATCCGCTACGGCTCGCTCGGCCGCGAAGACGCCCCCTTCACCGGGACCTTCGACTTCGGCGGATGCACGCTGAAGGGCCTCTATCAGCCCCTGTTCCTCTACACCTCCGGCGCAGAGATCTCGAATCTCAAGATCGCCGACACGAAGATCGTGAACGACGACGAGATCCCCGAGGACATGATCCGCTGGGGCCTGGTCGTCTCCGACGCGACGGACACCAAGATCAGCGACGTCGACGTGGCGGATACGGTCGATCTGAACGTCTGCATCTGGTCGAGTGACGCGTGCGTCGGCGGCATCGTCGGACACGCGGGCGGCGACTGCGAATTCGTCCGCCTGACGAGCGCGGCCAAGGTCACGACCGAGTGCATGAAGGTCTTCGTCTCCCCGATCATCGCGTGGTTCGAGGGCTATACCACCATGACGAGCGTCGTGCAGGACTGCGTGTTCACGGGCACGCTGGATGACACCGCGGTCGGCAACGACTCCAAGGTCGGCGGCATCCTCGGCGCGGTCGGCAACGCCACCGTCAGCGGATGCGCCAACTACGGCACGATCACGAGCACCGACGGCGGTCAGAACGCGGGCGTGGTCGGCTGGGCCTGCGGCGACGGTTATCTCATCGAAAACTGCCTGAACGCGGGCACCGTGACCGGCGGCTCGTTCACCGGCGGGATCATCGGGTATTCCAACCGCGCAGGCGGCGAGCTCTCGCTCTGCCTCAACGTCGGAGCGGTTTCCGCCGACAACCCGGCCAACACCGGCGCGATCGGCGGCCTCATCAAGAACTCGGAGACCTGGAGCTACAGCTACTGGACCGAGGACAGCTGCGAGGCGGGCTACAACAACATCGGCAGCGCGTCGATCACGGAATTTGCGGCGTGCGCGAACGCGGAGGCTGCGGTGAAGGAGATCAGCACCGTTGGCGGCAAGTTCGCCATGGACGGCGGCAAGGTGGTCGTCCAGCCGTAAGGCGAAAACCGAAAACGGATCCATAAAAATCACGCAGGGGGCGTCATGACGGCGTCCCCTGTGTTTTTCTGATTCATTTTTCTTATTCTTTTGCGGTGATCTCTTCTCCCTCCCCGCGTGTGAGGAAGCGCACCGTCACGTCGGGGGTCTCGTCCCGGCCGTGCGCGCAGGTGAACGACACGGCGGAATGTCCCCTCGGCAGCGCGGCCCGCCCGACGGGGGTAACCTTCCCGAGCACGTTGTAGTTCCGGTCCGTGACCGCAGCCGTGCCGTCGAAGTCGAAGAGGAGGTACTGTCCGTCCGCGACCTCGCAGGGGAACCGGATCGTCCCGCCGGCAGTCGCAAACATGGGATCGCGGATCGCGCCGTCCCCGTCCACGCGGAGGCGGAAGGCAAACGACGGCCCCTGCCGGTTCTCGACCGTCCAGTCCGAGCCGCCCGGCTGTCCCGGCTGCATCTCGGAGAGCGCGCAGAGATAGGGCTGCGTGAGGGCGATGGGGAAGAGCAGATAGCGGGTTTCGTCCTGCTTTTCGAGGCGGAATTCGTTCGCGGGATTGCAGAGGCGCGCCTTCTGCTCCTCGGTGAACGAATCGGAAAGGCGCAGGCGGTCCCAGTCCTTCATCAGGCCGAGCAGGGTGTCGATGTTCCCGAGCTTTCGCATCACCGCGGGGCTGATCGTCATGCCGTAGCCCGCGTCGAAGCCCGCCGCCTCGGACATCGCCCATTCGAGGTCTTCGCGCGTCGAGGCTTCAAATCTGCGCTCGGCGGTCCGCAGCAGGAACCAGCCCAGCATCCGCGGGAAGAGGTTGCGGCGGAAATACGCCTGGTTGCGGATGCGCGTCTCGACCTGCCCCGTGCGCATGGCCTCCCCCCACGGCTCGCCCCAGTTCATGCGGCTGTGCACGTGCCAGTTGAAGTGCGTGAGGCGGCTCGCGTCGTTCAGAACGAAGTGGTCGAACAGGCGGTCGCAGTCCGTGACGAAGCGGGTGGGGGCGTAGTCGTCCTGTCCGGTGTAGCAGCAGCCCTCGAGGCCGTCGTAGGAGATCTGGGCCGCGCCGGTCGCGTTGAAGAGCTCGGCGATGCGGCGGGCGTAGGCGTCCTGCAGGGAGATGTCCGGGAAGAAGACGCGGTAGCCGTGATCGCGCAGCGGCGTGACGATTTCCCCGGCCGCGTGGGCCTTCTTTGCCGTCCCGAACGCGCCGCGGGTCAGCCCGGTCAGGCGGATGCCGTCCCCGGAAGGCTCCTCTGCCGAGAAGGTGAAGATCTCCTCCCCCGCCTGCACCGCGTTCAAAGTCTGGACGACGGAGAAGCAGGAATGTGCCTCGACGAGGGCCTCCGTCTGTTCCTCATCCATCGGCGCAAGCAGGGAGAGCCGCGCCATCTTGACGAGGTGGGAGCACGGGACGGGCGAGACGTAGGGGTCGTTCGTCGTCGTGAAGTTCGAGAGGGTGTGCAGGCCTACCTTCATGCCCCGGGCCGCCGCCTTTGCGGAGACGTTCTTCTGAAAGTCCGCATCGTCTGCCGCGAGATCGGGCCGCCACGCGAAATGTCCCCAGTTCCCGAAGGGGTCCTCGTGGTAGATCGTGTCCATCCCGGCGAGAGCCGCCTTTTCGAGAACGAGATCGACCTCGTCCTGCGAGAAACCCGAAATGAGATAGGGCTTCATCGCGCGGCGGGCGGTCTTGACCCACTCCCCGTTCTCCATCAGGGGGTGCGGGAGACCTTCTTCCTCCTCGATCTTCCCGATCCAGTCGAGCGCGTCCTTCCGCGGACAGCCGAAGAGGAGGACCTTCGCGCCTTCGATCACGGCGTCCGGGTCACCCGCGGGAAGGGGTTCGATCAGCATGTTCTCCGCGCCAGCCGCCCGGCCGGTTTCCTCGCAGGTGCGGTCCTTCGCCCAGAACTGCATCGACGCGCCGCCTCCCTCGAGCCATGACGCCGTCCGCGTCGTCAGATCCTGCACGCGGCCGATCTCCGGGGGAAGGTCTTCCTTCCAGCGGTGATGCCGGTCAAACGCCGGGAGATTGCCCAGCGCCTCGCCCGGAATGCCTTCGATCGTCTTGCGGCACCCGGCCAGCATACCGACGGCGATCTCACCGCCCTGCACGACGCCGATCACGTCGCCGACGACCTCGTCGAGGGTCACGGGGATGGGGCCGAAGACCAGGAAATGCGCTCCGTCGGGGACCTCGACCGCTTCGACCTCCAGGCAGAGCGCCGATGCCCGGAGCGCGAGGGTCACCGCGGACCCGTTCTGCATCGTGAGGCGGAGCGTCCCGTCATCCCGCTCTTCGGCATGAGTGGGGATGAAAAACTCCGCGCGGCGGCCGTCATGCGCAGACGACATGGCGAGGCTGACGAGGGGCTGCGGGGATTTCAGAATGCTCTGTCCGCAGACGGTCAGGGCAGCGACATAGCCCCGCTCGTCGATTTGAACAGTCATGGTCGGAAGGTTGAATTGCATGATGCGCTCCTTTCGGAAAGGGGAATTCGGGATGAGGAACGGGAGATAAGAATTCAGAATTCAGAATTCAGAATTAAGAATTCAGAATTGAGGTAGAAACCGCAAGCGGTTTCAAATTAAAAACAGGCTGAACACAAATCGCTGCACCCATTGCATGCCCCTCTGGGGAAGGTGGCGAGCGATTTGCCTGCAAATCCGCGAGCCGGAATGGGTGAAAGGAGGATCTTTTCGTTCATCCCGGAGCAAACCGTTGATCTTCGCCCCTTCCGCCCGTCATCTTCTTCAGAAGCTGCCGGGCACCTCCCC
>JAFPWV010000212.1 GCA_017412675.1 Clostridia bacterium
CCTTTCCGGTTGGTTTTGCTTGGTAACTTAATTATACCAGATTGGGGCTCCGCTTTCTATACACTTGAGTGATTTTTGAGTTCAGCCATGCTCTGAATCGCTTGTCTTTATTCGTTTCTTCCGGTTTTACTCATGGCTGTGAGAAGATCAAAGGAGGAGAAGAATCGTGACCAAGCCCGACCGCTCCCGCCTGCCCGCCTCCTTTCGCGCGGATTACCGGCGGTACATCCTGACGCGCATCCTCGCCTCCGCGCTCCTGTTCCTTGCCGCGGGATTTCTCTGCACCCGGATCGACTTCACGAATCTGCGCTATCCGGCGATGGGGATCGTCATGGTCTATGCCGCCGCGGCCGCGCTCGCCTGCATCCTCTTCCGCCTCCACCGGCTCTTTTTGCCATCGTGGCAGGGGACTGTGACGAAGGTCGGCGCCTTCGAGCGGATTTGCTCCACGGGGAACCGGGGACAGCCCGGCCGCCGCATGATGGTGGAGCTGACCGTCGACCGCGGGGAGAAGAAGCCGTACACGCTTTCGCTGTTCCGCTCGGACAAGATCGCAAACGGTGCCGCAAGCGTGAATCTATTCCAGACCCACGCGCCGTATAAAGAGGGTGACACGCTCGTCTATCTGCGCGGCCTCCGCTATCCCGCGCGCATCGACGTCGCCGACGCGGACGAGCTGTTCGAGCCGGAATACGTCTGTCCCTTTTGCGGGGAATTCTATACGAGAGAGCGCAAAACCTGCTATCGGTGCGGGAAAACGCTGCTGTTCTGACCGGTTCGGCCGGATGTGTACAGAATGACAGAAATGAGGGGGAAAAACCCGGAAAAATCAGAAAAAAACACATCCCGAGACCCTTGACACGGGGAGGGGATTGTGTTATAATACCCGTGTTGTTGAACCAAAGACAGCAGGTTACCGTAAAAGCGTTTCCGCCACCCTGCCGAGGAGAGACATGAATACCGAGTGTTCAGTCTTTTTTCGTGCGTGCGCGGAAAAGGACTTTTTTGTACCCGCTGACAGCTTATAAGGAGGAAACCCAATGCCCAGCGAGAAAGTTTTAGAGCAGAAAAAAGTCATCGTTGAAGGTCTGGCGGACAAGATGAGCCGCGCCGCATCCGGCGTTCTCGTCAAGTACGAAGGCATCACCGTGGATCAGGACACCAAGATGCGCAAGGCGCTGCGTGAAGCAGGCGTCGAATACGCGGTCATCAAGAACACCCTGATCGGCAAGGCGGCGGACAAGGCCGGTTTTGAAGGCCTCAAGTCCGAGCTCTCCGGCATGAACGCCCTCGCGATCAGCTACGACGATCCGATCGCTCCCGCGAAGATCCTGAAGGAATACGCGGAAAAGATCGAGACCTTCGAGATCCGCGGCGGTATTCTGGACGGCGCAGTCGTCGATGCGGCCACCGTCAATGAACTGGCGGACATCCCCCCGAAGGAAGTCCTCATTGCGAAGCTCCTCGGCTCCATCCAGAGCCCGCTCTACAAGTTTGCTTATGTTCTCCAGGCCATCGTCGACAAGGAAAACGAAGGCAAGGAAGAAGTCCCGGCAGCCGAAGAAGCTCCTGCCGAGACCACCGCTGAATAAGTTCAGCCCAATCCAATCAAAAACACATCATTCATCATAACGGAGGAAATTAAAATGGCAACCGAAAAGTCTCTTGCGATTCTTGAATCCATCAAGTCCCTCACCATCCTCGAACTCGCTGACCTCGTGAAGGCAGTTGAAGAAGAATTCGGCGTTTCCGCCGCTGCTCCCGTGGCTGTTGCCGGCGCTGCTGCCGCTGCTCCCGCCGCTGAAGAGAAGACCGAATTTGACGTTGTTCTGAAGTCCTTCGGCGCGAAGAAGCTCGACGTTATCAAGGTCATCCGTGAGATCACCGGCCTCGGCCTGAAGGAAGCGAAGGATCTCGTTGAGAGCGCTCCGAAGACCATCAAGGAAGGCGTTTCCAAGGAAGACGCGGAAGCCCTCAAGGCGAAGATCGCGGCTACCGGCGCAGAAGTCGAAGTCAAATAAGTTTCGTCCGACAAACAGACGGATCCCCGAAACGTTCAATAACCGGAAAACCAGGCTGTTGTCCAATCTCACACAAGCGTGCGGAGAGGCGGCAGCCTTTTTCTGTGCGCGTCAAAAAAGGAGAACGCTCCGAAAAGCATTCTCCGATTTCGTTTTGGGGACGTCATCCCCCGATCTTCGCCTGATTGACGCTGCACATGTCGTGGTAAATCCCGCCGCGGGCGAGGAGCTCCTCATGCGTGCCGCGCTCGACGATCTGACCGTTCTTCATCACGAGGATCCGGTCCGCCTTCATGATCGTCGTCAGTCGGTGCGCGATCACGATCAGCGTCTGTGTCCGGCCGTCCGTGCCGTTGTGCAGGTTCTCGATCGCGCGCTGGATCTGCGCCTCCGTCTCGTTGTCCACCGCGGAGGTCGCCTCGTCGAGGATCAGCACCGGCGTTTTGCGCAGGATCGCCCGCGCGATCGCCAACCGCTGCTTCTGACCGCCGGAGAGCCGCACGCCGCGTTCGCCGATCTTCGTCTGATACCCGTCCGGCATCGCACGGATGAAGGAGTCCGCGCACGCGATCCGCGCCGCTTCGTAAACCTCCCCTTCCGAAGGCGAATCCACGCCGTAGGCAATGTTGTCGTACACCGTTCCGTTGAAGAGGAACACGTCCTGCAAGACGATCGACAGGTTGGCGCGCAGCGAGCGGAGGGTCGCGTGCCGGATGTCGTGTCCGTCGAGGAGGATGCGCCCGAACTGGGGATCATAGAAGCGCTCGATCAGCGAGACGATCGTCGTCTTGCCCACGCCCGTCGCCCCGACCAGCGCGATCATCTCACCCGGCTTCGCGCGGAAGGAGACGTCGTCGAGGACCTTCTGCTCGGTGGAGTAACCGAACGTCACGTCGCGGAATTCGATGTCGCCCTCGCCGATGGGGAGCTCTTCGGCATCGGGATCCTCCCGGACGTCGCTCTCCGTGTCGAGCAGCTCGAGGACCCGTTCTCCGCAGGCCGTCGCGATGTGGATATCCTCCGCCAGCCGCGCGACAGTGGAGAGGGGACTGTAAAAGAGCGAGAGATACATGAAGAAGCCGACGATGTCCGCCGTGGACATGGAACCGCGCATGGCGAGGACGCTGCCCACGCCCATGACGATGATCGTGCCGACGGACGTCATGAATTCCACGGACGGGTGATACATCGCGGCGTAGAAGTTCGCGCGGATGTTGACGTAGGCGTAGTGCTTGCAGTAATCCTTGAATTTGAGGGATTCCGACGGCTCCTTGCCGAAGGCCTGGATCTCCTTCATGCCGGAGAGGTTGTCCTGCGTGTGGCCGTTGAGATCCGCCAGGACCTCCTGATTGATCTTGAAGAGCGGCGCGACCTTCGTCACGAAGATGCGGGACAGCCAGACAATCACCGGGACCGGGATCATCGTGAACAGCGCGAGCTTCCAGTTGATGCGGAAGATCATCACGGCGACGCCGAGGATCACGAGCACGTTGGACGAGAGATCCGGCACCGAGTGCGCGATCAGGAGCTCGAGCTGCCGCGTGTCGTTGATCATGCGGGACATGATCTGCCCGGTTTGCTTGTCGGAATAGAAGCGGAGGGAGAGGCTCTGCAGCTTGTCGTAGCAGCGCTTCGTCAGGCTCGCCACGAAATTCCACGCCGCGATGTGCGCCTGCCACATTGAGAGGAAGCGGAAGAGCGCGCGGAGCAGATAGGCCGCGAGCAGGACGCCGACGTAGGAAAGGATGAGTTTCACACTCAGCGTGTCGGGCGACGTCAGGGCGGCGGTGAGACGGCGGACCGCCTCGGGGGTGACGAGGTTGAGCAGGGAAGCGGCGATGAGGGCGAGGATGGTGATGCCGATGTTCCCCCACCACGGCTTTGCGAGTTTGAGAAGACGTCTGATCATACGAAAATCCCCCGCATTGCGATTTTTCGATCTCATTTTATCACAAGCGGGGGAGAGAAGCAAGGGATTTTTGAAATTTCGGACGGATTTGAGAAAAATCGTGTCGGATCGTGCGCGGGTTGTTCGGAAGAGAAAACACCGGAGGATATCGGAAATCGTGCGAAACGCTTGACAAAATCGTCCGAATCTGATATACTGATTCTAAAGAAAAGGAGGCGATCCCATGTCCATCACCGCAACCGAGCTGAAGGCCAATCTTGGAAAATACCTGCTCCTCGCCGCTACGGAGGACATCTATATTACGCAATACGGGAAAATCGTGGCGAAGCTGACCAATCCATTTGAAGAGCGTGTGGAGCTTGCGGAATCCCTCTTCGGGGTCCTGCCGAAGACCACGACGCTGGAGGAGGCAAGGGAGGAGCGTGACGACGGCGTATGAGAGTGCTGCTCGATACGAACGTCATCGTCGATGTGCTGCAACAGCGCGAACCTTGGTTCGAGGACGGGCGAATCCTGTTTCTCGCCGCGGCAAACCACCAGATCACCGGCTGCCTCACCGCCAAAGAGGTGACGGATTTGCATTTCTTCTCCCGGAAACAGTTCCGCGGAGAGGAAAACGCGGATGCGAAGGCCCGCACGGTCATCGCAAAACTCCTCTGCCTTTTTGAAGTCATCGACACCACGGTGACGGATTGCCGGGAAGCCCTTGCGATCCCGAACGGGGATTACGAAGATGCCGTCATGATCGCTGCGGCGATTCGCGGAGGTGTCGACTGTATCGTCACGCGCAATCCAGACCACTTTACCCCGTCCTCCGTCACCGCCCTTTCCCCGGCGGCGCTGGCGGAAACGCTGACCGGGGACGCCGAATAGGCCATAAAAAAGCTCCGATCTTTGGAAAAACCGTCGGATCGGAGTTTTTCATGCCTTATCATTTCACGAATACAGCTTCGCCAGGCCGCCCTCCGCCGTCTCGCGGTAACGGACGTTGAGGTCGCGGCCCGTTTCGTACATCGTGTGCACCACCATGTCGAACGAGATCTTCCGCGTCTCGGACAGGAAGTTTGCGAGGGACAGCGCGTTGATGGCACGCATCGCGGCGACGGCGTTCCGCTCGATGCAGGGGATCTGCACCAGCCCGCAGATCGGGTCGCATGTGAGGCCGAGGTAATGCTCGAGCGCGACCTCCGCGGCATATTCGATCTGCCCAACCGCCATTTCATGCAGCTCGCACAGCGCGGCGGACGCCATCGAACAGGCCGTCCCGATCTCCGCCTGACAGCCGCACTCCGCGCCGGAGACCGAGGCGTTTCGCTTTACGATCGTCCCGATCAGCCCGCCGACGGCCAGCGCCTTCACGATCTGGCGGTCCGAAAAGCCCTTCTGCTCCTGCATATACTTGAGCACCGACGGCAGCACCGCGCAGGAGCCGCAGGTCGGCGCCGTGACGATGGTCCCGCAGTCCGCGTTCTGCTCGCTTGCGGCAAAGGCGTATGCGCAGACGATCCGGTTTTCCCGCGTGTTCGCGCTTTCGTCGATGTGCCGCTGGTTGTAGAGATACTGCGCCTTCCGCTCGACGTTCAGCCCGCCCGGGAGGACGCCGCGCCAGGTCAGCCCTTCTTCGATCTCCTGCTTCATCGTGTTCCACACGTCGAAGAGGAAATCGCGGATGCCGTCGCCCTCGTGCTCGAAGACGTATTCGGACAGGCGGATGTTGCGCCTGAGACAGGCCTCCGCCACTTCGGTGAAGCAGGTCTCCGGATAGATCTCGGGCAGATCGTACCCCGGCTCGCCCTCCACCTGGATGTCCCCGCCGCCGACGGACATGATCCGCATCCGTCCGATCTCATGACCGTCGGAGCCCAGCGCGAAGAGGTCGAGGGTGTTGTCGTGGGGCAGGGGGATCGAGCGGTCCGGGTTGAAGATCACCTCGCACGGCAGGGGCGCGAAGGTCTCGGTCACGGCGGTGTCGGTCCGGTGTCCTCTTCCCGTCTCGGCGAGGGATCCGTAGAGGATGCAGCGGTAGGAGGCGGCGTCCGGGTACTTCGCGCGGAAGATCATCGCGGCCTTCTGCGGGCCCATCGTGTGGGACGAGGACGGCCCCCGCCCGGTTTTGTACACTTCTCGGATGGATTTCATCATGAAGACCTTTCTGCAATCTGGATTCGGAAAAGGACTGCCCGGGAGAGCAGCCCTTCGGTATTTACGCTTCGGGGACGTGATAGCCCTCTTTGGCGAGGCGTTCGTAGAGTTCTTTTTTCTTCTTCTTTTTGTGCAGCGCCGGGAAGACGATCAGCGCGGCGACGACGGCAAGCGCGGCGAGGAGGAGCAGATAGTCCACCCAGCCTGGGACGTTTTCGCCGAGCAGGACGCTCTTTGCGTGGAACTTTGCGAGACCCTTCGCCGAAATGCTGTTCTCGCCGCTGTAATCCCCGCCGTTCGTCAGCGCGATGTTCTTGATTTCGAGATTCTTCGCGGAGAGCGCAGGGCGGTTCGCCTGGATATCGAGGGTGACGCCGTTCACGAGGAGCGCCTGTGTCGCCTCAACCGGTGCGTTGGAGCAGAAGGTGCCGCCGAGGAGGTTGACGCAGCGGCCTTCGATCGCCGGGGAATCGGGGTTTGTCATATTGATCGTCATGCTGTCGCCGACAAAGGAGAAGTCCGCGGCGTCGCTGTAAATGCCCCAGGTCCCGGCGGTGATGGTATAGGACCCTTCGATCAGGCGGATCTTCTGCGTCTTGTCCTGTGAGATCAGATAGAAGCCGATCTCCCCGGCCTCGACGGTGAGGGAGCCCGAGCCCTTGAAGACGACCGTGCCGGAGAGGGAGACGCCGTACTTCGCCGCCTTGACATAGTTGTCGCCCTCGAGGACGACCGTGCAGTTCTTCGGCAGACGGAGGCCGTAGGGATCGTCGGTCTCGACATGCAGACCGGAGAGCGTGAGGATATCGTAACGGTTGGCCCAGCTGTAGCCGGGACCGCTTTCGTTCTTGTTGGCAGCCGCGATGTTGACGGTCTTCGTGATCGTCTCCCCGACGGCGTATGCGGGCGTGAGGAGGCAGGAGAGTGTCAGAATGACGGCAAGGAGGGCGATCAGGGACGCAAGCTTGACGGAGGTCTTCATGGAAAAGCCTTTCTTGAACGACTGCTCAGGATCGCCGGACGCGGTACTCGACGAGGAGCGCGAGACGGAAGAGCAGGGAAATACCGATGCCGGAGCAAAGAATCAGAGTGGGGATGGGGAGGTACCGGTTAACCGTGACCGCCGCGTAAAACGGCGTGACGAGGAGGAACAGCACGGACGCCGCGAGGTTCGCCCAGAGCCGGAATCGGGGAAACAGCCCCGTTCTCAGCTTCGGAGACGACAGCGCGCCGAGCGATGCGAAGAGGAGGAGCAGCAGGAGGACGGCGGCTGCGGGGAGGAACGCCTTGTAATAGCCGAGGAACATGTCGCGCCCCCATTCTCCCGAGTCGTTTTCCCGGCCCGTGAGGACCCAGCCGACGGCGAAGGGAATGAGGACGAGGAGCGCGCCTGCGATGCCGGAGAGCAGATGGAAGTGCGCGCGTTTCACGGGATCCGCCGCCGGACGGTCGTCAAGATGCGTGCGGACGGCGAGAAAGACCGCGAGCGCGGCGGCTGCGATGACGTAGACGATCATTCGACGATGACTTCCTCGAGCGAACGCTTCGGGACGAAATGCAGATTTGCCTTGTCGCGGAAGTACGCCGTGTTCCCGTCCTTCGGGAGATCGCAGATCATGACGGTCTCGTCCGGGATGCCGAGCGCGATGAGGAGCATCGGTTCGAGCTTCTTCGGCAGACGCAGGGAGACGGCGACCGCTTCCTTGTCGAACGCGCCGATCATGCAGCCCCCCATCCCCTGCTCCGTTGCCATGAGCAGAATCGTCTGCGCGGCGATGCCGCAGTCCACGCGCGCGCCGTCCGGATCCTTGGTGATCGACGTGTCGCAGCAGATCGCGAGGAACGCCGTGGGATGGTGTCCGTCCGGCGGGAGCTTGACGTCGGGGAGAAGCCCGGCCCAATGCGTGTGCGAGAGGACTTCTTCGACCTCATCGGGCTCGTAAACCGGACGGTATTTCAGCGGCTGGCGGTTGACGGCGGAAGGGCAGAGCCGAACGGTATCGACGAGATCGACGAGGTCCGCGCGTCCGATGCGGCGGGATTCGTCGAAGCTGCGGTAGCTGCGGGAATCGATGACGAGGTCTCGGATCATGATGGTCCTCTTTTCTGATCGTTTTTCCTTATTATACGCGATCGGCGCCCGGAATGCAAGGGCATTTTTTTAATATTTGCAGATTGCGCCAAAATCCTTGACAAACCCCGCCGATTGTTTTATACTGAAACGAACGGAAATACCCGCCGGACGGGAAGAAAGGACGGACAGGATGAAACTGAACGAGAAATTCGGGATTTACGGCATCGACGACGAGCGGCAGCGGAAGGTGATCTTCCCGACCCGCGTCGTGCTCACGAAGGGCAAGGTCCGGGGAGAGGCTCACCTCACGGAATACAAGCCCGCGCAGGTTGCGATCTACGGCTATCACGACCAATGCGTGCTCGACAACCGCGAGAGCGGGGAGAACGCGGCGGTGCTCGTCGACTTCGGCCGGGAGCTGCACGGAACGGTCACGGTCTCCGTCTGGTCGATGAACGGCGCGTACGCCGATTTCATCCTGCGCCTCGGCGAAAGCGTCTCGGAGGCCCTGACGCCCGTCGGCGAGAAGAACGCGACGAACGACCACGCCAACCGTGACATGAGGACCGGCTCGGGGCCGTGGGCGTCGAACGAATCGAACGAATCCGGCTTCCGCTTCGCCTATGTGGAGCTGACCTCGCCCGATATGTTCATGGAGATCCGGTGCATCACGGCGACGCTTGTCTACCGCGACATCGAATACCGCGGCTCCTTCGCCTGCAGCGATCCCCTGATCGGGAAGATCTACGACACCGCCGCCTATACCGTGCATCTCAACATGCAGCGGTATCTCTGGGATGGCATCAAGCGCGACCGCCTCGTCTGGGCCGGGGACATGAACACCGAGCTCGCCACGATCCTCGCGGTCTTCGGCGAGAACGACGTGGTCCCGAAATCCCTCGACCTCGTGCGTGACGTCACCCCGACCGACGCGTCGATGAACGGCCTGTCCTCCTACAACCTCTGGTGGATGCTCTGCCACTGGGAGTGGTACCGCGGAACGGGGAACTACGCCTACCTCGCCGCGCAGAAGGAATACATCCGCGAGATGCTCGCGCGCTACGTCGGCTATGTGGACGAGAACGGCTCCGAGATCCTCCCGGAGGGGAGATTCTTCGACTGGCCGACCGCAAGCCATCCGGACGCGAAGCACGCAGGCCTGCAGGGGCTCTTCCGCATGGCGCTGCTTGCGGGCGGCGAGATGATGAAGACCCTCGGCGAGGGCGACATGGCGGAGAAATGCTTCCTCGCGGCGGACAAGCTCCTTGCGCATGTTCCCCCGTACGGGGACTGGAAGCAGCCGGCAGCCCTCCTCGCGCTCGGCGGACTGATCGATCCGAAGGAGGCGTTCCGCACCTGCATCGCAAAGGACGGCCCGCGCGGGCTCTCCACCTTCCTCGGCTATTACACCCTCACGGCAGTCGGCGCGGCGGGCGAATACGAAGCGGCGCTCGACATCATGCGCGGCTACTGGGGCAAAATGCTCGAGCTCGGCGCGACGACGTTCTGGGAGGACTTCAGCGTCGACTGGGCGGACGGTGCGACGGGCATCGACAAGATCGTCCCCGCGGACGGCATCGACATCCACGGCGATTTCGGCGCGCACTGCTACGTCAAGCTCCGCCACAGTCTCTGCCACGGCTGGGCATCCGGACCCGCGCCGTATCTCGCGGCAAACGTGCTCGGCCTGAAGATTCTGAGCCCCGGCTGCCGGGAAATGCTATTCGATCCGCACCTCTCCGGCCTCGACTGGGCGCACGGCACCTATCCGACCCCCTACGGCGACATCGAAGTCGAGATCACCAAATCCGGCGCGTCCTGCAAAGCGCCCGACGGGGTCTCGATCGTGCGGAAATAAAGGAAAAGGAATGAAATCATGACGCTTCTCGAACGTTTTCTGACTTATGTGAACATCCCCACCTCCTCCGACGAGCATTCCGAAGCCGTTCCGACGGCGGAAAAGGAGTTCGTCCTCGCACGCCGCCTCGTCAATGACATGAAGGAAATCGGCATCGCGGACGCGCACGTCGACGGACAATGCTACGTCTACGGCCATATCCCGGCATCGCCCGGCTATGAGAATGCCAAACGGATCGGCTTTATCGCGCACCTCGATACCTCCCCGGATTTCGCGGACGGTCCCATGCACGCGGTGATCCGCCGGGATTACGACGGCGGCGACGTGGTCCTCGGCGAAAGCGGCCGGACGATCACGGGGAAGAACTTCCCGCATCTCAAGACCCTTGCCGGCCGGACCCTGATCACAACCGACGGCACGACCCTGCTCGGCGCGGACGACAAGGCCGGCGTGACGGAGATCCTCTGCGCGATGGAGGCGCTCCTTCAAAGCGGCCTTCCTCACGGACCGATCTCGATCGCCTTCACCCCGGACGAGGAGGTCGGGACCTCCGCCGATCATTTCGATCTCGCCGAATTCGCGGCGGACTTCGCCTACACGGTCGACGGATCGCGGGAGGGCGAGGTGGTCTTTGAGAACTTCAACGCCGCCTCCGCCGTCTTCGAGATCCGCGGCTACAACATCCATCCGGGCTCGGCGAAGGACCGCATGATCAACGCGTCCCTCGTGGCGATGGAGATCAACGCGATGCTGCCCGCCGGTGACACGCCGCGGAACACGGAAGGCTATGAGGGCTTCTACCACCTCACGGACATGCGCGGCGACTGCGAATCCGCCGAACTGCACTACATCGTCCGCGATCATTCCGCCCCGATGTTCGACGCGCGGAAGGCGACGCTCTGCCACATCGAAAAGCTCATCAACGAGAAATACGGCCCCGGCACGGTGAAGCTCACGATCCGCGATTCCTACCGGAACATGGAGGAGATGATCCGTCCGGTGTTCCGCGTGGTGGAGATCGCGGACGAGGCGACCCGCGCGGCGGGCATCGAACCGATCCACGACCCGATCCGCGGCGGAACGGACGGCGCCAGGCTGTCGTTCATGGGCCTGCCGTGCCCGAACCTCGGAACGGGCGGCTATGCCTTCCATGGACCGTACGAGCACTGCACGGTCGAGGGGATGGAGAAGGTCGTCGAGATCCTCTCGGGGATCGTGAAGCTCTGGGCACGGGAAAACTGAACAGAAAAAAGGCGCACAACGGTTTGCTGTGCGTCTTTTCATCGCGGTCATCGGGATCGGAAAAGGAGCTGCCCTTTTGAGACAGCTCCCGTTTTTTGTGTGTGGTTTAGTCGCCGAGGTCCTCAAACGATTTCACGAGCTTATCCAAGGACTTGTTCCAGACCTTCGAGTTCTTCGCGATGGTGGAAGCGATGGATTCTTCCTTCGCATCCGCGCGTCCGCGGAAGAAGTGGTTGATGTCGCCGAGCTTGTTGGACCACTGCGCGGCGAAGTCGATCGAGATGTTCTCGTGGCAGAGCTCGATCATGCGGCCGGAGTCGGAGTCGCGGGTGAACTTCACCTTCAGGGCGATCTCATAGTAAGCGGGCGTGACTTCCTTGAAGGATTCGGAAGCGAGCGCCTCGAGCGCTGCGGAGATGCATTCCGTGCCGCCGACGGAGACCGGGACGCCGAAGAGCGTGCAGGAGTCGTGAATTCTCGTGTTGTAGTGCGGCTGGCTCTCATCGAGCTTGGGCATCGGCAGGATCATGAAGTCGTCTTCCATGTCGCGCAGATAGATCGGGGACTGGTAGAGCTTGTTGTCGGTCATCATGAACTGACCGGCGCTGAACGCGGTCATGATGGCGACGGAGTCGTCCGTGCCGACGGGGTTGAGCATGGCACCGTCGTTGTTGAACATGAGTGCATAGTACTTATCCCAGAATTTGTAGGTCCACTCGTTGTCGAGGGAGATGACCGGGAGGTTGTTCTCATCACGGGTCGAGAAGTCGACCATGCAGCCTGCGGCCACGCCGTCGGTCAGGTCGTTGGACTGGGTCACAAAGCCGTACTGGTCCTTGCTGTCTCTGCTGCCGTTGGCGTTCAGGTCGATATACGCGACGGAAGCGAGCTCGCCGACCTTGTCCATCGTCCATTCGCCTTCGTCGACGATGGAATAGAGGTTGACTTCCGGATAGTAATTGTTGAAGATCGTGGAGTTGACGAAGATGACGTACATGCCGCCGGTGTAGCGGAGCGCGATATCGCCGGTCGCCCAGTAGTACTTCGTGCCGTCAAAGCTCATGTTCTTCATGTAGCCGGAGCCCCAGTATTCGCGGTCGAAGTCATTGTAGGGGAAGAGCGTCTTGTTGTTCAGGTTGTAAAGGACGCCTTCGCTGCCGATGACGATTCCGTAGTACTGATAAGCGCCGAACAGGTCGTAGTCGGCGGAACCGGATTTAACCATGTTGCGGATGACGTTGGCGTTGCCGCTCCAGTCGTTGTTGACTTCCGGCTCGTTGATGGCGATGTTGAGACGCTCGGTCACGACGAGGTTTCTCTGGTAAACGGCGGTGTCGACTACTTCACCGGTGTCTTCTTCCGCCCAGATGGACAGCTCGGTGATGTTGCCGTTCGATCCTTCGGTCAGAAGGAAGTTGAGTGCACGGCCTTCAAAGTCCATGGTCTCGGGCATGGAGTCGAGGAAGCGCGCAGTTTCCTCAGCCTCTTCCGTCAGATCGGCGGTCGGGGTCTGGGTGTTCGTCGCGTTCTTCGCGCCTTCATCCGCGTTCGCGCTGTTGTTGGAGCACGCGGTCACGGTCGCGAGAAGGAACAGAACGGCGAGGATGCAGGACAGGATTCTCTTCATGATAGGTTCCTTTCGGTGATGAATTGTCGGAAAGCGGATGCTTTCAGGTTTTGGATAACTGAAATTATACCACAAGTTGGTGGGGAATACAACGTTTTTGCGCAAAAAAACAAGAGGAAATTGTAAACTTCCTTTGAAAATGCGCGCGTTTCCGGTCCGTGCCGGGCAAACCTCGCAGATCGCACAAATCTCTTTGGTCAAAACCGACGAAATTTCATCAAACCGCTTGAAATCCGGCCGGTTACCGGGTATAATTATAATACAGACAGAACAACACCACGGAGGTAAACATAAATCATGATCGACGCCATCGGCCTTCAGCTTTTTTCCATCCGTCCCACCATGGACACGGCGGAGAACATCCGCATGAGCTTCCGGCGCATCCGCGAAATGGGCTACACCTATGCCCATACGGCAGGCTGCGCGATCCCCTATGAAGAATTCGGCAGGATCGCCCGCGAGGAGGGCATTGAAATCTGCGGCACGCACGAGGACTTCGGCCTGATGCTCCGCGACCCGGACGAGGCCATGCGCATCCACGAGCTGCTCGGGACCCGTCTGATGGGCATCGGCGGCTTCCATGCGACCGATCCCGACGAGGTCTCCCGCTTCATCGAACAGGCGAACACCATCGCGTCAAACGTCCGCCCCCACGGCTTCAAATTCACCTACCACAACCACAGCCACGAATTCATCCGGCTGAAGAACGGCAAGACCGTCATGGACATGCTCGCCGAGGGCCTCGATCCCGACGGGACCTCCTTCGTGCTCGATACCTACTGGGTCCAGCACGGCGGCGGCGACGTCCGGCACTGGATCGAAAAGCTCGCGGGACGCATCGATATTCTGCACCTCAAGGATATGGGAAGAGACGACAACGGGCCCTATATCACCGAGATCGGCAACGGCAACCTCTGGTGGGAGGGCATCCTCGCCGCGGCGCAGAAGGCGGGCGTGAAGTATTACGTCGTCGAGCAGGACTCCTGGCCGGGTGACCCGTTCGATTCCGTCCGTCAGTCCGCTGAATATCTGCGTGCGAATTTCATGAATTGACGCCCAGCATCCCCTTACCCGCCGGTACAGCCGCCGGCGGATTTTTTCGGAAGAGAAGGAGTACAATGTGAACAATCCCGATCCGATCCCGAAGGAAATCGCGGCGGGCGCTGCGATCGACACCGGACGCCTCCTCGAGGATTACCGCGAGCTCGCGGAACTGGAGCACCTCTACAACGCCGCCATCCGCCAGCTCACCATCAAATTCGAGATCCTGAACGACGAGTTCCGGGTCAAATACGAGCGTTCCCCCATCCACCACATCGAGTCCCGCGTCAAGTCCACGTCGAGCATCGTGAACAAGCTCCTCGCGCGCGGCAAGGAAGTCTCGCCGGAATCCGCCCGGGAAAACGTCAACGACATCGCGGGCGTGCGCGTGGTCTGCTGCTACATCGACGACGTCTATTCCGTCGCGGACATGCTCCTGAGACAGACGGACATCCGTCTCCTCCGCGAGCAGGACTACATCAAGGAGCCGAACTACAACGGCTACCGCAGCCTCCACCTCGACATCGAGCTGCCGATCTATCTCTCCGAGCGCACGGAAATGGTCAAGGCAGAGGTCCAGCTCCGCACCGTGGCGATGGACTTCTGGGCGAGCCTCGAGCACGATTTGCGCTACAAGAACGCCAAGACCATCCCGGCGGGCATCGGCGACCGGATGCTGGCCTGCGCGGACGAAATCGCCGCCATCGACCGGGAAATGCAGGAGATCTATAAGGAAATTCAGGCATTATGAGCGGGAAAACCATCACCGAAGTCGTCGCCGCCCTGTTCTGGGAGGACGACCGCTTTCTCGTCTGTCAGCGTCCGGCCGGCAAAAAGCGCGGTCTGCTCTGGGAATTCGCCGGAGGAAAGGTCGAGGCCGGGGAGACGAAGGAGGAGGCGCTCGCGCGGGAATGCAGGGAAGAGCTCGCCGTGGAGCTCGACGTCGGCGCCGCGTTCCAGGACGTCACACACGAATACCCCGATCTCACGGTCCACCTCACCCTCTTCGAGGCGCGCATCCGATCCGGGGCGCCGACGCTGCTCGAGCACGCCGCCATGAAATGGATCCGGGCGGAGGAGGCAGATCACGCTGTCTTCTGCCCGGCGGACACCGTCATCCTCGAGAAGCTCCGGGCCTTTGCGGGACATACGGACGTCTTTTGCTTCGGGGATCTGACCGTGCGCCTGCTGCATCCCGCGGACGGGGACGCCGACACGATCGTCTACACGCACGAGGATTTCGTCACCGCCTGCCATGTGCGAGAGCTGCTTGAGGCCGACGGCCTGTCCGCGGACCTTGCGGTGATCGGCGGGATCGACTGGGACGACGCGCTCTCCCCGTGGCCCGCGCCGAAGGTCTTCCGCGGCGGACGCGATTTCGGCGGTCACGCGGCGGCGCATCTCGATCTCCTGCGGCAGACCGTCATCCCGGCGATCGAAGCGGGAAGCTGTTACCGCCGCCGGATGATCGCGGGGTATTCGCTCGCCGGGCTCTTCTCGCTCTGGGCGGCGTCCGCTTCCGATCTCTTCGCCTCCTGCGCCTCCGTGTCCGGCTCCCTCTGGTACGATGGCTTCACGGACTGGCTCGAAAAACAGACCGTCCGGTTCGGCGGGGCGTATCTCTCCGTCGGAGACCGTGAGAAGAATACGAAAAATCCCCGGATGGCAAAGGTCGAGGACGAGACGCGCCGCGCCTGCCGGATCCTTGGGGACAAAGGCGTTCCCGCCGTCTTCGAGTGCAATCCCGGCGGACATTTCCGCGACGTCCCCGCCCGCATCGCGCGTGGGATCGCATGGATTTTGAAAGGAGACTGATATGCTGTTTCTCGAATATCCGAAGTGCACGACCTGCCAGAAGGCAAAGAAGTGGCTCGACGCCCGCGGCGCAGTCTATACTGACCGGCACATCAAGGACGAGCCCCCGACGGCGGAGGAGATCGTCCGCTGGCTGAAGAAGAGCGGCCTGCCGCTTAGAAGGTTTTTCAACACGAGCGGGCTGCTCTATAAATCCCTGAATCTGAAGGACCGGCTCCCGTCGATGAGCGAGGAGGAACAGATCGCGCTGCTCGCGTCCGACGGGATGCTCGTGAAGCGGCCGATCCTCGTGACGGAGGACGCCGTTCTCGTCGGCTTCCGCGAGGAGGAGTGGGAGCGCGCGCTCTGATTGCCCGAACTTCACAAAATTTTGTGAAAAGACCGACGGATTTTTATTGAAAAACTCTCCCGTCTGTGGTACAATACAGAGGAAGGCGATTCCTCTGCACCGGGATCGCAGAACGAGGAGATTTTTTCATGGAAAAACTGCCTTACCGAAATCCGATATCCGTCGCCGGTCACCGCGGCAACGCAAAATACTTCCCCGAGAACACGATGGCCTCCTTCCGCTCCGCCGTTGCGCTGAACCCCGACATGATCGAGCTCGACGTGCACATGTCGAAGGACGGCCGGCTCGTCGTCATGCACGACCACAAGGTCGACCGCACCACCGACGGCACCGGTTTCCTGCACGACCTCACGCTCGACGAGATCAAGACCCTCGACGCGGGCGCATGGAAGGGCGAAGAATTCCGCGGCGAGCGGGTCCCGACCTTCGAGGAGTTCCTCACGCTCATGGCGGAGCACCCCGACATCATGCTCAACGTGGAGCTGAAGGACTACCCCGCGATGTGGGGCTCCTTCGCCTACGAATCCGCCGAAAAGACGATCGCCATGATGGACAGCTTCGGCGTCACGGGTCGCAGCGTCGTCAACACCTGGAGCGGCGAGCTGAACGAATGGATCGCGGAGAAATACGGTGACCGCGTCCGCATCCACGCCTACCATCCGCAGGAGCTGATGGGGAAGGGGCAGAAGCGCTTCGTCTATGACTATGCCTACTGCGTCTGCCTCTTCAGTACCTGGAAGGGCGCGGAGGTCGTTCCGAAGCAGATGTTCGATTTCGCCCGCACATACGGCGTCGAGCCCTGGGTCTTTTACCCGAAGGACACGCCCGCGGCCTACGATGAATCCATTGCGAACGGCGCGGTCCTCTTCACCTCGAACGATCCCGCCTGGGCGATGGACTACCTCAGACAGAAGGGCCTGCACGGCTGAGAGGAGCGATCAGATGGCTGTTGTAACGATCGTCGGCTCCGGCATGATGGGCTCGGCACTCGCGTTTCCGGCGCGGGAAAACGGACACGAGGTCCGCCTCGTCGGGACGCATCTCGACCGCGGGATCATCGACGCCTGCCGCGAGACGAACCGGCATCCGAAATTCACGAAGGATTTTCCCGCCGGGGTGAAGTTTTATCAGATCGAGGACATGGAAGAGGCGATCCGCGGCGCGGACCTTGTCATCGGCGGGGTCTCGAGCTTCGGCGTCGACTGGTTCGGCGAACATGTGCTTCCCGCTGTTCCCGAAGAGACGCCCGTCCTCACCGTGACCAAAGGGCTCCTCGACACCCCGGACGGCAAGCTCCTGCCGTATCCCGCAATCTGGGCGGAGCGGCTCGCCGGGATGGGGCGGCATCCGAACCTCAACGCGGTGGGCGGCCCCTGCACGAGCTACGAGCTCGTCGCGCACGATCAGACCGAGGTGGCGTTCTGCGGGCATGACATGGAAACGCTCCGCCGTCTCCGTGAGATCATGCAGACGGACTACTACCACATCAGCCTGTCGACCGACGTCGTCGGCATCGAGAGCGCGGTGGCGCTGAAAAACGGCTACGCCCTTGCCGTCGCCCTCACGATCGGACTCAACCAGCGGCAGTTCGGGATCGACTCCGAGCTGCACTACAACTCACAGGCGGCGGTCTTCGGACAGGCCGTGCGCGAGATGGCGAAGCTCCTCACGCTGCAGGGCGCGGGGACGCTCGACAATCTGTGCGTCGGCGCGGGCGACCTCTACGTCACGGTCTACGGCGGACGGACGCGGCTCGTCGGGATCCTGCTCGGGAGAGGGCTCGACATCGACGAGGCGAAGGCGGAGCTCCGGGGCGTGACGCTCGAATCGCTCGTCGTCGCCGTCCGGGTGGCGCGCGCGGTGCGGATCCGGGCGGAGCGCGGGGAAGTGGATCCCGGCGAATTCCCGCTCCTCATGCACGTCGACCGCATCCTCACGGAAAAGGCTCCCGCCGAGATCCCGTGGGAGCGCTTCACGTTCGGGAACTGATCATTTCGCCGGGCGCTCGAAGCCGTGGATGAAGCCTGTCACGTCGGAGGAGCAGACATCCCCTCCCACGGCGCGGTTGCGCCAGACGATGACGTTCGCCATGACGACCCCGTCGTAATCCGGGTAATTCGTCACCCGGAAGGTATAGCGCATGACCTCTTTGCCGCGGTATTTCGCAAGATCGAGGCCCTGTCCCCGCTGGAGCTCGTTGTAGGATTTCATGACCTTGTCGAACTCCTCCGGGATGCGGATCTTCGTCACCTCGAGCGGCTCGGGATCGACCTCCCAGCCGAATTGTGCGAGGAACCGGGCGGCGTCGTCCTTGGTTTTCAGCCCCTTGTAGCGGTATTGCTCCGCCGCGGCCGTGACGGCTTTGGTGGAGACGGGAACGTATTCCGGGACCGAGAGGACCACGGCGCAGAGAATGGCGAGAGCCGCGGCGATCACCCCGAAAAACTTCAGCGTACTCGCGCGGACGGTGCAGACGAACATACGAACCTCCCATGAAAATCGTGATGTTTCCCGCACCATTCCTATGCGCCGCCGCTGTGTGATAGAACCGGAGCGATCCGGGGAAGAGAGAAAAACAATGTTTGAACACGTCTTGAAAATCATGGAATCCTGCCCCTGCGGACGCCGGCACACGCTCCTCACCGAGGAATGCGTCGTCGCGCTGGATGCGGAGGAGCAGATGCAGGCATACATCGCGGCAAAGGGCTGGAGGAATCCGCTGATCGTCGCGGACGACAACACGAAGCAATTCGCGCCCCGGCTCACCGCCCTCTTCCCGGCGAAGCTCACGGCGGTGGACGGGCACGCGCACGCGACGGAGATCTGGACGGCAAAGGTCGGCGAGGTCGTCAATGCGGAGCGGCCCGACGTGCTCATCGCGTGCGGATCGGGTTCGGTGCACGACATCACCCGGTACGTCGCCCACGAGCACGGACTGCCGTTTCTGTCCTATCCGACCGCAGCCTCCGTCGACGGATTCGTGTCCGGCGTCGCCGCGATGACGTGGCACGGGCAGAAGCTGACCTTCCCGTCCTCCCCGCCCGTCGCGTCCTTTGCGAACCCGGCGGTCTTCGCATCGGCTCCCGCGCTGCTGACGGCGTCCGGTGTGGGGGACGTACTCGGGAAGTACAGCTCGCTCTTCGACTGGCGCGTCGGACAGATCCTCACCGGAGAACCCCTCTGCGAGGAACTGGCGGCGCTCGAATCGGAGGCGATCGGGGAGCTCGTCGAGGCGCTCAGCCGGCGCGGTGAGATCGGCGAGGAGGCCTACTGCGAGAAGGTCATGAACGCCCTTCAGATCTCGGGCCTTGCGATCCAGCTCTCCGGCAATTCCCGTCCGGCGTCCGGCGCGGAGCACCACATGTCCCACCTCTGGGAGATGCACCGTCTGAACGAGACGAACGACGGCCTGCACGGGGAACAGGTGGGCGTCGGTCTGCTCGCCGTTGTCCGGACATACCACGGGGCGCTCGCCGACGGACTGGATTATGAGCGGATTTCCGAAATCGATCCCCGGAAGGTGATGGACCGCGCGGCGCTCGAGCCCGTCTTCCGCGACCTCACGGACGGCATCCTCCGCGAGAATCTCCCGGGAGGCACCCCGGAATCCTCGAGTCTTGCGAAAATCAGGATCACGCCCGATACGGACCGCCGGCTGAAAGAAGCGGAGAAGCTCCTGCCCTCGGCCGAGGCGATCGAAGACCTGCTCCGACGCGCGGGTGCGCCGACGACGTGCGGGGAGATCGGACTGGACGGCTCGCCCGCGTTCCTTGAGGCGTCGCTCCGATACGCGCCGTATGTGCGGGACCGCCTGACGCTTTTGAAGGTCCTCATGGCGGCGGAGCGTTCGAGAGAGGCATGAAGGAGAAAAACGGATGAATCCAACGGAAACCGACGGAAGGAGAGAGGCGATGAAAACGAAACTGCGGCTTGCGGCGATCCTCTTGGCGGGGCTCATGCTCGCGGCCTGCGCAAAAAAGCTCACGGCAGACACGCCGTCTGAGACGGGCGGCATCGGACGGGCGCGGCACGACGAGGAAACCACGGCCGAGACCGAACCGACCGACGACACGGCGCCGACCTTTCTGCCGCTCGATAACCCCGATTCCAGCTCGCCGTTCGGAAAACTCTCCTGGACGGTCGTGAACGGGTATCATGTCTATGAGATCCCTGCGCGGAACATCTCCGGCATGGACACGCTCCTCGAGGCGGACAAGATCCCGAAGGAGCGCTTCACCGACAGCAACCAGCCGCCGCAGAAGGACAACTGGTTCCCGGGCAAGGTGAGCTACGACGAGGCGACGAAGACCGTCACCTATTACTGGGCGGCGGAGGGCTCCACGGCGGACCGCGCGAAATCGACCCTCGAAACGCTCGCGAAGTACGGCGCGATCTACCGCGGGGACGAGAGCCGCCGGGTCATCTATCTGACCTTCGACTGCGGCTACGAAACCGGCGCGACCGCCCCGATCCTCGACGCGCTGTGGCAGAAAAAGGCCCCGGCGACCTTCTTCGTCACCGGCACCTACGTCGAGAAAAACGTCGATCTGGTGGGCCGGATGCTCAACGAAGGCCATCTCGTCGGGAATCACACCTACCACCACTACGACATGACCTCCCTCACCGCCTCCGAGGTGGTCGGGGAGATGCAGCTCTGCGAGGATGCGTTCAAGGCGGCGTTCCCGGACGCGCCGGACATGCTCTATTTCCGCCCGCCGGAGGGATCGGTCAACGAATGGCTCCTCGCGATCGAGGCGAAGCTCGGCTACCGCACGGTGATGTGGTCCTTCGCTTACGACGACTGGAAAGAAGAGGCGCAGCCCACCTATGAGGAAGGGATCGCGGCGGTGAAGAACGGCCTGCATCCCGGCGCGGTGTACCTCCTCCACGGCGAATCCGCGACGAACGCCGCGATCCTCCCCGAGTTCATCGACTGGGTCCGCGCCCAGGGCTACGAGATCCTCCCGCTCTGCGACATCGGGGCGTAAACGCACCTGACGAGAATACTTTCACTCTGATCCGAAAGGAAGGTCATCATCATGAACGTCAAAAAGATCTGCGCGCTCCTGCTCATCCTTGCGCTGATTCTCCCCGCGTGCTCCGCTCCCGCTGCCGAAGGCCCCGAAGAGGGAAAGACGGACCTCTTGTCCCCCGATCTGACCGGAGGCGTCGAAGAGGCGGCGGAACCCGAGACCGAAGAGGACCGCATGAAATACGATCCGCACCTCGAAGCCGTCGATTACGCGGGGGCTGCCTTCAACGTCCTCTACAACTACGGCAACGACTTGGAGCCGAACAAGGATTTCACGGCGGAAGAGCTGACCGGCGAGATCGTCAACGACGCGAAATTCAACCGCAATACGACCCTCTGCGATAAGTACAACATCACCACCCAGTACATCAACGGCGGCGGCGACGGGACGGTCGTTTCCTCCGTCACCGCATCCGTCGCGGCGGGGGACAACGCCTATTCCTACGTCGACAACAACGCGCAGTACTGCATCCAGATGGCGTCGAAGGGGATCCTGCTCGAGATCTCCGAGCTCCCCGTCATCGACCTTTCCGCGCCGTACTGGAACTCTTTGATGCTCGAGGGCAGTTCCATCAACCACAAGAATTACTTTGTCTTCTCCGACATCAACATCCACGCGTACGGCGCGACGCCCTGCATGATCTTCAACAAGGTCGTCCACGAGAACTACGGTCTCGAAGACCTCTATGAGATCGTTCTGAACGGGAAATGGACCTTCGACAAGGCCTGCGAGATGATCAACGTCGTCACGCACGACCTCGACGGCGACGGCAAGATCACGAAGGACGACGCCCTCGGCCTGATCGCCAACAACTTCTGCATCGACTGCTTCATCAGCGGCACGGGTTACCAGCTCATCACCAAGGATGAGAACGACATGCCCGTCCTCAACGTCTATACGGAACAGATGGCCGACATCATGGACGGCATCAAGCGGGTCTGCTCCGAACAGACCGGCACCTTCCTCGTCGACCGGACCTCCACCGCCACCGAAGCGCGCGAATACTGGACCGAGCACGCCATCACCGAGGACCGCGCCCTCTTCTGGGTCGGGAACATCAAGTGCGTGGAACGGATGCGCGCGTCCGAATCCGATTTCGGCGTCGTCCCCATGCCGAAGGCCAGCGACGCGCAGGAGAACTACGCCGTCCACATCCAGGCGAACATCGGCTCCGTGTCCTGCTTCCCGCTGACCGTGGCGGAAAGTGCGGAAATGGTCGGCCGGGTGACGGAGGAGATGGCGTACCTCTCCTTCCGCGACGTCATGCCTGCCTACATGGACGTCTGTATCGACGGCAAGACCATCCGTGACGAGGAATCCCTCGCCTGCCTCGAGATCATCCGCTCCTCGTATTACTGCGACCTCGGCTTCATGTGCCAGCAGATGGGCATGCAGCTTCTCGGCAACATGCGCGACTATGTGACCGCCAACAAGACGGATTACATGTCCTCCCTGAAGGGCAACCAGAAGGTCTGGAACAAGTCCCTCGAACGGATCGCAAAGACGTTCGCCGAGGGCGGGAACTGATCGATCGGAAATCGGAAGAAACAGGAGACCGATATGACACAGGAAAACAGACGGGCGACAGAAGGTCTGATCGCCTTCATCAAGGACAGCCCGACGGCCTTTCATGCGGTCGCTGCCGCCGCCGGGATGCTGGAAGCCGCCGGATTCACCCGGCTGAACGAATGCGACGCATGGGAGCTCCGGCGCGGCGGGAAGTATTACGTCACCCGCAACCAATCCTCGATCCTCGCCTTCGCGTTGCCGGTCGGAGCGGACGACGCGTTCCTCCTCGCCGCGAGCCATACCGACAGTCCGACCTATAAGCTCAAGGCGGAATCCGAGACCGAGGCGTTCGGCAAGTACATCAAGCTCAACGTCGAGGGGTACGGCGGCATGATCGCCTCCTCCTGGCTGGACCGCCCGCTCTCCCTCGCCGGACGCGCGGTGGTGACGCAGGACGGACACATCGACGCGAAGCTCGTGAAGATCGACCGCGATCTCGTCCTCATCCCGAACGTCGCGATCCACATGAACCGCAACATCAACTCCGGCTACAACTTCAACCCCGCCGTCGATCTCATGCCGCTCTTCGCCGCGAAGGAGCAGAAGGGGGCGCTCCGCCGCATCCTGGCCGAAGAGCTGGGTGTCGAAGAATCGTCGATCCTCTCGGCGGATCTCTATCTGTACAACCGTACGCCCGGAACGATCTGGGGCGCGGACGGCGAATTCTACTCCACCCCGCGGATCGACAACCTCCAATGCGCCTACACGACGCTCGAAGGCTTCCTCGATGCGGTCGGAGCGGGGGAATGCCGCATGATCCCGGTCTGGGGCTCCTTCGACAACGAAGAGACCGGCTCGGCGACGAAGCAGGGCGCCGGCTCGCAGTTTCTGTTCGACACCCTCGAGCGGATCGCGGACACCTTCGGGTTCTCACTGAAGCGCGCGTTCGCATCCTCCTTCATGGTCTCGGCGGACAACGGCCACGCCAAGCACCCGAACCACCCGGAATTCTCCGACGGGCTGAACGTCCCGCACATGAACGAGGGCGTCGTCGTGAAGTCGAACGCCGCGCAGAAATACACCACTGACGCGCTCTCCTCGGCGATCTTCTGCGAGATCTGCAAGCGGGCCGGGGTGCCGACGCAGCTCTTTGCCAACCGGAGCGATCTCGGGGGCGGCGGAACGCTCGGGTCGATTGCCAACACGCACGTCGCGATGACGACGGTCGACATCGGGCTGGCGCAGCTTGCGATGCACTCGTCCTATGAGACGGGCGGCACGGCGGACACGAAGTACATGATCGACGCGATGAAGGCGTTCTACCGCGCGAAGATCGCGTTCTCCGCCGACGGATCGTGCGCGCTCGGATAACTTCAAAAACAAAGGAAAAGGGACTTCCCATCTGTGAACGGGAGGTCCCTTTCGGTTTGGTTTTCTTCGTTTTCTTCAATGATTCGCTTCGTATTCCCGGACGAGCTCAACGACGGCCGTGTTCACATTTCCTGAGTTGAGATCGGGTTTGCCCGCCGGGGAGAAGTCGTAGAGATGTCCCGCCCGGTAATCCTCGATCTCTTCAAAGGCATAGCGGAGGGTATAATTGCCGTTTTGATCGATTTCGGAAATCATGAGGAACAGGATCGGGCCGTCTTCTGGTACGAGGGAATCTCCGTCGAGCTTCAGACCGAACTTCGGCATGTCGATTGCATCCGCCGGATTCTCGAGCTTCAGACGGTAGTCCGCCTTGAAGAGGGCGACCTCATACCAATGATACTCCGGACCGTCGCGGACCGTCACCTTGTCGCGGATCCCGCAGAGGGTCAGTTCGCTCACCTCCGCCCGGATCGGCAGAAAGTCGATCGCGCCCTGCAGCTCCATCTGCAGGTTTTTCACAAGGTTGCTCTGCGCGGTGAGATAGTGCGTGAAGATCTGGCGGCGGCGTTCGTTTGGATCGCAGTTGTCCGTGTATTCGGTTGGGATGTCCCCGCCGCGGTGCCGGTATTCTTCCTCGACTCTCAGCTTCTCAGCTTCCAGAGCGGAGCGCAGGATCTCTTCTGCGCTTTCCCGAGAAAACTCCTCCAGGAGCGAGAGATAAACGTCGTCGGAAGGATCCTTCGCCAGCTGATCGGTGGGAATGGTGTCGCAGCGTGACATGACATATCCCGTTCCCAGCGAGTAATAGAGCGACATTCCATAGAGGAGCGGCGCTTCAAACCAACCGTCGCCGAGCGGTTCGCACGATGCCGGAATGCGGTCGGCGTACGCGTCGGGAATCAGGAAGCGGTAGCGGACGAGGAAGCCGACGCCGATCATGCCGGGTTCCGGATCGATCCGGGCGACCTCGTCGATGGAGTCGATTGTCGCGGTGAGCTCCGGATGGAGCGTCGAGGGGATGGAGTGGCCGAGCCGGTCGATGCACTCGTTCCGGATACGGTTGTAAACAGAGGAGAGCATCGTGTATTCCTGATCGAGCGACGGCATGTTGATCCGCACGTTCCGAAGTTCGTAGGAGGTGCCGTTGTAACCGACGACATCCGCCTCCGTGTTGAGCACGACGACGGGCTTCTTCCCCTCGCCGGTCGGGAAGACGTAGTGCGTTTCCCCGCTGTAATAGAGCACAAGCGCGCTTTCCTTCGTGATCTTCACGCTGCGGGCCGCCGCTCTTTTCATGGCGAGCGCCAAGACCTCGTACGGAATGTCGGCCGACGGCATGAGGACGTCGCTCTGCGCGGTGCCGGGCTTGGCCGTGAGACCGCTGTGATCCGTGAAGCTGTTGTCGTAGATGTCAAGGAACTTCGCGATGAAGCGGTACCGGGCGGTCGTCTCCGGATTCGGGCCCTCGGTCTCGGCGCCGTAGATGAGATACATGTCCCGGTTCTTCGCCGAGAGCGGTTTCAGACCGTGGAGCACTTCGAGCGCCTCGAGATCGTCGGCATAGAGCTTCTGAAAGGTCTCCCATGCCCGGCGGGGATTCTTGAAGACCGCGACGCCGTATGCATCCGCGCCGATCGCGAAGTCCGGGGAGATCTCCTCAAAGGCCGCCGTGTCGACCGATCCGACGATGCCGTCCGCACCGGCTTCATAATCTCCGACGGCGGGGTTCTTGATCGCCGCGCTTACGGGATCGGTCAGGAAGCACACCGCGAGGACCGCGACGGCGATGACGGACAGAACGGTCGCCCAGAAGGCGGGACGTCGGTAGTTGAGGACGGTCCGCACTCTCGTCTTCACGCCGACCTCGCCGAATGCGACGGGACAGGCCGCGATGGCACGCCGGGTCACGCTGCACGCGAGGAGTGCTTCGGAGTAATCCGCACGCTCGAGGGGCGTGTAGTTTTTCACCACGCGCTCATCGCAGGCCAGTTCCACGTCGCGGCATAGGAGGATGTAGGCGAGCCAGAGGATCGGATGGAACCAGTAGACCGCGAGGAGCAGAAACGCTGCAGGCTTGATCCAGTGATCCCGGCGCGCGATGTGCGCTCGTTCATGCGCGAGGACGAAGGGAAGATCCCGGTCCCGCAGTGTAAAGGGAATGTAGACGCGCGGCTTTGCCATGCCGAGCACGAACGGGGAATTTGTCCGGTCGGAGAGGTACACGTTCCCGTCGAGGAGAACGGCATCCCGCATCCGGCGGCGGAGCAGGAGCACGCTGATGACGGCGTACAAAAGCATCCCGATGACCCCGGCGATCCACACCGCCGCCGCGACCGCACCCCAGATCTGGAGCGGGTTCGCGCTGTCCTCCACCGTCGGCGCGAGGGGTGCCATGACCGCCTCCGAGGACACGTCGATCATCACGATCCCGGTGTGGAGGGCGGGGGCGTCGCTCGTGAGGATCTCCGGCGGGACGACCTCCGCGGACGGGAGCAGACTCAGCACGCTCTTGAACGTGAAGGGCAGCACGAGCCGGATCCCGACGAGTCCCCAGAGGATCGGGAAGAGGCGCTTCGGAGCCTTCTTCGAGAGGAGGCACCGCGCCAGCATCACGGCAAGCGCCAAAATCCCCGCGGAGAGGCTCATGTTGAAGATGCGCAGGAAGACCTCAGTCACGCTTGACCTCCTTCCGGTAGCGGTCGATCATCTCCTGCACTTCGTTGATGTCGGCTTCGGAGAGATCCTTTCTCTTCGCAAAAGCCGCGATGAAGGCCGGGAGGGAACCTTCAAAGGTTTTTTCGACCAGTTCGTCGAGCTCCGATTCCTGTACCGCCTCCTTGGAGACGAGCGAGCGGACGATGGAGTGCTCGTTGACGAGGACGCCGCGATCGGACAACCGCTTGATGACGGTGTAGGTCGTGGTCGGCATCCAGCCCAGCCGTTCGCGGCAGAGCTTCACGAGCGCCCCGCTGCGGATCGGTTCGTTTTCCCAGAGAATGAGGCAGAAACGGTATTCGCTTTCAAAAATCTTCGGAGTGTCCATGAGAGATCCATCCTTTCAGACTGTGATTTTTTGCTAATGCATTAGAGCAATTATAGACTACCACATTAGACCGAACTTGTCAAGGGGTTTCGGAAAATTTCTTTGAAAAAGTTTGTAATGCGGAAAAAAGAACAACCGCCGGGATATCCGACGGCTGCCTGTTCGATTCTGCGGAAATTTGACTCAATGGCTGAAGAGACTTCCGATCCGCTCGAGGACGGCGCTCAGGCGGTCCATGACGACCATGACGTCGTCGATGCGGACGAGAAGGTTGTTGATGGCGTCGGGGTCGAGGCGCGAAATGTTGTCGAGCGCGCCTGCCAGTCCGCCGCCGTTTTCACGGTCGAGCTCCGCACCGAGCTTGGTCAGGGCGTCGTTCACCGCTTCGATATTCACCTCTTTCGAGCGCTCAAGCGCCTCCCGCGCCGCGATCATCGTCTGCTTCGTCTCGCCGAGCGTGTCCGAGAGCTCTCCCGGGACCGTCCGGAGGGTGCGCAGGGTCAGGACGCATCCGACGACGAGCACCGCAACGCAGAGAAGTGCGAGCAGCGTCCGCAGCCGGGCGTGAAAGAGCGTTTTTTTCTGTGTTTTCAGCATTTCCCGCATCACATCGTTCTGTTCCATCCGAAAACCTCCTTTTTCGACAATCCGGCCGCAGCCGTTCCGTTTTCCGTATCAGCGGCCGGTTATGTTCTGTTCTGCCGCAGGACCTCATATCCCAGCATCGCCGCCGCGGACGCCGCCGACAGGGAACCGCCGAACGCGCGCCCGTAGTCGATCCGCACGATCTCGTCCGCCTCGGCGAGAACGGATGCGGAGATGCCGCGCTTTTCGCCGCCGACGATCAGATACAGCGGCCGCCGCATGTCGCACGCGAACGAGGACACGGAGTCCCGGATCCCCGCCGCGAGCACGCGATAGCCGTGCGCCTTGAAGAACCGCGCCGATTCCGCGGGATCCGAGACATAGAGCGGCAATCGCTCCGACGCCCCCGCAGAGGATCGGCAGACCGCCCCCGCCGCGCTCATCCAGTTGCGGGGCGAGAGCACGACGGCATCCGCGCCGCAGGCATAGAGAGAGCGGAGCGCGTAGCCGAAATTGTAGGGATCCTCGATCCCCTCGAGCATCACGAGGAAGCCGTCGGACGGCGGGGCAAAACCGTCCAGCGGGGGGATCGTCCGCTCCGAGCATTCCGCTGCGACGCCGCCGTGGGTCGAGCCCGTGGTCATCCCGTCGAGCGCTTCCGAGGAGACGAATTCGATCGGGAAGCCGAACCGCTCCGCTTCATGCGCGAGCCAGCCGAGCTCCTTCGCGCGCTTCTGCCGCCGTTCTTCATCGACAAACAGCCGCAGGATCCGCCGGTCGGAGCGCCCCGATTCCATCGCTTCGAGGACCGCGCGCACGGAGGTCATCCCCTCGAAGAGGGTCCCCGCGGCGATCCGGTCGCTTTCCCGCCGCATTTTATGCCTGCGCGGCGTTCATCTTCAGGTACGCGTTGATGAACCCGTCGATCTCGCCGTCCATGACCGCCTGGATGTTGCCGTCCTCGTAGCCGGTGCGCGTATCCTTTGCGAGGGTGTAGGGCATGAAGACGTAGGAGCGGATCTGCGCGCCCCATTCGATGTTCATCTTGACGCCCTTGATGTCCTCGATCTTGTCGAGCTTTTCGCGGAGCTTGATCTCCATGAGCTTGGATTTCAGCATCTTGAGCGCGGTCTCCTTGTTCTGGAGCTGGCTGCGCTCGGTCTGGCATCCGACGACGATCCCCGTCGGGATGTGGACGATGCGGACCGCGGATTCGGTCTTGTTGATGTGCTGGCCGCCCGCGCCGGAGGACTTGTGCGTCGTGATCTCGAGGTCGCCCTCGTTGATCTCGATGGAGCCGTCGTCCGTGAATTCCG